>NZ_JBPCKQ010000163.1:0-33621 GCF_051004135.1 Ornithinimicrobium sp.
CCCGTCGCTGGCAGCCACCGAGACGTGCGCGGTGGAGGCCGAGGTGGGCAGTCCCAGACCACCCATGCCCCTGATGTCGCGCAGCAGCGAGACGCCTGCGGCCTCCAGGTCGGGGGCGATGTCGACGCGCTGCAGCCGCAGGTCCAGCACCCGGCGCATGACGTCGGCCGTGACCCCCGGTGTCACCGGCCGGTCGGCGTCGGCGAGCAGGCGCAGCATCGCGGTCAGCACCGGCCCGCCGATCGCCGGCGGCGGGTTGCAGGCCAGGTCCCAGTCGCCCAGGTGGGTGTGCAGGGCAAGTCGCACCACCGGGCGGTATGCCGCGAGGTCGGCCAGCGTGACCAGGCCACCCCGCTCGTCCATGTCGGCGACGATGCTGCGCGCCAGGTCCCCCGTGTATGCCGTCGCGGCCCCCTCGGCGCCGATCTGCTCCAGGGTGCGCGCCAGGTCGGGGTCGGTGACGATGTGCCCGCCCGGCAGACCCGACCCGTCGTCGGTGTAGACGCGGCGGGTCACCGGGTCCCACCCGAAGATGTTGTCAGAGACCAGGGCGCTGTAGCTGGCCGCCGTCTGGCTGACCGGGAAGCCCTGGGCCACCGCTCGCACCGCGGGGTCGAACAGCTCGGCCCACGGGGCCCGTCCGTGGTGCTCGTGCACCCAGCCCATCGCGGCGAACATCCCCGGTGTGGCGACCGAGCCGGGCCCCGCGTAGGTCGTCAGCCCGCCCCCGTAGGTGGTGGTGCACTCGATCAGTCCCTGACCGAACCGCTCGCGCGGTGCGCCGCGCCCCGGCATCTCCACGTTGCCGTCGACCACGACAGGGTCGCCGCTCGTCGGCCAGACGTTGACGTAGCAACCACCCAGCGGGCTGATCAGTCCGGGCTCGGTGACCGAGGCGACGATCATGGCCGCCAGGGCGGCGTCGACGGCGTTGCCACCGTGCGCCAGCGCCACCTGTCCGGCTTGGGTGGAGATCGGGTTGGGCGCGGCAATCGCGGCCTGACGGGTCATGCCGCGATTGTGCCGCATCGCCGGGACCCCTCGCCCCGATCGATCGGCCAGGACCTCAGCCCGCCGGCACAGCCGGTGCGCAAGGTGACACTCGGCGCTGAGTTCACCGCCTGGCGCGCCAATCCCGTTGCATACGGTGACACTCGGCACCGAATGCACCACAGGGCGGCAACTCCTCATCTCTGCGGCATGGGGCCGCGCTCCGGCATCATGGGCGCGTGTCCAGTCCACAGCGAGTTCTGGTCTACGGGGTCACCGGCTCGGGCAAGAGCACCCTGGCGCTGCAGATCGCCGACGTCCTCGGCCTGCCGTGTCACCTGGCCGACGAGGAGATCGGCTGGCTTCCGGGATGGACGGAGCGCCCCGTGCCAGATCAGCGTGGGATCGCCGCGCGGATCTGTGCCGAGCAGCAGTGGGTGCTCGACACGGCATGCAGTGGGTGCTCGACACGGCATACGGTCACTGGCGCGACGTGGTGCTGAGCCGGGCGCAGGTGATGGTGGCTTTGGACTACCCCCGTTGGGTCTCGCTCACCTGCTGCTGCGGCGCACAGCGCGTCGGCTGCGCAACCAGGAGTCCATGTGCAACGGCAACGTGGAAACCTGGAGCCAAGCGCTCTCCGGGACTCGATCCTGGTGTGGCACTTCCGGTCCTTCGCGCGCAAGCGCCGGCGCATCCGGGCGTGGGCGGCCGATCCGGACGGCGTGCCGGTGGTGCACCTGCGCAGACCCTGCGAGACGCAGCGGTGGCTTCGATCGATCGCCCGGGGGTCTGCACAGCAGCCTCAGAACAGCCGGTGCTCGGCGTCGTCGACCCCGCGCAGCGCCTCGTAGTCGAGAGTGACGCAGCGGATGCCCCGGTCGGTGGCCAGGGTGCGCGCCTGCGGCCGGATCACCTGGGCGGCGAAGATGCCGCTGACCGGGGCCAGGTGCGGGTCGCGGTTCAGCAGCTCCAGATAGCGGGTGAGCTGCTCGACCCCGTCGACGTCACCGCGCCGCTTGATCTCCACGGCGACCGTGGCGCCGACGTCATCCCGGCACATGATGTCGACCGGCCCGATCGCCGTGGGGAACTCCCGGCGCAGCAGACTCCACCCCCGGCCCAGAGTCTCGATGTGCTCCGCGAGCAGCGCCTGCAGCTGGGACTCCACGCCGTCCTTGACCAGCCCGGGGTCGATGCCCAGGTCGTGCGCGGTGTCGCTGAGCACCTCGTGCAGTCGGATCCGCAGCGTGTCCTCCCGCTTGCCGTGCCGCACCAGCCACACCGACACGACGCCCTCGTCGGTCTCGGCAGGCTCCGGAGTGAGCTCGGCCATCGAGCAGGGCGGCGCCATCCAGTTCAGCGGCTTGTAGGAGCCGCCGTCGGAGTGCACCAGCACCGAGCCGTCGGCCTTGACCATCAACAGCCGGGTCGCCAGCGGCAGGTGGGCCTGCAGGGCCCCCTGGTACTCGACGCTGCACCTCGCGATCACCACCCGCACGACGGCATACCCTAGCCGGGCCAACTGCGTGAAGCGGTGAGAGGATCGCGGCATGGCTAGTGAGATCAACACCGTCGGCGTGATCGGTCTGGGCACCATGGGTGCCGGGATCGTCGAGGTCTTCGCCCGGGGCGGGTGCACCGTGATCGGTGTCGAGACGACCACCCCGTATGCCGATCGCGGCCGGGCCATCCTGCAGGGCTCCACCGACCGCGCGGTCGCCAAGGGCAAGCTCGACAAGGCCGGGCAGCAGCAGATCCTGGACCGGATCACGATCAGTACGCAGATGGCCGACCTCGCCCCCGCCCACCTGGTGGTCGAGGCGGTCCCGGAGACGATCGACCTGAAGCGCGCCGTCTTCGGGGAGCTGGACGGCATCGTGCGCCCCGACGCCGTGCTGGCCAGCAACACCTCCAGCCTGTCGATCACCCAGATCGCCGCGACCACGGCACACCCCGGGCGGGTCGTCGGGATGCACTTCTTCAACCCCGCCCCAGTGCTCAAGCTGGTCGAGGTGATCACCACCCTGGGCACCGATCCCGAGGTGACCGCGAGCGTCGCCGATGTCGCGCAACGGCTGGGCAAGAAGCCCGTGGTCGTCGGTGACCGCGCCGGCTTCGTGGCCAACTACCTGCTGTTCGGCTATCTCAACTCCGCGATGCGGATGCTGGAGCACGGGCACGTCAGCCGGGAGGACCTGGACACGGCGATGCGGGTCGGCGCCGGGCTGCCGATGGGGCCGCTGACCCTGATGGACCTGATCGGTCTCGATGTCTGCGACCACATCGGCGAGGTCATCTACACCCACAGCCGCAGCCCGTTGCACGCCCCCAGCGCGATGCTGCAGCAGCTGGTGACGTGCGGGCGGACGGGCCGCAAGAGCGGACGCGGCTTCTACACCTACGCCAAGGCCGGCGGCGCTCAGGTCGTCGCCGACGACGACACGCCGGCGCCCGGAGAACCGCGCGAGCTGCGGGCCGTCGGGGTCGTCGGCACGGGCGCCCTCGCCGATGAGCTGGTCGCTCGCCTCACCGAGGGTGGGTATGCCGTGACGCACGCCGACGACCCGAGTGACCTGGAGCCGCTGGCCGATGTCGGGCTGGTCATCGAGGCCAAGGAAGAGGCTCAGGAAGAGGTGGCGGGCGACACGGGTGACGTTGCGGGCCAGGGCAGCGACGCCGACGAGCTGTTCGCCCGGCTCGGCGAGGTGACCGCGCCGGGGACCGTGCTCGCCACGGCCAACAGCTACTCCGCGGCCGCCCTCGCGGCGCGCTCCGGCCGGCCCGAGGAGAGCGCCGTGCTGCGGATGCATGCGCCCACGGGCAACGGTCAGGTCATCGAGATCGGCCGCACCGTCGCCACCTCGACGGTGACCGTGGACACCTTGCGCGCCGTCGTCACCGCCATGGGTGCGGAGCCGGTGGTCTGCCGCGACCGGACCGGCCTGGTCGTCGACGCACTGCTGGTGCCGCACCTGAATGACGCGGTGCGGATGTGCGAGCAGGGCTACGCCTCGGTCGCCGACGTCGACACCGCGATCCAGTACGGCCTGGGCTATCCGATGGGGCCCTTCGCGATGATCGACCGCATCGGCGCCGATGAGGTGCTCGCTGTGTGCGAGGAGCTGCTGACCGGCACCGACGGGTTCCAGGCACATCTGGTGCCCTCGCCGTTGTTGGTGGAGCACGTGCTGCTCGATCGGCCGTTCACGGGCTGATGCCCCGGTCCAACCGGCCGCGCCGAGGGGGTCGACCCCGAGGTCCGGGCAGCGCCGGGGCAGCCGGTCCGCGGGCCGGCGCGATGCCGGTCGGCACGACCTCGGTGACGTATGCCGGTCAGGTCTGGTCAGTGCGTCAGGTCCGCGGCTCGGACTCCGGGCGCGAGTTCCGCTGCCCCGGCTGCCAGCAGCAGGTCAGCGCCGCGCCCCCGCATACCGTCGTCTGGCCGCAGGACGCGATGCAGGGTCTGGACAACCGGCGACACTGGCACACCGCCTGCTGGGCCGCCCGCGACCGCCGCCGCCCGGGTGGCTCCTTCGCCTGAGCCTGCGCCCACCAGGGGACTGGACGAGGACTAGGGTGAGCGGCCATGGAGTCGATCCGAGCCAACACCGTGCTGGCGGCGCGGCGTGAGGAGATCGAGCTGCATACCGCCGACGGGCTCACGCTGGTCGGTGAGCTGGCCCTGCCCGCGGACCGCGAGCCGGTCGCGACGCTGGTCACTTTGCACCCGCTGCCCACGCACGGCGGGTTCATGGACAGCCACGTGCTCAAGAAGGCGTCCTACCGGCTGCCGGCCCTGGCCGACCTGGCCGTGCTGCGGTTCAACACGCGGGGGACGAGCTCGCCGCGCGGCACCAGCGAGGGGGCCTTCGACGAGGCCGACGGCGAGCGTTTCGACGTCGCGGCGGCCATCGAGTTCGCGGACTTCCACGAGCTGGCGCGTCCCTGGCTGCTGGGCTGGTCGTTCGGCACCGACCTGGCGCTGATGCACGGCGCCGACCCGGCGATCGAGGGGGCGATCCTGCTCAGCCCGCCGCTGCGGTTCGCCCGAGAGGAGCACTTGCGGCACTGGGCGCAGACCGGCAAGCCGGTGCTGGCCCTGGTGCCCGAGCTCGACGACTACCTGCGGCCGCAGGAGGCGCGGCGCCGGTTCGCCCCGCTGGAGCAGGCGCAGATCGTCGGCGTCGACGGGGCCAAGCACCTGTGGGTGGGGGAGACCTTCGTGCGGCGCGCGTTGGAGGAGATCGTGCGCACCGTCGTCCCCGACCACGAGGCGCTCACCTGGGAGGTCGAGGAGTCGCTGGTCGTGGGGCACGACGGCTGAGCGCGACCCTGCCTCAGAGCCGCGACTGGCGCGGCACCACGACCTCCTCGTAGAGCAGCAGCAGCCCGGCCGCGATCGGGATCGCCACCAGCGCCCCGAGCACCCCGAGCAGGGTGCCCCCGATCAGCACCGACGTCACGGTCACCGCGCCGGGCACCGAGACCGTGCGGGCCATGATGCGCGGCACGATGACGTAGTTCTCGATCTGCTGATAGACCACGTAGTAGATGACGACCACCAGCGCCAGCGTGGGGTCCTGGGCCAGCGCGACCGAGGCGACGATCACAGCGCCCAGGATGGCGCCGATCATGGGGATGAGCCCCAGGAAGCCGACGAGCACGGCCAGGACCACCGGGTAGGGCAGACCCAGCACCTCCAGCAGCACCCAGGTGCAGAACGCGTTGATCGAGGCGACCGAGATCTGCCCGAGGGCGTAGGAGCCCACCCGGCGCATGATCTCCTCGGCGAGGGCGATGACCCGGGGCCGCCTGCTGGCCGGCACCAGCTTGTAGGCGCCGTCCTTGACGGAGGGCAGTGTGGCCAGCAGGTAGAGCGTGAGAATGAGCGTGGTCAGGAAGCCCACAACGCCACCGGCGACCCACCCGGCCGCACCCAGCACGCCGCCGAAGACGGTGGAGACGAAGGCGTTGTCGCTCATCCGCGCGTCGAACTCGGTGGTCATCCGCTGCGAGATGTCGAACTGCGCATTGAGCTGGGTGGCCCACGAGGCGCCCGCCAGGTCCTCCAGATAGCGCGGGGTGCGCTCGACCAAGGTCGTGGTCTGCTCGACCACGGGTGGGGCGACCAGGTAGCCCAGGGCCGCGAAGACCGCGATCAGCCCGCTGAACACGATCAGCACGCCCATCTGCCGCCGCATCCCGCGCCGGGTGAAGACCTCGACGATGGGGTTGAGCACCAGCGTCAGGAACAGCGCCATCGCCAGCACGGTCAGCACGGCGGACAGCCGCGACAGGTTGCCGGCCAGGAAGATCGCGGTCAACACGCCGAGCGCCCCGACGAAGCCGATGAAGAAGGGGGAGCTCAGCGCGACCAAGCGCTGTGATGGTCCGGTGGGCGCGGTCTCCGGCGGGGCAGCGGGCCGCGGCTGCGGGCGCTCCCACATCTCCCGCCGCAGCTCGTTGCTCTCGGCCAGCAGCTCCAGCTGGCGCTCCCGGTAGTCCTGCCAGCGCTGCACCGCCCGGGCCCCGACCCGGGGCACGGTGACAGGGTTGAGCCGACTGGGCACTCGCAGCCGACGCACCGGGGGATCGGAGTCCTCGTGTGCGCTCATCGGGGTGGTTCGACCAGCTCGACCAGCACCCCGCCGGCGTCCTTGGGGTGCACGAAGTTGATCCTGCTCCCGCCGGTGCCCCGGCGGGCGGTGTCGTAGAGCAGCCGCACGCCCCGGGCCCGCAGCGTCTCGCCGGCGACGTCGACGTCGCGCACCCGGTAGGCCAGCTGCTGCAGACCCGGTCCGGATCGGTCCAGGAAGCGCGCGATGGCGGAGTCGGGCCGCAGCGGCGCCAGAAGCTGGACCTGCGCCGATCCTGGCGGAGCGCCGGGGGCAGCCAGCATGGCCTCGCGCACGCCCTGCTCCTCGTTGGTCTCCTCGTGCACCACCTGCAGGCCGAGCATGTCGGCGTGCCAGCGGATGGCCGCGTCGAGGTCGGCCACGGCGAGTCCGACGTGGTCGACGGCGACGGCGAGGGTGACGAGCTCGCCCCCCGGTCCGGTCATGCTTCGCAGCGTACTCACCCGGCGGGCGGCGGGACACCCTGACACGGCAACCGAGACCGGCACGGCATACGGTGCGGCCATGGACGACCTGCTGGTGCGCGGTGCCCGCGTGGTGCCGCTTGGTGAGTCAGCCGAACGCGAGCCACCGTCGGCGGGCCCGGGCGACCCGGTGGACCTGCTGGTCCGCGACGGTGTGGTCGCCGAGGTCGGGCGGGGGCTGGACGCCCCACCCGGGGTGCCTCGGGTGGCGGCGGAGGGTCGGTGGGTGGTCCCCGGCCTCTGGGACCAGCACGTCCACCTCACCCAGTCGGCCCTGGGACTGACCCGGCTCGACACCTCCGCTGTCCGCTCACCCCAGGAGCTGCTCGACCTGGTCGTCCGCACGCTGCGCGATGGGGGAGCGCGCACCCCCACCGGGGTGCTGACCGCCTGGGGGCACCGGTCGGCGCAGTGGGAGCGGCAGCCCAACGTGGCCGAGCTCGACGCCGTCACCGGGTCGGCGCCCGTGGTGTTGATCAGCGGTGACGGCCATCACGGCTGGCTCAACTCCGCTGCCCTGATCCGGCTCGGGGTGCCGCTGCGCGACGGCATCGTCGAGGAGGACGAGTGGTTTGCGATCTATGCCCTGCTCGACTGCCTGCCCGGCGCGGCGCAGGAGGCGGAGCAGGCGATCGCCCAGGCGGTGTGGCACGCCCGAAGCCTGGGCGTGGTCGGCATTGTGGACCTGGAGTTCGGCGGCAGCTGGGAGCAGTGGCCCGCCCGGTATGCCGTGGGGGTCGGGCCGTGGCGGGTGCGCGCCGGGGTCTATCCGGGCCGGCTGGCCGAGATCCTGGCCACCGGGCGCGCCGACGGGGATGCCGTGCCGGGGACGGACGGGCTGGTCACCCAGGGGCCGCTGAAGATCATCTCGGACGGCTCGCTCAACACCCGCACGGCCTGGTGCTGCGAGCCGTATGCCGACGGCGCCGCCCTCGCGGCCCCGTCGGGGCGGGCCAACGTCACCCCGGAGCAGATGCGCGAGCTGGTCGGGCTGGCCCATGCCCGCGGTCTGAGCACGGCGCTGCATGCCCTGGGCGACGCGGCGGTGGCCGCGGCCCTTGACGTCTTTGCGGCGACCGGGGCACAGGGCAGCATCGAGCACGCCCAGCTGCTGCGTCCCGCCGACCTGCCGCGCTGGTCCCGGCTGCCGGTGCGGGCCAGCGTGCAGCCCGCCCACCTGCTGGACGACCGCTCGGTCACCGAGCAGTGCTGGCCGGACCGGACCGAGCGGACGTTCGTCGTGGCCGGGCTGCTGGCCCACGGCATACCCGTCGTGCTCGGCTCCGACGCGCCGGTGGCACCGCTGGACCCGTGGCTGAGCATGGCCACGGCGGTCCACCGGGGGCCCGTCCACGCGGCGGCGTGGCACCCCGAGCAGGCGCTGAGCGCGCACCAGGCGCTCGCGGCGTCGGTCGACGGACAGCGGCTGCGGCCCGGGGCGCGTGGCGACCTCGTGCTGATCGACGCCGATCCGCTCGCGCCCGGGGACAGTGCCGCGCAGGCGGCCGGACTGCTCGGGATGCCGGTCGCCGGGACGGTCGTGGCTGGCCGGCTGAGCGGCCCGCTGGCCGGTGCGCTGGACGGTTAGAGTGACCGGACCGACACCGTCGTTCGCAGAGGAGATCCGTCATGTCTACCGCCAGCCCGTCCGTCATCGTGGCCGGAGCCCGCACGCCGATGGGACGGCTGCTTGGCTCGCTGAAGGACCTGTCCGGCACCGACCTGGGCGGGGTGGCCATCGCGGCCGCGTTGGAGCGCTCAGGGGTCAGCGGTGACCAGGTCGACTACGTGATCATGGGTCAGGTGCTGACCGCCGGGGAGGGCCAGATCCCGGCCCGGCAGGCGGCGGTCAAGGGCGGCATCCCGATGACCGTGCCGGCGTTGACGATCAACAAGGTGTGTCTGTCCGGAATCGACGCCATCGCACTGGCCGACCAGCTGATCCGGGCCGGTGAGTTCGAGATCGTGGTGGCCGGGGGCATGGAGTCGATGACCAATGCGCCGCACCTGCTGCCCAAGACCCGCGCGGGCTACAAGTACGGCGACGTGACGATGCGCGACCACATGGCCCTGGACGGCCTGTGGGACGTCTTCACCGACGTGGCGATGGGGGCGCTGACCGAAGACGCCAACGACCCGCAGGCAGGTCAGGGTGAGGCTGCCTCGCACTTCACCCGGGAGGAGCAGGACACCTTCGCGGCCCGCAGCCACCATCGGGCTGCGGCCGCAGCGCAGGAGGGCCGGTTCGACGCCGAGGTGACGCCGGTGCCGGTGCCGCAGCGCAAGGGCGACCCGGTGCCGGTGAGCGCCGACGAGGGCATCCGCCCGGACACCACCGCGGAGTCGCTGGGCAAGCTGCGCCCGGCCTTCCGCAAGGACGGCACGATCACTGCCGGGTCCGCCTCGCCGATCAGCGACGGTGCGTGTGCCGTCGTCGTGATGAGCAAGGCCAAGGCGCAGGAGCTGGGGCTGGAGTGGCTGGCCCAGATCGGCGCGCACGGGGTCGTGGCCGGCCCGGACTCGACGCTGCAGAGCCAGCCGGCCCGGGCCATCGCGGCGGCCTGCGCCAAGGAGGACATCGAGCCGGCGGACCTGGACCTGGTCGAGATCAACGAGGCGTTCGCGGCCGTCGGACTGGCCTCGATCGAGCAGCTCGAGCTGGACCCGGAGCGGGTCAACGTCGACGGCGGCGCCATCGCGCTCGGCCACCCGATCGGTATGTCGGGGGCCCGGATCACGCTGCATCTGGCCCTGGAGCTGGCTCGCCGGGGCGGCGGGGTTGGTGCCGCCGCTCTGTGCGGCGGCGGCGGCCAGGGTGACGCCCTGATCGTGCGCGTCCCCGCCGGGTCCTGAGGCCGGAGCCGCGTGCGATCCCGCCGTGACGTCGACGTCCCCACCCTGGTCGAGTCGGCCCGTTCGGGTGCCCCCCGTGCGGTGGCCCGGCTGATCAGCCTGGTCGAGAACGCCGACCCCGCCCTGCGTGACGTCATGGCGGCGCTGGCACCGCATACCGGCCGGGCCTGGATCATCGGGCTGACCGGCAGCCCCGGGGTGGGCAAGTCCACGACCACGACGATGCTGGTGCGCGCGTTCCGCGAGCGCGGGCTGCGGGTGGGGGTGCTGGCCGTCGACCCGACCTCGCCGTTCTCCGGCGGGGCGCTGCTGGGCGACCGGATCCGGATGGGCGATCACGTGCTGGACCCCGAGGTCTACATCCGTTCCATGGCCACGCGTGGCCACCTGGGCGGGCTGGCCTGGGCGACGCCGCAGGCGCTGCGGGTGCTGGACGGCGCCGGGTGCGACGTGATCGTCGTGGAGACCGTGGGCGTGGGGCAGAGCGAGATCGAGATCGCCGCGCTGGCTGACACCACGGTGGTGCTGCTGGCCCCGGGCATGGGCGACGGCGTGCAGGCGGCCAAGGCCGGCATCCTGGAGGTGGGCGACGTCTTCGTGGTCAACAAGGCCGACCGCGACGGCGCCGATGCCACCGTGCGCGAGCTGCGGCACATGATCAGCCTCGGCGACCGCACCGAGCCGGGGCTGTGGCGCCCGCCGGTGGTCAAGACGATGGCCGACCGGGGCGAGGGTGCCGATGAGGCATTGGAGGGGCTGGACAAGCACTGGGCGCGGCTGCAGGAGACCGGCGAGCTGCGCGAGCGACGTGCTCGACGCGCTGCCCGCGAGGTCGAGGCCATCGTGCTGGCCCGGCTGCGCAGCCGGATGGGCGACCTGAGCCGCGGCTCCTCGCTGCCCGAGGTCGCCGATCAGGTGGTCGAGGGCACCCTGGACCCGTATACCGCCGCGGACCGAGTCCTGACCGAGCTCACCTGAGCCCCGGACGGCGCCAGCGCTCCTACGGCTGGCTCAGCTCGAGAGCAGGAGCGGTACGTCGTAGCGCTGAAGGGTGCGGTCTGCGGTAACCAGGCGCAGGCCGTCGGTCTGCGCCTGGGCGACCAGCATGCGGTCGAAGGGGTCAGTGTGGTGCGCAGGCAGCAGCGCGGCGGTCCGGGTGTACCGGCCGGTGACGGCCAGCTCCGTGAAGCCATTCGCCGCCACCTCGGCGGCCAGGTCGACCGCGGCAGGGTGGAGGCGTCCGAGGGCAGCCTTGATCTCGGCCTCCCAGAGCGTGGCGGCGCTGACGAACACTCGGGCCGACCCGTCGCCGATCGCCGTCCTCGCCTCGCGAGAGAGTCGTGGGTGGTCCGCGAGCCACCACAGGAAGACGTGGGTGTCCAGGAGCAGCGACACCTGCACTGCCTCAGATCTGCTCGGGTGGCGTTGCGTGATCCCCGCCCTCCGGCCGGTGGGGGGCAGTCACGTCCTCGAACGCCTCCATGAGGTCATCGGGCAGGGGGTCGTCGAAGTCCTCGGCGATCTGCAGCAGACCGCGCAGCCGCCCGGGTGACCGGATCGGCTCTCCGGCGTAGGCGACCAGGCGCGCGACCGGGCGGTTGTTGCGGGCGATGACGATCTCCTCACCCGCCTCCACGCGATCGAGCAGCCGGGACAGGTGCGTCTTGGCTGCGTGCACGTTCAAGGTCTCCATGGACTAAGTCTAGTCCAGTCCGCCACCACCGGTCATTGCGGTGATGCCGAACGCCTGAGGCGTACCGTGACGTCATGCTCTTCGCCTTCTCGATCTCCCCGTCCGGCTCGGCCGACTCCGACTCCGACGGCTCGGTGAGCCGGGCCGTCGCCGACGCCGTCCGCGTGGTGCGGGCCTCCGGCCTGCCGCACGAGACGACCTCGATGTTCTCGACCATCGAGGGCGAATGGGACGAGTGCATGACCGTCATCAAGGACGCCTGCGACGTCGTGGCGCAGCATTCCGACCGGGTGGGCCTGGTGCTCAAGGCCGACCTGCGCCCCGGCTACACCGGACAGCTGACCTCCAAGGTCGACCGGGTGGAGGAGCGCCTCCGGGACTCCGATGGCTGAGCGCTCGCCGTATGTCGTGCGGCCACCGGTGCCGCTGGACGCCGAGGCGCTGGGCCGGGTGCACTGCCGCGTCTGGCAGGAGACGTATGCCGGGTCGATGAGTGCGCAGACGTATGCCGCGCTGTCGCCCGAGCGGTTCGCCCGCGGCTGGCGGCAGCGGCTGGCGGCAGCGGCTGACGGGGGTCGACGGTGCCTGGGCGCTGGAGGCCGGTGACACGGCGCGGGTCCCGGAGGATCGGGAGGACGGCATCGTCGGCTTCATCTGCGTCGGGCCCGCCCGCGACGAGGACGCGCCGACGGCATACCAGCTGTGGGCGATCAACCTGGTGCCCGAGCACCAGGGGACCGGTCTGGCGCAGCGACTGATGGCCGAGGTGCTCGGCGACGGACCGGCATACCTATGGGTGGCCACGGGCAACGAGCGAGCCATCCGCTTCTATCAGCGGCACGGCTTCGCCGCGGACGGTGCCGAGACGGCCGACCAGCACGACGTGCCCTGACGACACGACTGCAGAGGCCAAGAGACCGGGGAGCCGTTGCTGGACCGGGGGGTGGCCGTCGCTGGCCGGGCGGGCGGGTGCCTGCCAGGGTGGACCCATGGGTGAGTTCTTCGACGCCGAAGACGGCGGGTCACTTCGACTGGAGCTGCTCAGCGTCGACGGGCGCGACTTCAGCCTGCTGCGGCGGATCGGCTACCGCTCGAAGCGTTACGACGAGCCGTTCGTGGTGCCGGCCGACCTGGAGACGTTCTCCACCGACCTGGCCTCGGTGCCCCGGGTGTTCACCTGGCTGGTGCCCAGGATCGGCGACTTCCTGCCCGCAGCCGTGGTGCACGACGCGCTGGTCGACGAGCAGGACTACCTCGGTCCGCCGGTGGATCGGGCAGAGGCCGACCTGATCTTCCGCGAGGCCATGATCGGCCTGGGCACCGGCAAGGTACGGGCCTGGCTGATGTGGTCGGCGGTCACCTGCGCCACGATGTGGGACGGGCGGCGGCTGGTCGACCGCCTCGCCCTGATCCTCCTGGTCGGGGTGGTGAGCATCCTGGGCGGCCTGGCCACGCTGGACTTCCTCGACGTGTGGGACGTGCTGCCCTGGATGGGTCAGCGACCCTGGCCGGAGGAGCTGGCGGGAGGCGCGTTCTTCGCGCTGGTCATCCCCAGTGCCCTGGCTGCCACGTGGGGCTCCCAGTGGCCCGCCGGGGTGATCGTGGGAGTCGCCCTGGCGTTCCTGCTGCACGTCACCGTGGTGCTGCTGGCGCTCTACCTGGTCTACCTCGGCCTCGAGCGACTGGTCAGCGGTCGACGGGTACGGTGAGGTCATGTCCGACAGTGTTGTTGACCAGCAGAGCGATCGCTCGACCACCCCGTCCGGGCGGGCCGCGTGGCAGGCGCGCTACGACCAGGCGGTCGCCGCCGGTCGGGTCCGCGACGCCGACTTCACCACCCTGTCCGGTATGCAGGTCGAGCCGGTCTACGGTCCGGCACCGCAGGCCGAGGCGAGCGACGAGCGGATGGAGCGGATCGGCTGGCCCGGCGAGTTCCCCTACACCCGAGGGCTCTACCCGACCGGCTACCGCGGCCGGTCCTGGACGATCCGCCAGTTCGCCGGCTTCGGCAACGCCACGCAGACCAACGAGCGCTACAAGATGATCCTGGCCAGGGGCGGCGGCGGCCTCTCGGTCGCCTTCGACATGCCCACGCTGATGGGCCTGGACTCCGACGACCCGCGATGTCCCGGCGAGGTCGGCCACTGTGGGGTAGCCATCGACTCGGCCACCGACATGGACCTGCTGTTCTCCGACATCGCGCTGTCCGACGTCACCACCTCGATGACGATCAGCGGGCCGGCGGTGCCGGTGTTCTGCATGTATCTCGTGGCCGCCGAGCGGCAGGGTGTCGACATCACCACCCTCAACGGCACCCTGCAGACCGACATCTTCAAGGAGTACATCGCGCAGAAGGAGTGGCTCTTCCCGCCTGAGCCGCACCTGCGCCTGATCGGCGACCTGATGGAGTACACGTCCTCGACCATCCCGGCCTACAAGCCGCTGTCCGTCTCCGGCTACCACATCCGCGAGGCCGGATCCACGGCCGCGCAGGAGCTCGCCTTCACCCTCGCCGACGGCTTCGGGTATGTCGAGCTCGGCCAGTCCCGGGGGCTGGACGTCAACGTCTTCGCGCCGGGGCTGTCCTTCTTCTTCGACTCCCACCTGGACTTCTTCGAGGAGATCGCCAAGTTCCGCGCCGCCCGCCGGATCTGGGCGCGGTGGATGCGCGACGTCTACGGCGCCACCGACGAGAAGGCGCTCTGGCTGCGCTTCCACACCCAGACCGCCGGGGTCTCGCTGACCGCCCAGCAGCCACTCAACAACGTCGTGCGCACCGCCGTCGAGGCCCTCGCTGCGGTGCTGGGCGGGACGAACTCACTGCATACCAACGCCCTGGACGAGACCCTCGCGCTGCCGACCGAGCAGTCCGCCGAGGTCGCGCTGCGCACCCAGCAGGTGCTGATGGAGGAGACGGGGGTGGGCAACGTCGCCGACCCGCTCGGTGGGTCCTGGTATGTCGAGGCGCTCACCGACCAGATCGAGGCGCAGGCCGAGAAGATCTTCGCCACGATCAGGGCGATGGGCGAGTCGGGTCGGGCGACCGGCGAGGACGGCGAGGTCGAGCACGAGGTCGGCCCGATGACCTCCGGCATCCTGCGTGGGATCGAGGACGGGTGGTTCTCGGCCGAGATCGCGGAGTCTGCGTTCCAGTACCAGCTCGCGCTGGAAAAGGGAGAGAAGAAGATCGTCGGGGTCAACTGTCACACCGAGTCGGTCAGCCACGAGCTGGAGATCCTGCGGGTCAGCCACGAGGTGGAGCGCGATCAGGTCAGCGCCCTCGGAACGCGGCGCGAGCAGCGCGACGATGCCGGAGTGCGGGGCGCGCTGCAGGCGATGGTCGAAGTGTCCCGGACGGCGGACAACATGATCCCGGCGATGCTCGAGGCGGTGCGGGCGGAGGCCACGCTGGGCGAGATCTGCGACGCGCTGCGCGGGGAGTGGGGCGGCTACCGCGAGCCGGCCCGCTTCTAGGCGCCAGATGGACCCGACCGAGATCGCGACCCTGGTTCGGCTCGAGCAGCGCCACTGGTGGTACCGCGAGCGGCGGGCCGTGCTGGCCCGGCTGCTGGCCGACCTCGACCCGGGGTCGGCGCTGGACGTGGGCGCGGCGGGCGGCGGCAACACCCAGGTGCTCACCGGCCTCGGCTGGTCGGCCGCTGCCCTGGAGTACTCCCGCGACGGTGCGCTGGTCGCTGCGGAGCGCGGTCTGCCCACACTGCGCGCGGACGCCTGCCATCTGCCGTTCGCCGACGCGAGCCTCGACCTGGTCACGGCACTGGACGTGCTGGAGCACCTCGAGGACGACGCGGCCGCTGCAGCTGAGATCCGCCGCGTGCTGCGACCCGGTGGGCGACTGGTGGTCACCGTGCCGGTCGACCCCCGGTTGTGGTCCGCCCACGACGAGGCCGTCGGACACGTCCGGCGCTACACCCGCTCCTCGGTGCTGGCCCTCCTGGCGCGGGCCGGGCTGGAGGTGGAGTCGGCGCGGTCCTGGATGGTGCTGCTGCGCCCGGCCGTCGCCCTGGCCCGCCGGCGCAGCACGGGCAGCGACCTCGACGAGCCGTCCCGCCTCGTCAACGTCGTGCTCGGGGGGATCGTGCGCCTGGAGCGCTACCTGCCGGTGGGTCGTATGCCGGGGGTCTCGGTCGTGCTGCGGGCTCACCGGCCGACCGCGGACTGAGTCGCACGACGCCCCTTCGCCGTGGCGGCGGTGGTCCTGCGGTGAACCTGCGACCAGCACGTTTCACCAATACTGCCGCTCCTGTTTACCATTTCGTTATGCAATCCCTGCGCCTGGTGGCTGTGGCCACGCTGTCCGCGACCCTGCTCCTGACCGCGTGCAGCGACTCCACCGACGATGGCGCGTCGACCGGCTCGTCATCCGGCGAGGCCACCAGCGCCGGCGGCGATCCGGCACAGAGCACCTCGGGTGACGCCGCCTCCGCCACCGGGGACACCGGCGAGGCGACCGCGGGGGCCGACGACGACGTGGTCACGGCAGCCCCGGTCGGCGAGGGCGTGATCAGCCTTGAGGAGGCCGAGGGCCTGGCCCGGACCCTGCTCACCCGCGCAGCAGAGTCCACGCAGGTCGACGGCGAGCCGGCCCGGCAGGGCATCGTGACCGCATACCGGGGGGCAGCGCGCGAGGCCGCGCTCGCGGCGGACCAGCTGGAGCCGGTGGCCGGAGAGCCGCCGGAGCGCAACCTGGAAGCCGATCCCGTCGAGCCCAACGTGCTGGCCGTCAGCCGTGCCGACGAGCAGAGCCCCGAGCTGATCCTGGTACAGACCACTCCGAAGGGCGACCTGCCCGAGCTGCACCTGCTCAGCCGTCCGGCAACGGGGGGCGGCTTCCGCATCATGTGGTCGGCGCCGATGCTCCCCGAGACCGAGGTGGGGACCTTCGACCGGCGCAGCGTCGGCAGTCCGGTGCTGCGCTCCGGCGGAGGGGACTTCGTGACCCCGCCGGGTACGGCCCTGACCGGCCTGGCCGACTACATCGACTATCCGCCCTCGGACGCCCCGGACGTGCGCACCAACGGCTACGCCCCCCTGGTGCGCAAGAGCGCCACCGAGCAGGCGCAGCAGGTGGCGGCACAGGCGACCCTGCGGGAGACCAACTCGCTCACCAAAGACGACTACTGGACGCTCGTGCAGGAGGACGGCACCGGCATCACCTTCGGGGTGCTCGACCGGGAGACCGTGTTCGACGTCCGCGCCGGCAGCCAGCTCATCCCGCCCGACACGTTCACGACATTCAACGACGACGAAGTGCTGACCGATCGCGCCACGCTGGACACGCTCGTCTTCGTGGCGATGCGGCTGCCCGCGCAGGATGGGCCCCCCGAGCTGATCGCGGCGCGGGAGCAGATCGTCGGCGCCTCCGGCAGCTGAGCCGCGACCGCAGCACCCGCGAGATCAAGGACAATGAGGCCATGACCCAGCAACCATTCTCCAACGCCGCGCTGCGCGGTGCCGTCGACCTCTCCGGCCTGGGCAAGGCTCCGGCAGCCGCCCGGCCCGGCGCGGGCCCTGCCACTTCGGGCGCCGGCACGGCGTCCGATGCTGGTCTGACCCAGGCCACTGATGCCTCGTTCGAGGCCGTGGTCAAGGGCAGCAGCACCGTGCCGACCGTGCTGGTGCTGTGGACCGCCCAGGTCCCCGACTCGCTGCAGCACGCCGAGGCGCTCGCCGCGCTGTCGCGGGACTACGAGGGCCGCTTCGTCGTCGTGGGCGTCGACCTCGGCGCAAACCCCGGCATCATGCAGGCGCTGACCCCGGTGCTGCAGCAGACGTTCGGCCAGATCGACTCCCTGCCGGTGGTGCTCGGGCTGATCCAGGGGCAGCCGATGCCGTTCTACCTCGGTGTGCAGGACATCGCGCAGCTGCAGCCGCTGTTCGACCAGTTCCTCCAGGCGGCCGCCACCAACGGCGTGACCGGGCGGGCTGACGTCGGGGCGGACGAGGAGGAGGTGGCGGACGAAGAGGCGCCGGACGAGCTGCCGCCGCTGCACCAGAGCGCGTTCGAGGCGATCGAGCGCGGTGACCTCGATGCCGCGCGCACTGCATACGAGCAGGCCCTGGCTCAGGACCCGAGTGACGCCGACGCTCGACTCGGGCTGGGGCAGGTCGAGCTGCTGACCCGGACGCAGGGGCTGGACCCTGCGGCGACCCGCGAGGCCGCCGCCCAGCGTCCCGGCGACGTGCCAGCGCAGATCGCCGCCGCCGATCTGGACGTGGTCGGCGGACACGTCGAGGACGCGTTCGCCCGGATGATCGACACTGTGCGGGTCACCGCAGGCGAGGAGCGCAACCAGGCCCGCGAGCACCTGCTGCGACTTTTCGAGGTGGTCGGCACGCAGGATCCGCGCGTGGCCACCGCCCGCCGTGCCCTGACCAACGCCCTGTTCTGAGGCGCGGTACGTTCGCCCGGCCGGATCACGCAGGTGACCGATCTGGCCGGTGAGGTAGTCGCACCAGTCGGCGCCGGTACCGGTGTGGACCTCCGGCTAACTGCTCACGAGCCAGCACAGGCAGAACGGATGGCCTGCCGGGTCGGCGTAGACGGCGAAGTCGTCCCCCGATGACGCCCCGGTCGCTTCTCGGAGCAGCGTCGCGCCGAGAGCCGTGACCGCCTCGTGGGCCGAAGAGTAGTCCTCGACCCACAGATCGAGGTGAATCTGTTGGGGTGTCCCGTCGGGCCAGTCCGGTGGTACGTGACCGGGCGCCAGCTGCACGCCGACCCGTGGCGCGCCGTCGACCAGCACCATGTGCCAGTCGTCGTCCACATCAACCGTGCCCTCGAGCACGCCGGCCCAGAATGCGCTCTCGGCGGACAGGTCCGCAGCGTCGAAGGTCACCACCTGATGTCTGATCTGCATCTCGGGAGTGTCTCGCTCGACGGCGGCCGATGGCAAGGGATCGCCCACTGGTGCACGATCCGGGTCACTGGTGCACGATCCGGGTCACTCGTGCCCTGCGCGCGCAAGGCATCAGTGTGCGAGATCGTGCACCAGCCGGGCCACTGAGCCGAACAGTCGGGCTACTGAGCCGAACAGTCGTCCCGCTCAGCCGGACAGGGCCGCGTCCACGACCTGCTGGGCGTCCTGCTGCACCTGGGCCAGGTGCTCGGGGCCCTGGAAGGACTCGGCGTAGATCTTGTAGACGTCCTCGGTGCCCGAAGGCCGCGCGGCGAACCACGCACTCTTGGTGAGCACCTTGACCCCACCGATGGCCGCGCCGTTGCCCGGAGCCTCGGTGAGGATGTCGGTGATCTCCTCACCGGCGACCTCGGTCGCCGTGACCGACTCCGGCGACAGCTTCTTGAGCTTGGCCTTGGCCTCCCGGTCGGCCGGGGCGTCGAGCCGGGCGTACGCGGGGGAGCCATAGGCCTGCGTCAGCTCGGCATACCGTTGCGAGGGGGTGGACCCGGTGGCCGCCAGGATCTCCGAGGCCAGCAGGGCCAGGATGAGCCCATCCTTGTCCGTCGTCCAGACCGAGCCGTCGTGGCACAGGAACGACGCGCCGGCCGACTCCTCGCCACCGAAGCCGATGCTGCCGTCCAGGAGGCCGGGCACGAAGTACTTGAAGCCCACCGGCACCTCCAGCAGGGTGCGGCCCAGCCCGTCGGCGACCCGGTCGATCATGCTCGAGGACACCAGCGTCTTGCCGACCGCCATCTGCTCGCCCCACTGCGGCCGTGCCCCGCCGTAGAGATAGTCGATGGCCACGGCGAGGTAGTGGTTGGGGTTCATCAGCCCACCGTCGGGGGTGACGATGCCGTGCCGGTCGGAGTCTGCGTCGTTGCCGGTGCTGATCTGGTAGTCGTCCTTGGCCTGGATCAGCGAGGCCATAGCGTTGGGCGAGGAGCAGTCCATCCGGATCTTGCCGTCGCCGTCCAGCGTCATGAAGCGCCAGGTGGGGTCGACCAGGGGGTTGACCACGGTCAGGTCGATCCGGTGGGCGTCGGCGATCGCCTGCCAGTAGTCGACACTGGCACCGCCGAGCGGGTCGGCGCCGATCCGCACCCCGGCCTCGCGCACCTTGTCCAGGTCCAGCACCCGGGGCAGCGCCGCGACGTAGTCGCCCATGAAGTCGTAGGTCTGCACGAGATCGCTTGCGCGGGCCCGCGTGAACGGGATGCGCGCCACCCCGTCGAGCCCGGCACGCAACAGCTCGTTGGCGCGGTCGGCGATCCAGCCGGTCACGTCGGCGTCGGCCGGGCCGCCGTTGGGCGGGTTGTACTTGAACCCACCGTCGCGCGGTGGGTTGTGTGAGGGAGTGACCACGATCCCGTCGGCCACGGCGGCGCCGGCGCGGTCCTCGTTGGCCGCCAGGATGGCCCGGGATACCGCCGGGGTGGGAGTGTAGCCGTCACCGGAGTCGACCAGGGCCGTGACCTCGTTGGCGGCGAGCACCTCCAGCGCGCTGGCCCAGGCCGGCTCGGACAGCGCATGGGTGTCCCGGCCGATGAACAGCGGCCCGTGGATGCCCGCGCCCTTGCGGTAGTCACAGATGGCCTGGGTCGTGGCCAGGATGTGCTGCTCGTTGAAGGCACCGTCCAGGGCGCTGCCCCGATGCCCGGAGGTGCCGAAGGCCACCTGCTGGGCCACGTCCTGCGGGTCGGGCACGGTGGTGTAGTACGCCGTGACCAGGTGCGCCACGTCCACGAGGTCCTCGGGGCGGGCGACCTGACCGGCGCGCTCGTGCGATGTCATCACTGCTCCTTGCTCGAGTAGGTCTCCGGCTCGGCTGCTGCGTCAGCGGCCTGCCTGGCCTCGGGGGTCAGCCACAGCACGCCGAGCGGTGGCAGCACCAGTGACGCGGAGTGCTGCTGCCCCTGGTGCGGCTCGTCCGTGGCCGTGACGACACCCATGTTGCCGACCCCGGACCCGCCGTAGGTGTCGGCGTCGGTGTTGATCGCCTCGCGCCAGCGGCCGCCCTGCGGCAGGCCGACCCGCACGTCGCGCGGGGCGCCGCCGAAGTTGGCCAGCGCCACCAGCACAGGGCGCTCGCCGTCCGCGTCCGGTGTGCCCCAGCGTAGGAAGGAGTAGGTGTTGCCTTCCGCATCGTCGGCGTCCAGCCACTGGAACCCCGACGAGTCGTGGTCGCGCTGCCACAGCGCCGGCGCCTCCTTGTATGCGGTGTTGAGGTCACGCACCAGGTCCGCGATACCCCGGTGCGCCGGCTGGTCGAGCAGCCACCAGTCCAGGCTGCGCCCGTCGGCCCACTCCGACTCCTGGGCGAACTCCGAGCCCATGAAGAGCAGCTGCTTGCCCGGGTGGCACCACATGAAGGCCAGGTAGGCGCGCAGGTTGGCCAGCTGCTGCCACCGGTCACCGGGCATCCTGCGCAGCAGCGAGCCCTTGCCGTGCACGACCTCGTCGTGGCTGATCGGCAGCATGAAGTTCTCCGAGAAGGCGTAGACCAGCGAGAAGGTGAGCTGGTGGTGGTGGTACTGCCGATGGACCGGCTCGTGCGAGATGTAGTCCAGCGAGTCGTGCATCCAGCCCATGTTCCACTTGAAGCCGAAGCCCAGGCCGTCGGCGTCGGTGGGCTTGGTGACCCCGGGCCAGGAGGTGGACTCCTCGGCGATGATCGTCACACCCGGGTGCCGGCGGTATGCCGTGGCGTTGGTCTCCTGCAGCAGCGCCACCGCCTCGAGGTACTCGTTGCTGCCGTAGCGGTTGGGCACCCACTCGCCGTCCTCGCGGGAGTAGTCCAGGTAGAGCATCGAGGCGACCCCGTCGACCCGCAGGCCGTCGGCGTGGAACTCCTCCAGCCAGAACAGCGCATTGGCGACCAGGAAGTTGCGCACCTGGGGCCGACCGAAGTCGAAGACGTAGGAGCCCCACTCGGTGTGCCAGCCCTTGCGCGGGTCGGGGTGCTCGTAGATGGGGGTGCCGTCGAAGCGGGACAGCGCCCAGGGGTCGGTCGCGAAGTGACCGGGCACCCAGTCCAGCAGCACCCCGATGCCGGCCTGGTGCAGCCGGTCGATGAGGAACTTCAGGTCCTCGGGACCTCCGAGGCGGGCGTCGGCGGCGTAGTAGCCGGTGACGTGGTAGCCCCAGCTCGGGCCGTAGGGGTGCTGCATCACCGGCATCAGCTCGACGTGGGTGAAGCCGAGCTCGCTGACGTAGTCGACCAGCTGGTCGGCGAGCTCGCGGTAGGACAGCCCCTGGCGCCAGGAGGCCAGGTGCACCTCGTAGACGCTCATCGGCGCGCTCACCACTGGGGTCTCGTCGCGCCGCGTGACCCACTTCTGGTCACCCCACTCGTGCGTGGACTCGGTCACGATGGAGGCTGACGACGGTGGGGCCTCGGCGGCGCGCGCCATCGGGTCGGCCTTCATCACCCGCTGCCCCTGCGGCGTGGTGATGTCGAACTTGTAGCGCGTGCCGACACCCGCCCCCGGGACGAAGATCTCCCAGATCCCGGAGGAGGCGAGCATCCGCATCGCGTGGGTGGAGTTGTCCCACTGGTTGAAGTCGCCGACGATGTTGATCCCCTGGGCGTGCGGGGCCCATACCGCGAAGGACGTGCCCTCGACCGTGCCCAGCGGTCCGTCGTAGCGGCGCACGTGCGCGCCGAGCACCGTCCACAGCTGCTCGTGCCGGCCCTCGTTGATCAGGTGCTGGTCGATCTCGCCGAGGGTGGGCAGGAACCGGTAGGGGTCGTCCTGCAGATGGGCCACCCCGTCGTCCCAGGTCACCTCGACCCGGTAGTCGCTGACCTCGTCGGTGTCCAGCACCGCCGTCCAGATGCCCGAGGTCTCGTGCTCCATCGGCACCCGGCGCTCGCCGGTGAGCACCAGCGCCACCGAACGGGCCAGGCGTCGCACGATGCGCACTGTCACACCCCCGTCGTGCGGGTGGGCACCCAGCAGCCCGTGTGGGTTGCCGTGCCGTCCCTGCAGCAGCGCTTCCACCTCGTGGTCGGGCAGCGGACGGGCCTTCGGGGTATGCGGTGCGCTCACCATGATCTCTTCCGTCGGTCGGGCGTGGGTCGGGTCGGTGCTGGGGGCGGCACGTCGGTGCAACAGCGACGTGATGGCCGTGCGGGGGATGGCGACCCAGGAGGGCCGGTTGCGCGTCTCGTAGACCACTTCGTAAAGCGCCTTGTCCAGCTCCAGGGCGTCCAACAGCGCGCTGACGTCGTCCAGGTCGGTGCCGCTGCGCTGGGCGTAGCCGTCCAGGAAGGCCCGGCGCGCGTTCCGGGCCCACGCACCGCGGTCGAGCCCGTCGTGCTCTTGGGCCAGCGAGCCGGCGACGTAGTCGAAGGAACGCACCATGCCGGCGACATCGCGCAGGGCGAGATCGGGCAGGTTGCGCTCGGCGAGCGCGCGCAGCGGCTCGCCCTCGAAGTCCAGCAGCACCCACCCGCGATCGGGCACGTCCAGGACCTGACCGAGGTGGTAGTCGCCGTGGATGCGCTGCAGGTCAGGCCAGTCGCCCGCCGCTGCCTGCGCGTAGACCTCGAGGATGGCGTCGCGATGGGCTGCCAGCTCGGGTGCCTCGGCGAGGGCGGTAGCGCATCGCTCACGCCACTGCTGCACCAGGGCGGCCTGCTGCTCCGCGCCGACCGGGCTGGTGCCCAGGGCCTGTGCCAGGCTCAGGTGGACCTCGGCGGTGGCCTCCCCGAGCGCGGCCGCCCGGGTGGTGAAGTCGGCGTCGTCCTGCGCGGCGAGCAGGGCGGTGCGCCAGGCGTCCTGCACCCCGGGCAGGAACTCCTGGGCGAACGCCAGGTGACCCGCGGCCGTGCTGCCGTCCGGTCCGCTCCAGCGTCCCTCGACATACCCCAGCGGTCGGGGCACCAGGGTGGAGCCGGCCCCCGCCAGGGCGCTCTGCACCGTGACGTCGGGGTTGTCGCCGTCGTGGAGCACACGGAAGATCTTGACGATCAACGGCGGACCGTCGGCGGGATCCACGATGACCGAGGTGTTGGACTGCTCACCGGACAGCACCCGTGCGTGGTGCACGACCGGCCGCGCGGACGTGGTGTGCACCGGATGACCGGTCAGGGTTCCGGAGTCCCGCGTCCGGTCCGACCCGGCCTGCGCTCCGTCATGGACCAGGTCGAGCAGGGCCTGCGCGAAGACGGGGTCCTGGCAGCCGTCGTAGATGTAGCGCGTCCCGAGCTCGCTGTGCTCGGTCTCGGCGACCAGCGCGGCCCGCAGCCCAGGCTCCGGAGCACTGCGGTAGGTCAGCGGCACCTGGTAGACCACGGGTGTCGGTCCCGCCTCGTCGGCCACCAGATGGACCTCCACCCCCACCTCGCCGGCGGGGTCCTGCAGGCGCATGCTGTCGATCCGGCGCAGCCGGGGCGTCCGGCCCTTGCCGGTGAACCAGCGGCGGGTGGCCATCCAGGAGGGGAGGAACTCCTCGAACATGGGGGTCAGCGTGGCCATCAGGCGTCCTCGTCGGGGGTCAGGCCGAGCCAGAAGAAGTCGCGCGTGCCCATCGTCAGCACGACGGTGCCGTCCGCGTCGACGTCAGGGAAGCCCTGACCGCCGAAGAGGTCGATGGCCAGGGCCCCGTGCAGCCGAGCCGGCAGGGTGATCCGGGCCGCCTGCGGTCGGGAGGACAGGTTGTTGACGCACAGCACCGCGGGATGGCCCTCCCGGCGCTCCTGGTCATCGACCGGCAGCATCCGGACGAAGGCCAGCACCGCGGGGTTGTCGGCCTCGCACAGGACGAACTCCCCGACGCCGAACACCTCGTGCGAGGCACGCACGTGCAGCATGCCCCGGGTCCAGTGCAGCAGGGAGGACCCCGAGGCCATCTGGGCCTCGACGTTGACGTTGTTGTAGTGGTGGACCAGCGAGGAGACCACCGGCAGGTAGAGCTTGCCGGGGTCGGAGGTGGAGAAGCCGGCGTTGCGGTCGGGGGTCCACTGCATCGGGGTGCGCACCGCGTCGCGGTCCTCCAGCCAGATGTTGTCGCCCATCCCGATCTCGTCGCCGTAGTACAGGCACGGGGAGCCGGGCAGGCTCAGCAGCAGCGCGTTGATCAGCTCCAGCTCGCTGCGCGAGTTGTCCAGCAGCGGCGCGAGCCGGCGGCGGATGCCGATGTTGGCCCGCATCCGGGGGTCGGGGGCGTACCAGCCGTACATCGCGGCGCGCTCCTCCGTGGAGACCATCTCCAGGGTGAGCTCGTCGTGGTTGCGCAGGAACGTGCCCCACTGGGTGCCCTGGGGGATGGCCGGGGTCTCGTTCATCACCGTGATGATCGGCTCGGCCGTCTCCTCGCGCAGCGCGTAGTAGAGCCGCGGCATGACGGGGAAGTGGAAGCACATGTGGCACTCCGGGGCATCCGGGGTGCCGAAGTAGTCGACCACCTCGGCCGGCATCTGGTTGGCCTCGGCGAGCAGCACCCGGCCCGGGTACTCGGTGTCGACCATCGCGCGCAGCCGGGCCAGGAAGGCGTGCGTGTCCGGGAGGTTCTCGCAGTTGGTGCCCTCCTCCTCGAACAGGTAGGGCACGGCGTCCAGCCGGAAGCCGTCGATGCCCATGTCCATCCAGAACCGGACCACGTCGAACATCGCCTGCTGGACGGCCTCGTTCTCGAAGTTCAGGTCCGGCTGGTGGGAGAAGAACCGGTGCCAGAAGAACTGTCGCCGCACCGCGTCGAAGGTCCAGTTGGAGACCTCGGTGTCGACGAAGATGATCCGTGCGTCGGCATACGCGTCGTCGGTGTCGGACCAGACGTAGAAGTCGCCGTAGGGGCCCTCGGGCTCGGAGCGGGAGGCCTGGAACCACGGGTGCTGGTCGGAGGTGTGGTTCATCACCAGGTCGGTGATCAGCCGGATGCCGCGGGCGTGCGCCTGGGAGATCAGCTCCTGGAAGTCCGGCAGGGTGCCGAACTCGGGCAGCACCGAGGTGTAGTCGGCGACGTCGTAGCCGCCGTCGCGCAGTGGCGAGGCGTAGAACGGCGGCAGCCAGATGCAGTCCACGCCGAGCCACTGCAGGTAGTCCAGCCGGCCGATCAGCCCGGTGAAGTCCCCGGAGCCACTGCCGGTCGAGTCGTCGAAGGCCCGGACCAGGGCCTCGTAGAAGACCGCCTTACGGAACCAGTCAGGGTCGTGCTTGAGCCCGGGCTGGTAGAGGTTGAGACCGCGAACCATCAAAACCTCCGCACATGCACGATGTGGACGGGCTCGGTGCCGATGCCCAGGCGGACGAAGACGTGCTCGCCCCAGTGCCACTGCTCACCGGTGATCAGGTCCTGGGCGATGAAGCCGTCGCCCCAGCTCAGACCCAGGGCGGGCATGTTGAGGTGCACGGTGCTCTCGCGCAGGGCGTGCGGGTCGAGGTTGGCGATCACGATCACGGTGTCGGACGCCGATCCGTCGTCGGCCCCGCCGCCCCGCTTGGAGAAGGCCAGGAAGCTCTCGTCGTCGCAGGCGTGGAAGGTGATGTTGCGCAGCCAGTGCAGGCTGGGATGCTCCCGGCGGATCCGGTTGAGCTTGGTCAGGTAGGGCGCGAGGTCGACCCGGTGGCGGCGCTCGGCAGGCTCGTCACTGCGGTCGGCTCCGGGGGCGTCGAGGTCCCAGCGACGGTCCTTGAGCTCGTACTTCTCGTTGTCGATCTGCTCCTGGGCTCCGGGCCGGGCGACGTTCTCGCAGTGCTCGTGGCCGGCGTAGATGCCGTAGGTCGGCACCAGGGTGGCGGCCAGCGCTGCCCGCAGGGTGAACGCGGTCGGACCCCCGAACTGCATGTAGGGGGTCAGGATGTCGTGCGTGGTGGGCCAGAAGCTGGGGCGCATGTAGGCCGCGCTCTCACCCGCCAGCTCGGTGACGTACTCCCGCAGCTCCCAGGCCTCGTTGCGCCAGGCGTAGTAGGTGTAGGACTGCTGGAAGCCGACCTTGCCCAGCGTGTGCATCATCGCCGGGCGGGTGAAGGCCTCGGCCAGCCAGATCACCTCGGGGTGGTCGACCGCCACGTCGGCGATGAGCCACTGCCAGAACTCCACCGGCTTGGTGTGCGGGTTGTCGACCCGGAAGATCGTGACCCCGTGGTCGATCCACACCTGGACGACCCGGCGCATCTCGGCATACGCCCCGGGCGGGTCGTTGTCGAAGTTGAGGGGGTAGATGTCCTGGTACTTCTTGGGCGGGTTCTCCGCGTAGGCGATGCTGCCGTCGGCGCGGGTGGTGAACAGCTCCTGGTGACTGGTGGCCCACGGGTGGTCCGGTGCCGCCTGCAGGGCCAGGTCGAGGGCGACGTCCAGGCCCTCGGCGCGGGCGCGCTCGACGAAGGCGTCGAAGTCGTCGAAGTCGCCCAGCTCGGGGTGCAGCGCATCGTGCCCACCCTCGGCGGCGCCGATCGCGTAGGGCGATCCGGGGTCGTGCTCGTCGGTCTCCAGGGTGTTGTTGCGGCCCTTGCGGTTGGTGCGGCCGATGGGGTGCACCGGGGTCAGGTAGACCACGTCGAAGCCCATCCCGGCGATGGCGGGCAGCCGCTGCGCGGCCGTCGCGAAGGTGCCGCTGGTCCACAGCCCGGTGTCCGGGTCCTGCGTCGCGCCTTCGGACCGCGGGAAGATCTCGTACCACGCGCCATACAGGGCCAGCGGCCGCTCCACCCACCAGGTCAGCTCCGGTCCCGGGCTGACCATGTCACGCAGCGGGTATGCCGTGAGCAGGCTGTGCACCTCCTCACCGGTGCCGGCGGCGAGCCGGGCGCCCGACGGGCGGCTGGAGTCGCGCAGCGCGGTGACCGCGTCGGTGAGCAGGGTGGTCTGGGCCGCGTCACGCGGCACCTCGTCGCGGGCCCGCTCCAGCACCCGGGCCCCCTCCTCGAGCATCAGCTCGACGTCGACCCCGGCCTCGACCTTGATGGTGGCGTCGTGGTGCCAGGTGCCGTAGGGGTCGGACCAGCCCTCGACGCGGTAGTGCCAGGTGCCGGTCCGGTCGGCGCTGACCTGGGCTGACCAGTGGTCGAGCCCGGCGCTGCGCAGGGTCATCGGCACCTGCTGCTCCGAGCCGTCCGGGTCGGTGAGCACGACGGTGGCGTTGACAGCGTCGTGACCCTCGCGGAAGACGGTCGCCGTGACGTCGAATGTCTCGCCGACGACGGACTTGGTGGGGCGGGCGCCGCCGTCGACTGACGGGCGGACATCCTGGACCGGGATGCGGCCGATGGGACGCTGGCCCAGCGGGCGCAGGACGGTGCGATCGATGGCAGGGGAGTCAGCGCGCGATGTCACGGCCCCGACGCTACCGGCTCCGCCGGTCTTGGGCGAAGAATGCCGAGTTGGTCCCGGATTCCCCTATCCTTCGCCGAGTGAAAGCAATCCGCAGGCTGCACGTCCGTGCCGTGCTCCCCTCCGCCCTGGCCCCCCTGTCCGACCTCGCGCTGAACCTGCGCTGGTCCTGGCACCCCCCGACTCTCGACCTCTTCCGCAGCATCGACCCTGCGCGTTGGGACAAGGTGCAGCACGACCCGGGCGCCATGCTGAGCAGTCTGAGTCCGCAGGACATCGACCGGCTGCGCGGGGACGCCGACTTCGTGGCCTCTGTCGAGCGAGCTGCGGCGGGACTGCATACCTATCTCACCGAGCCGCGCTGGTACCAGCAGCAGTCGGGGGAGTCCGCGGACGGGCCGCTGCCGGAGTCGATCGGCTACTTCTCCCCGGAGTTCGGGATCGCGGCGGCGCTGCCGCAGTACTCCGGCGGGCTGGGCATCCTGGCCGGCGACCACCTCAAGGCGGCCTCCGACCTCGGTGTGCCGATCACCGGGGTGGGCCTGTTCTACAAGAGTGGCTACTTCCGGCAGCGGCTCAACGCCGAGGGCTGGCAGCAGGAGTCCTACCCGCTGCTGGACCCCGACGACCTGCCGCTGTCGATGCTGCGCGAGGACGACGACACGCCGGTCGTGATCGAGCTCGCGATGCCGGGCGGCGGCCGGCTGCAGGCGCACGTGTGGCGGGCCCAGGTCGGCCGGGTGACGCTGCTGCTGCTGGACTCCGAGGTGGAGACCAACGACCCGGCCCGGCGCGAGCTGACCAACCGGCTCTACGGCGGCGGCGGCGACCAGCGGCTGGAGCAGGAGATGCTGCTGGGCATCGGCGGCGTCCGGGCGGTGCGCGCCTGGTCGCGCCTGTCCGGAGCTCCCGAGCCGGACGTCTTCCACACCAACGAGGGGCACGCCGGCTTCCTCGGGATCGAGCGGATCAGCGAGCTGAGTACCCGACACGGGCTGTCTTTCGGTGAGGCCCAGCGCGCAGTGCGCGCCGGGACCGTGTTCACCACGCACACTCCCGTCCCGGCCGGCATCGACCGCTTCGGCGCCGACACCATCCGCAGCCACTTCGGGGGAGCCTGTGAGCTGCCCGGGGTGCCGTTGGGCGAGCTGCTGTCCCTGGGCGCCGAGACGTACGAAGGAGGCGCCGAGGGCATCTTCAACATGGCCGTGATGGGCATGCGGCTGGCGCAGCGCGCCAACGGCGTCTCGGTGCTGCACGGCGAGGTCAGCCGGGGGATGTTCGCCGGGCTGTGGCCGGGCTTCGACCGTGCCGAGGTGCCGATCGGCTCGATCACCAACGGCGTGCACGCCGGCACGTGGGTGGACCGCCTGGTCATCGACCTGGCCGTGCGGCACCTGGGTGCCGACGCGCTGCGCTCGGGCGAGGTCTGGTCCCGGGTCGGCGAGGTGCCCGCGGCCGAGCTGTGGGCGACCAAGCGGGAGCTGCGTGAGCAGCTCGTCGCCGACGCACGAGCCCGGCTGCGCAAGTCGATGAAGCGCCGCGGCTCCTCACCCGCCGAGCTGGGCTGGGTCGAGGACGTGCTCGACCCGGACGCCTTGACCATCGGCTTCGCCCGGCGCGGTGCGACATACAAGCGGTTGACCCTGATGCTGCGCGACCCCGAGCGGCTCAAGCGCATCCTGCTGGACCCCGACCGTCCGGTGCAGCTGCTCATCGCGGGCAAGTCGCACCCGGCCGACGACACCGGCAAGGCGCTGATCCAGGACATGGTGCGCTTCACCGACGACCCGGAGGTCCGGAGGCGCATCGTCTTCCTGCCCAACTACGACATCGCGATGGCGCAGCGGCTCTACCCCGGCTGCGACGTGTGGCTCAACAACCCGCTGCGGCCGTTCGAGGCCTGCGGCACGTCCGGGATGAAGGCCGCGCTCAACGGTGCGCTCAACCTGTCGATCATGGACGGGTGGTGGGACGAGTGGTTCGACGGTCAGAACGGTTGGGCGATCCCGACCGCCGACGGGGTGGAGGACGCCGAGCGGCGCGACGACCTGGATGCGGCCGCGCTCTACGACCTGCTGGAGAGCTCGGTCGTGCCGACCTTCTACGACCGGGACGCAGCCGGCATCCCCACCCGATGGGTGGAGATGGTGCAGCACACGCTGGGCACACTCGGGCCCAAGGTGCTGGCCGACCGGATGGTGCAGGACTACACGAAAGCGCTCTACGTGCCGGCCGCCCGGGCGGGCTGGGCGGTGCGTGATGCCGACTACGCGGGAGCTCGCGACCTGGCGGGCTACGTGGCGCGGGTGCAGGCGCACTGGCCGCACGTGCGGATCGACCACGTCGAGGCCGAGGGGGTGGGCGACACCCCGCAGATGGGCGACACGGTGCAGGTGCACGCCTACCTCGCGCTCGGTGAGCTGCAGCCGGCCGACGTGCGGGCCCAGATGATCTTCGGGCGGGCCCGGGCCAGCGACGAGCTCACCGACACCGAGGTGTTCGAGCTGACCCACGCGGAGTCCTACGAGGGCGGGCGGCACCGGTTCACCGGCGACCTCAAGCTGGCGCGGACCGGCTCGTTGGGCTGGACGGTGCGCGTGCTGCCGACGCACGAGCGGCTCACTGGCGTCGCGGAGCTGGGGCTGATCGCCCACCCTTGATTTGCCCGAGGCGCGCTCGGCTGCCGCGACGAAACTGTTCGCCGGACTGCACGATGGATGACCCGCAGGGCGCACGGTCCTACACGTTGACCAGCGAGGCGCCCACGGGGGATGGCTGGTTGCTCTCCGTGCTCGTCTCCGTCCCCGGTGAGGACTCGGGGGTCACGCCCATCGAGCCCCTGGCCAAGCTGGACTCCTATCCGGTCGTCGGGCAGGAGCTCGCGAAGATCTACGAGGAGGACTACGCCCTGCAGCTCAGCTCGGTCTACCTGTGCGCCCAAGGGGCGGCCCAGGGGTCCAGGCCGATCGTGGAGACCGATCAGCCGGCGTCCGCAGACAACTCGTGGAAGTGGGCCGGTGCGGGTGTGGTCGCGCTGGCCGGTGGCTTGACCTTCCTCGGCTCAGCGCGTCGGCGTCGCGTGGAGTGACCCGTCGCCCGACGGCGCCAGCAGGACCAGGCTGGTTGCCGGGACGCAGCTGATCTGCTCCGTTGCCGCGATGCCCGTCGGGAGGGTGTCGGCGCTGCTCCACAGCAGGTGCCACGGCGGTCGCGAGGTGGTGTTGTCCGCAGTGGGCAGCACCACCTCCGCGTCAGCTCCGCCGCCATTGACCACCAGGAGGACGGGCTCGGCCGGGAAGCTGTCGTGGGTGGTGTCGAAGAGTGCCTGCACGATCCGGCGACGCGGGTCGTGCCACTGCTGCTCGGTCATCACCGCCCCCGCCTCGTCGAACCAACGCAGCCGCACCCGACCGGGCACCGGCTCGAAGGTGGGGAACTCGCGCGGCCGCAGCACGGCATACCTCGAGCGCAGCGCGACCAGCCCGCGCACGTCCGCCAACAGCTCGACCTGCCAGTCGGCCAGGGCCCAGTCCATCCAGGACGTCTCGTTGTCCTGGCAGTAGGCGTTGTTGTTGCCGCCCTGGGTGCGCCCGAGCTCGTCGCCGGCGGTGAGCATGGGCACCCCGGGGGAGAGCAGCATCGTGGCCAGCAGGTTGCGCAGGCTGCGGTGCCGGGTGGCCAGCGTCTCCGTGTCGTCGCTCACCCCCTCGACGCCGTGGTTCCACGACCGGTTGTCGCCGTGGCCGTCCCGGTTGCCCTCGCCGTTGGCTTCGTTGTGCTTGCGCTCGTATGCCGTGAGGTCGGCCGCGGTGAAGCCGTCGTGGGCGGTGACCAGGTTGACCGCCGCGATCGGCCCGCGGTCGCCCCCGCCGAACAGGTCGGGGGACCCGGCGATCCGGGTGGCCAGGTCACGCACCCCGTGACCGCTCTCGCCGGAGAGGTCGCGAGCGACGTCGCTGAGCCAGAAGGTGCGCGCGGTGTCGCGGAAGCGGTCGTTCCACTCGGCGAACGGCGGCGGGAACTGCCCGGTGCGCCACCCGTGCACCCCGATGTCCCAGGGCTCGGCGATGAGCTTGACCCGGGAGAGCACCGGGTCGGTGCGCAGCGCGACGTGGAAGGCGTGGTCGCGCTCGTAGGCGTCGTCGCGACCCCTGGCCAGCGCCGGGGCGAGGTCGAATCGGAAGCCGTCGACGTGGAAGGTCTGCACCCAGTGCCGCAGCGAGTCCAGCACCATGGCAGCGACCATCGGCCGGCGTAGGTCGACGGTGTTGCCGCACCCGGTCACGTCGACATCGTGGCCGGCCTCGTCGAGCCGGTAGTAGGTGGCGTTGTCCAACCCGCGCCATGACAGCGTGGCCCCGTCGCGGCCGGACTGCTCACAGGTGTGGTTGTAGACGACGTCCAGGATCACCTCGATGCCCGCGCCGTGCAGCACCTTGACCGCGCCCTTGACCTCCTCGACCACGCCCTGCGGGTCCTGCGCCGCGGCATACCCGGCGTGCGGGGCGAAGAAGCCGAGCGTGTTGTAGCCCCAGTGGTTGACCAGGCCACGGCGGATGACCTCGGGCTCGGACGTGAACGCGTGCACCGGAAGCAGCTCGACCGCGGTCACACCGAGGCGGGTGAGGTGCTCGATGGTGACGGGGTGGGCGAGCCCGGCATACGTGCCCCGCAACGGCTCCGGTATGCCCGGGAGCAGCTTGGTGAGGTTGCGCACGTGCACCTCGTAGATGACCGACTCGGCAAGCGGTCGGTGTGGCGGCACGTCGCCCTCCCAGTCGAAACGCTCGTCGACGACGACGCACCGCGGGACGAAGGGTGCCGAGTCGCGGTCGTCGCGTAGGCCGAGGTCGCCCGCGAGCTCGACGCCGACCTGGTGCCCGAACACGTCGGGAGCGAACGTGACATCGCCCTCGATGGCCCGCGCGTAGGGGTCAACGAGGAGCTTGGCGTCGTTGTAGCGCAGCCCCCGCTCCGGTTCCCACGGTCCGGCGGCCCGCACGGCGTACCGCTGCCCGGACGTCACCCCGGCGAGATGGCCGAACCAGAAGCCGTGAGCCCTTTCGGTGAGCGGCACCCGGCGTTCGGACGCGCCCTCGCGGTCGCCGGCATCGAAGAGGCAGACGTCCACCGCGTCCGCATGCCCGGCGTAGACGCAGAGCTCGACGCCCCCTTCCACCAGCGTGATCCCCGGCCGTGGGGGGAGGTCCCGCAGCGGTCGCGGAGGCGGCGGGGGGGACATGCCGACAGCGTATGTGGCGGTTACGGTGTCTCCATGGGTGATGGAGCATGAGCGACCCGACCAGCCTGCCGAACTTCCCGCCGCCCGCTGACGAGCACCCGCTGCGCGGCCGCGTGCTCGACGTCCTGGGCGACCTCGGACTGGGCCCGAACATCGACGCCGACGGCGACGTGGCGTTCACGATCGGGGAGCCGGCGCAGCAGATGTTCGTTCGCTGTCAGGACGGCGACTGGCCGGTAATGCGGATCTTCGGTCAGTGGCTCATCGGCGAGCAGGTCCCGAACGACCCGACGCAACGTCTGCAGCGGTGCAACGACTTCACCCTGCAGCTCAACCTCGCCAAGGTGGGCATCGCCAACGACAACCTCGTCGTGAGCGTCGAGCACGTCGTACCCCTCGGTGGTGACATCTCCTCGCTCTTCCAGATCAGCGTCAACCTGATCATGGAGGTCGTCCAGATGTGGCACGCGTCGTTCCTGCCTCCCCCCGAGCAGCCGGAGACGGACTCGTCGGGCGACTACCGTCCACGGCACCGGCC
>NZ_JBPCKQ010000164.1:0-3469 GCF_051004135.1 Ornithinimicrobium sp.
GGTCGAGGAAGGCCTCGTTGTTCTTGTTGTTGCGGAAGGTCTTCCACTCGCTCTCGTTGCTGTGGGCGAGGACGATGCCGTCGAAGGGGATCGCGCCGAAACCCTCGGTCCCCTTGAAGTTGCCCTCCTGGGTGGCGGTGAGCAGGGGATGCAGGACCTTGATCGGCGCCTTGAACATCTCGACGAACTCGAGCAACCCCTGGTTGGCTAGGCACAGGCCGCCCGAGAAACTGTAGGCGTCGGGATCGTCCTGCGAGTAGGTTTCGAGCTTCCTGATGTCGACCTTGCCGACCAGCGCCGAGATGTCCTGGTTGTTCTCGTCGCCGGGCTCCGTCTTGGTGACGCCGATCTGCTTGAGCACGCTGGGGTAGCGCCTGACGACCTTGAACTTGCGGATGTCGCCGCCGAATTCGTCGAGACGCTTCACCGCCCAGGGGCTGAGGATGCGAGTCAGGTAACGGGCCGGGATGCCGTACTCCTTGGTGAGCAGCGGGCCGTCCTCGGTGGGGTCGAACAGGCCGAGCGGCGACTCGTTCACCGGCGACCCCTTGATCGCGTAGAACGGCACATGCTCCATCAGCTGCTTCAGCCGTTCGGCGATCGAGCTCTTGCCGCCGCCCACCGGCCCGAGCAGATAGAGGATCTGCTTCTTCTCCTCGAGGCCTTGAGCGGCATGGCGGAAGTAGCTGACGACCTGCTCGATCGCGTCCTCCATGCCGTAGAACTCGGCGAACGCCGGATAAATCTTGATGACCTTGTTGGCGAACAGCCGCGACATGCGGGGGTCGTTGCGGGTGTCCACCATCGCCGGCTCGCCGATGGCCTTGAGCATGCGCTCGGCGGCGGTCGCGTACGACAGCGGATTGCGCCGGCACTCGGCCAGGTAGTCCTCGATCGACAGCTCTTCTTCGCGGTTGCGCTCGAATCGCGCGGCAAAGTTGCTAATGACATCCATGGCTCGTCTCTCCTGTGCAGAAGCGGGCGCCTTGGGCCGCGAGGCCTCGTGCGTCCGGGGAAGTTCTGATGGAACCCGGCGGGGCGCCATCAGAGCTTTCCTTGCACCGAGCTGGTGTCGGTCTAGCTTCGATCATCGGGCCGCCGGCATTGCCCCGAGGAACGGGGTCTTTGCCGGCTTGCTCACACGCTGGGGAGCAGGCTCCGTTTTAGCAAGCAACGTGCCGCTCGTGACAACGGTTGACGTCGGCTGTTGCAGCGAGCCCTCAATCGCGTGCGAAGTTTCTCACCCCGATCGACGTCCCGCTCACGCAGGGGCATGGCCGAGACGGGCGAGCAGACCGTTGAGCTCGTCCATCGACGCGAAGGCGATCGAGACCTCGCCGGCGATCCCGCGTGCGGTGCGCTTGCGCACCCGGATCTCGACCGGCGCCGCCAGGGCGTCCGAGAGCTGCTGCTCGACCCGCGCGACGTCACTGTCGTGGCGCGGCCCGGTCGCCTTGACGGCGGGTCGCCGCAGCGAGGACGCCGCCTGGCGAGCGACCAGGGCCTCGGTCTCGCGAACGCTGAGGCGACCGGCGACGACGCGGTTGGCGGCGATGATCTGGTCGGCGCCGTCCAGCGGCAGCAAGGCACGCGCATGGCCCATCTCGAGCTCACCGGCGAGCAGCTGCTGCTGCACGTGCGCATTCAGATTGAGCAGGCGCAGCAGATTGCTCGCAGCGCTGCGCGAACGTCCGACCGCCTGCGCGGCCGCCTCGTGCGTCATTCCGAACTCGTCGGTCAGGCGCTTCAGGCCGCGCGCTTCCTCGAGCGGGTTGAGGTCCTCGCGCTGGATGTTCTCGATCAGCGCCATCGCCGCTGCAGCTTCATCGCCGACGTCGCGGACGATGACCGGCACGTCCTGCAGACCGGCCAGCCGCGCCGCCCGAAAGCGGCGCTCGCCGGCGATGATCTCGAAGCGCTGCCCGGCGCCCGCCACGGCACCGGGCAGCGGACGCACCAGGACCGGCTGCATGATGCCCTGCGACTTGATGCTCTCGGCCAGCGCGTGGAGCGCCCCATCGTCGATCCGCGTTCGCGGCTGATAGCGCCCGGCCTGCAGCCGGTCGAGACCGATGCGCAAGGGTTCGCCATCAGCGGCCGGCGGCTCGCCTGCTTCCCTGGCTTCGGGAGCCCGCGGACCGAGCAAGGCCTCCAGACCGAGACCGAGTCCCTTGGGTTTCTTCGTAGCCATGGCGGGATTGTCGCGCCTGGGCGCGCTCTGCCTTATCCTCGCTTCTCGACTTCGAGGTTGCCATGATCCCGCGCGTTTTCGTTGACGGCCAGGAAGGCACGACCGGCCTGCGCATCCGCGAGTACCTCGCGTCGCGCAGCGACATCGAGGTGCTGCGCGCCGCGCCGCAGCTGCGCAAGGACGCGGTCGAGCGCTCGCGTCTGCTCAATGCCGCCGATGTCGCCTTCCTCTGCCTGCCCGACGCCGCAGCGCGCGAGGCGGCGGCCCTCGTCACCAACCCGTCCACCTGCCTGATCGACGCCAGTACGGCGCACCGCACCGCCAGCGACTGGGTGTTCGGCCTGCCGGAGCTGGCCCCCGAACAGCGCGAACGGCTGCGCGACTCCAAGCGCATCTCCAACCCCGGCTGTCATTCGAGTGCCTTCATCCTCCTGGTCCGGCCGCTGGTCGACGCGGGGCTGATCTCGCAGGCGGCGCTGCTCAGCGCCACCTCGATCACCGGCTACTCCGGGGGCGGCCGCAAGATGATCGAGCAGTACGAGGCCGGCGGCGACGCCCGGCTGTTCGCGCCGCGTCCGTACGCGCTCTCGCTCGCCCACAAGCACCTGCCCGCGATGAGCGCCCACAGCCGACTCGAGAATCGGCCGGTGTTCCTGCCGATCGTCGGCAACTTTCTCAAGGGCCTGGCTGTCTCGGTGCCGCTGCATCTGTCCGAGTTGCCGCGCGGTGCGAGCGCCGCGAAACTACACGCTGCTCTCGCGGAGCGCTACGAAGGCGAGCGCTTCATCCGGGTGATGCCCCTCGACGACGCGGCCACGCTCGCCGATGGCTTTTTCGACGTGCAGGCCTGCAACGACAGCAACCGTGTCGATCTTTTCGTCTTCGCCAGCGCGACGCAGGCGCTGCTGATGGCGCGGCTCGACAACCTCGGCAAGGGAGCCAGCGGCGCCGCCGTGCAGTCGATGAACATCCACCTCGGCTTCGACGAATCCCTCGGGCTCTGACAGGCGGGCTGCAGCGGGCCTCGGTCAGGCTGGGCCGGCGCGGTAGTGGTAGGTGTAGGCGTCCTCGAAACCAAGACGCCGGTAGATGCGGCGAGCCGACTCGTTCTCCGCGTCGACCTGCAGATAGGCCAGCGTCGCCCCCGCCTCCACGGCGTCGGCGAGCAGATGGCGACAGATGCGCTCGCCGAACCCCTGGCCGCGCGCTCCGTCCAGGGTGAAGACATCGTAGAGACCGGTGACGTCGCCCTCGGTGACACCCTGCCCGCCGGCGACC
>NZ_JBPCKQ010000165.1:0-7260 GCF_051004135.1 Ornithinimicrobium sp.
CTAGTACTACAGGGCTAGATCATGATCATTTGTAGGCGGAGATGGCGTCGGATGTGAGCGGGGCGGGCGTCGGCTTGATGACGTCGGCGCCACCTGGACCAGTGCAGGGCGAATTCGATGGACGCCTTGTCGCGAAGGGTCAAATTGAGGAGTCGGCGGACTTCGGCGATGGTGAGGGCGATGAGGCGACGATTGATCGTTGCGGTGTGAGGTGGGGGCCGGTGTTTTCCGGGTTTGGTGGACGATGTCAGCGGGCTGGGTCTTTTGGGCCCCCTTTTTTGGTTTTATGTGCGGTCACGGCCAGGAACGTGTGAGCCAGCATCGACAGCGTGATATGTCGGTGCCAGGCTGTCCAGGTGCGAACCTGGTAGTTGTCCAGTCCAACTTCGTTCTTGCTGGATCCGAAGCATTCCTCGATCGGCCATCGCGCCCCGGCCACGTGGACCAGTTCGCAGAAGTCTGCCCGGGTAGGGTTGTAGCAATGGTAGTAGGCGATCTGCCCGTCCCGGATCGATTTCCGAAATAGGTATTGGTGGTCCTCGTGGACCGAATCGATCAGGGCCCAGTCATAGCTGCGATATCCTTTCGTCCCGATGCCGCAGGCGCGTCGTTGCCAGGTGGTGCGACCCAACCGCGCCGCGATCTGCTCCACGCGGACGACATCACCGCCGGGGTTGGTGAACGCGGTGTTCTTCGGCACCGCCATGACGTAGGGCACCTGGTGGTCCTGAAGGAACTGCCGTAGGCGCCGGTTCTGCCCGAACTCCTCATCCGCGGTGAACCAGGCGAACGGCACCCCGGCGCCGAGGGCGGCGGTGACCATGTCGATGACCTGCTCCGGCCTGGTCTTGAACGTGACCTCGCCCGGCACGCCGGCATCGGCGCGGCGGGCCGGGTCCTGGATCCAGGACTCCTGGGGCAGGTACAGGGCCCGGTCGATCAGCACCCGGTCCCGCTCGGGGGTGACGTAACCAAGGAACGTCGCGATCTGGCAGTTGTCGACCCGGCCCAACGTTCCCGAGTACTGGCGTTGGACCCCGACCGACCGGGTGCCTTTCTTGGCGAACCCCGTCGGGTCGGCCACCAGAATGCCGCCCGGACAGGCCAGGTGTTCCATCGCATACCTGCGGTTCATCTCCAGCAGATCATCCACATTCCACGGGGACAGGTTCAAGAACCGCTGCAGGGCCTTCGGCTCGGGCTCCCCCGTGTACTCGGCGATCGTCCAACCATTCTTCCGTTCCAACGGCGCGAGAAGACCCCGCATGTACTGCTGAGCGTGCCGTTTCGATTCCGTCCGGTAGAACAGCCCACCCATCCGAGCGAACAAACTATCCAGATCAGAATTCCACTCGTCGAGATCGGTGCGCGTCACCGCACCATCGTACACAATCGCGTGTCCTGTCGCAGAAGCATTCATGCCACTATTCTCCTGCTCAGAAAAGCAAAACCCCCGCCCGACACGCCGTCGATACCGGCCACTAATTCAAGAACCGCTAAGCGCACGTGTGAAACCCTAGGCTAAATGAAGCCTGCTTTCAGCAAAAGCACGGGTGACCCAGAACAAGCACAAACACCAGATCCAGAACCGGCGCCGACCGGACCCTTCCGCCCCAACCCTCGGCCACCGACACTCACCCAGCCGCAGTCAAGACGCAGCAGGCACCCGACATCCCTGCCACCTGCGACGATGGCATACCTACAGGTCGATCTAGCCCTGTAGTACTAGGGGAGCAACCCGCCCCGGTTGAGTCGGCGCAGCAGGCGCACGCATGCCGCACCCTGGGCGCCTTGGAACGTCCGGACGCTCGGCAGCCCCGGCGGTGGAGGCATGGTGGCGGCCTCGACGAAGTATCCGCACAGGCCTGCCAGCGTGCCCACGACGTCCTCGTCGCTCGCCCCCAGGTCACGTACACGAGGCAGGTATGTCGTTGCCTCGACCCCGCCGTAGAGCTCCAGGTTGACCAGCAGCGTGACGGCGTCGAACCACGGCGCACCCCGGCTGGCCCACGGCCAGTCGATGATGCGCACCCGACCCTGCGGAGTCACCAGCAGGTTGTCGGATCGGGTGTCGGTGTGCACGATCGCGTCCCCGGCCAACCGGGCAAGGGCCTTGCGACTCATCTCGTCGAGCTCGGCCAGCCGGTCGGCGAGCCACGGGTCGAGATCGGCCGGTCGCGCCTGAGACCTCGGTGTCCTGCCAGGGCGTGTGCGGGTGCCGGCCCTCGACGTCCTCGATGAGCAGCGCGACCCAGTCGCCGTCGTCGTAGGCGGTGAGCAAGGCGGGCACGCCGACCTCGCCGGGTATCGAGGCCAGCACGTCGATCTCCCGGCGCAACAGGTCCGGGGTGTCGGGGTTCTGCACCAGGCTCACGGCCTTGACGAAGCCGCGTCGGCCGTTGGCGGCGACGAGCCGCGCTGCCGCGCCGGGCGAGAACCCGCCGGGCTGGGTCCGCGCGTCGACGACGTCGGCGCCGAGACACTCCTGGGCCCAGTCGTGGACCACCACCGGCACGTCCGCCCAGGCCAGGCGCACGCCATACGGCTGGAGCGGCATCTCAGTCGGCGACGGGGTCGTCCTCGCCCCAGGGCAGCAGCCGCACCAACCGGGCGGTGTCGGGCAACCCCTGGGCGGCCAGCTCGCGCAGCTTCTCGACCGGGTCGCTGCCGGCGCGCACCATCCGGCCCGACCACGCGTCGAGGTCGCCGGAGGCCAACGCGAGCAGCAGCTCGGTGACGTCCTGCGGGTCGGTCCACTCGGTCCGGCCCTGGTGCATGTCCATCGAGGCCGTCATGTCCGTCTGCACCACACCGGGGGCCAGGTCGAAGGCCAGCACGCCGTGCTCGGCGCCGGCCGCGGCCGTGCCACCGGTGATCCGGCCCAGCGCCGACTTGGACGCGGTGTATGCCGTCAACACCGGGTTCTCCTTGGTGCCGGCCCCGGAGTTCATGTTGACGATGCGGCCGCCACCCTGCTCGATCATCACCGGGACCACGGCCCGGATCATCAGGAACGGACCGCGGACGTTGGTCACCAGGACCTGCCACCACTGGTCGGCGTCGGCCTCCCAGATCGGCACCTCGTCCTCGATCAGGCCGGCGTTGTTGACCAGCAGGTCGATCCGGCCCAGCTCACCGGTCACCTGGCGCACCACCTGTGCGACGGAGTCCGCGTCGGTGACGTCGCAGGCCAGCGGCAGCACCGTCACCCCGCCACCGCGCAGTCGCTCGGTCAGCTCGGTCAACGAGCCCTGGCTGCGCGCCAGGGCAGCGACCGCATACCCGTCCTGGGCCAGCGCCGTCGCGAGATGGGCGCCGATACCGCGGGAGGCACCGGTGACCAGTGCCACCTTGTCGGTTGTCGCAGAGCTCATGCGTTCACGTCCTTCACCTGTCGCGGATCTGGGGGGGCGCTAGCGTTGAATAGCGCCGTGGTCTAGAGCAGCCTGGGCCACGGCGTCGTCGCGGGCGGCGTTGACCTCCTGCGTCCGCAGCGTGCGGTCGGGCGCGCGGAAGGTCAGCCGGAAGGCCAGCGACTGCTCGTCGGCCCCGATCTGGTCACCGCGGTAGACGTCGAACAGCAGCACCGACTCCAGCAGGTCCCCCGCACCGGCCCGCACCGACGCCTCAACAGCACCACGACCGACGGTGCTCGGCACGGTCAGCGCGATGTCGGAGGTGGCGGGTGGATGGGTGGAGAGGGCAACGGCCTGGGTGATGGCCGCACCGGACGCGATGAGCAGGTCCAGGTCCAGCTCGGCGCCGACGGTGCGCTCGGGCAGGCCGAGCCGCTGGACGACCTTGGGGTGCAGCTCGCCGGCCCAGCCGACCGTGCGGCCGTCGGCGAGGGTCAGCTCGGCACACCGGCCGGGATGCCAGGGCGCGCGTTCGGCCGTGCGGGGTGAGAGCGGCACCCCGAGGGCCGCACCGACCGCCTGTGCCCAGGCCACGACATCGACGGCGTCGACGGTGCGACCGGCACCCCACCAGCCGGACCGCTCGGTCTCCCCGGCCGCGAGCAGCGCCAAATGCCAGGGTTGGTCGGGGACGGCTCCGCGGATGGCCTTCAGGGTCGCCTCGTCAGGGCGCGCCCCCACGCCGGGCACGGGGGCACCGGGGCCCCGTCTGGGCCGGGTGACGGTGTCGATCTCGAACAGCGCCACGTCTCGGCTCCCCCGGGAGACGTTGCGGCGCAGCGCCTCGGGCAGCGTCTGCAGCAGCTCGGTGCGCATCAGCGGCGCCTCGTCGGACATCGGGTTGGCCAGCCGCAGCGCGTCACGCCGGTCGTCGTCGGCCGCCAGCCCCAGCTCGTCGAGCCGCTCCGGCCCGACGAAGGGATACGTCAGCACCTCGACCAGTCCCTGCGCCGCCAGCGCATTCGCGACCAGCCGGCGGACGCGCTGGCCGTGGGTCAGGCCGCGACCCCCGGGAGCTGCGGGCACGACGGAGGGGATCCGGTCGTAGCCGTCGATCCGGGCCACCTCTTCGACCAAGCTCGGGCCGTCGGTGAGGTCGGGGCGCCAAGAGGGGGGCAGAACCTGGACCAGGCCCGCACCACCGGCGCCCGCCGCATCCTGGTGCTCGGCTGCACCCTGCGCCGGGCTCAGCTCGCAGCCGATCTCGGACAGGATCTCCCGGACCCGGCGCTGCGAGTAGGCGACGCCGGTGTAGCGCTGCGGAAGGTCCAGGGCCATGGTGAAGGGCTCTCGAGCCGGTCGGTGGTCGGCATCGGTGACCTCCGCGTCAGCGACACCCCCGCCGAGCTCGACCAGCAGGTCGACCGCGAGCTGGGCGGCAGCCGCGGCGACGTCGGGGTCGACGCCACGCTCGAACCGCTTCGAGGCCTCCGTGCTCAGCCGGTACCGTCGCGCGGTGCGGGCCACCGTGCGGGCGTCGAAGTGGGCCGACTCAATGAGCACGTCGGTGGTGGAGGCCGACACCTCGCTGGACTCCCCTCCCATCACGCCGGCCAGGGCGAGCACCGTCTCGGGCTCGCCGGACCCCCCGCCGTCGCAGATCAGCAGGTCCTCGGGGTCCAGGGTGCGGGTGACGTCGTCGAGGGTCCGCAGGCTCTCCCCCGCCCGAGCGCGGCGGACGACAATCGGCCCGCCGAGACTGGGCAGGTCAAAGGCGTGCAGCGGCTGACCGAGGGCGAGCATGACGTAGTTGGTCACGTCGACGGCCAGCGAGATGGGCCGCATTCCGGCCTCGGTCAGCCGGGTGGCCATCCAGCGGGGGGTATGCCGAGACAGGTCCAGCCCCCGGACGATGCGGGCGACGTAACGGTCACACCCCAGGACGCCCTCCAGCGGAGCCTGGTCAGCCAGCTGCACGGCATACCCCTTGGTCGTCGCGGGGGCGACCGTGAGGTGGGCGGGGTCGGTGAAGGCGGCGCCGGTGCTGTGTGCGTACTCCCGGGCGATGCCGCGCATCGAGAAGCAGTAGCCCCGGTCGGGCGTGACGTTGACCTCGACCACCTCACGGTCCAGCCCCAGCACCGGGATCAGGTCCTGACCGGGCGCGAGGTCGGTGGCCGCCTCGCCGAGCAGGTCGGTGAGCACGATGATGCCCTCGTGGTCCTCGCCGAGGCCGAGCTCGCGGGCCGAGCAGATCATCCCTGCACTGAGGTGTCCGTAGGTCTTGCGCTCCGTGACGGCCATCGGCCCGACCGGGGTGGGCAGCCCCCCGCCGGGCAGGATCACCGCGACGAGGTCGCCGACGTCGAAGTTGTGCGCGCCGCAGACGATGCCCTGCGGTTCGCCGGTGTGGTTGGAGCCACCGACGTCGACCTGGCACCAGTTGATCGTCTTGCCGTTTTTCTGCGGCTCCTTGACCAGGTCCAGGACGCGGCCGACGACCAGCGGGCCGGTGACCTCGCCGCCGTGCAGTGCCTCCTCCTCCAGACCCACGCGCACCAGGTCGGCGGCGATCTGCGCGCCGGTGGTGCCCGCGGGCAGGGCGACGTGCTCGCCCAGCCAGTCGATCGGGACCCGCATCAGACCTCCAACCCGAACTGTGCGCTGAAGCGCACGTCACCCTCGATCAGCTCACGCATGTCGGACACGCCGTTGCGGAACATGGCCGTGCGCTCGACCCCCATGCCGAAGGCGAAGCCCTGGTAGCGGTCCGGGTCGACACCGGTGGCGCGCAGCACGTTGCGGTGCACCATGCCGCAGCCGCCCCACTCGATCCAACCGGTCCCACCACACGTCCGGCATCCGGCGTCCTCACCCCGGCAGACGAAGCAGCGCAGGTCCATCTCCGCGCTGGGCTCGGTGAACGGGAAGAACGCCGGCCGCAGTCGGCTGGTGATGCCCTCGCCGAACAGCTCGGAGGCCAACCGGTCCAGGGTGCCCTTGAGGTGAGCCATGGTCAGCCCCTCGTCGATCGCCAGGCCCTCCAGCTGGTGGAAGACCGGGGTATGCGTGGCGTCCAGCTCGTCGGCGCGGAACGTCTTGCCCGGCACCGCGACATACAGGGGGACGCCGCGATCGAGCAGCGACCGCGCCTGCACGGGCGAGGTGTGCGTGCGCAGCACGAGTCCGGCGGCGGCGGGTTCGACGAAGAACGTGTCCTGCATCTGCCGGGCGGGGTGGTCCTTGTCGAAGTTGAGCGCGTCGAAGTTGAGCCACTCGGCCTCCACCCCTGGGCCTTCGGCGATCTCCCAGCCCATCCCCACCATGACGTCGGCCATCCGCTCGGCGGTCAAGGTGAGCGGGTGGCGGCGGCCCAACGGGCGGCGTCCGGGGGTGGCGGTGAGGTCGAGGGCCTCCTCGACCAGGATTCGCTCGTCGCGCTCCGCCTCGAGCTCGGCCTGTCGCGTCGCGAGGGCCTTGGTGACCGTGCCGCGGGACGCGCCGACCCGCTTGCCGGCCTCGGCCTCGGCGCTCGAGGGAAGAGCGCCGATCCCGCGGTTGGCCAGAGCCAGGGGAGACTTCTCCGCGGCGTGCTCGAGGCGGGCTGTCTTGAGCTCCTCCAGGGTCCCGGCTGCCTGGATGGCGGCCAGCGCCTCGGCAACGTGGCCCTCGATCACTGCCGGGTTTAGAGCGTCGGCGACGACGGCATCGATCGCCACAGCGTCGAGGGCAGGGTCGCCGCTGCTGTGGGGTCCGGACACGCGCGCCAGTCTAGGCAGCATGAACCGTCCCCGACGACGCAGTTTCTCCACCCCCAGCCCCTTGACCCCACCTCCGGCGCCATATAGGGCGCGGGGGGTCGGCTTTGTGGCTGGGGGTAAGCAAGTGCAGCGCGCATGCGGCT
>NZ_JBPCKQ010000166.1:0-3034 GCF_051004135.1 Ornithinimicrobium sp.
GCTCGGGGCTCTTCATGTCTCCCAGCGCGAGCTGCGTCTCTTCCAGCACCCACTCGTCGGTCTCCTCCGCGAGCGCCGTCTCCAGCGCTGTCTCGGCGTCTCCGCCGCCGATCCTGCCGAGAGCCCAGGCCGCGTGGCCGCGCACGAGCGGCGCGCTATCTTCGTACAGGCACTCCGCGAGCGCCAGCACGTAATGCGCCCCGCCCTGATTCCCGGCCGAGACGCAGCAGTTACGGAGCATCCCGGCGCGTCCGGGTCTGGTGAGCGGGGTGCCCGCGAAGCGACTCTCAAACTCCTCCTCGGACCGGATGGCGAGCGTCTCCCGGATGTCCAAATACGGTCCCGCGCCACTCTCCTCTGAAAACTCGGGCCACTGGCTGCGGGCGGCCTTGGTCTTGTTGTACGGGCAGACCTCCTGGCAGATGTCGCAGCCGAAGGCCCAGTCCCCGACTTTTTCGCGAAGCTCGCGCGGTATCTCTCCGGCGTTCTCGATGGTCAGGTACGAGATGCACAGCCGGGCATCCACCACGCCGGGCGCTTTTATCGCACCCGTCGGGCACGCGCTCATGCAGCGGGTGCAGCGCCCACAGGTCCCGTCGCCGGGCTCGTCCACCGGCAGGTCCAGATCCAGAATCAGATCCGCGATAAAGAAGTAGGATCCCGCCTCCTGACTTATGAGGCAGGCGTTGCGCCCAAAGAACCCGAGCCCGGCGTGCTGGGCGGCGCTGCGCTCGATCAGTGGCACCGCGTCGGTAAATCCTCGGGCCTTTATCTTTACGCCGAGCCGTTCTTCGAGCTCCGAGCGCAGCTCGAACAGCCGCCCCTTTATTACCTCGTGGTAGTCCCGGCCCCAGGCGTAACGCGCGACCCGCCCGCCGGCGCCGGTGTTCTCGGGATGATCCCCCGGATAGTACGAGACCCCCAGCGACACCACGCTGCGTGCGCTCTTCTGTAGCGTGCGAGGGTCTGAGAGCCGCTCCGGCGGGCGCTGCATGAAGCCCATATCCGCCGACATCCCGGCCTCTTGCCACTCGCGCAGACGCTCACCGCCGCGAACCAGCGGCTCCGCCCGCGCCACCCCGACGAGGTCGAAGCCCTTCTCACGGGCGAGCTCCTCCAGGAGCCGTCTAGCCTCTACACCCTCTGTATCCCGCGCCTCACTCATGCCCAGATTGTATCCGGGCGGGCACGAGAGAGAAGCATCTCGACCCACTAGCCACATAGGCCCTGAAACGCTTTGTGAGAGAGATAACCATCCGGCGCTTGCCGCCGAATACCTACCGTGCGATACTCAAAACAACAAAATGTTACAAGTAGCTTACTTTGTAACACAATTATGTGACAAGCGCACCGCCCATAGTTACAAGGAGGTAACCGGTGCAGATGATAGGGGCTCTAGGCAGCAGGATCGGGCATGGCGAGACGGCCGCGAGCATCGTAGATGTTCGCGGTGAGATCGAGCGCCTGAGGCGGGAGCGGAACGCGGTGATTCTGGCGCACTATTATCAGGAGCCGGAGATACAGGATCTCGCGGATCACGTCGGGGATTCGCTGGCGCTGGCGCGCAAGGCGCAGGCGGCCGAGGCAGACGTCATAGTGTTCTGCGGCGTGCATTTCATGGCGGAGACGGCCAAGATCCTAAACCCCGGGCGCACCGTGGTCCTGCCCGACCTCGATGCCGGATGCTCGCTCGCGGATAGCTGTCCGCCGGATGAGTTCCGGGAGTTCGTAGAGGCGCGGCCGGATCACAAAGTGGTCTCGTACGTGAACACCTCGGCGGCGGTCAAGGCGCTCTCCGACGTGATCTGCACCTCCTCCAACGCCAAAGAGGTCATAGCCTCCATCCCCGAGGATCAGCCCATAATCTTTGGCCCCGACAAGCATCTCGGACGGTATCTGGTGGAGCAGACCGGGCGCGAGATGACGCTGTGGCCCGGCACCTGCATGGTCCACGTACTCTTCTCGGAGCGCAAGATCCGGGAGCTCAAACTCCGTCACCCAGACGCCGAGGTGCTTGCGCATCCCGAGTGCGAACAAAGAGTGCTGGCGCTCGCCGACCACGTCGGCTCCACGACCAGCCTCATAAACCGCGCCGCCGAGAGCCCGGCGCCGGAGTTCATCGTCGCCACCGAGCCCGGCGTCATACATCAGATGCAGCGGCTCGCCCCGGACAAGACCTTCATGCGGGCCCCCGGCGAGGGTTCTCCAGACGGAGCCTGCGAGGCGTGTGGCGAGTGCCCGCACATGCGGCTCAACACCGTCGAGAAGCTCTACCTCTGCCTGCGCGACCTTTCGCCCGAGATACAGCTGGACGAGAAGACCCGCCTCTCCGCCCTCGCACCGATAGAGCGGATGCTGGAGCTCGGATAGTGGACACCGCCAGCATACGGGCCACGAATACCCTGGACTTCCCGGATAGCGCCCTGCGGGACCTGGCGCGTCGCGCGCTGGCCGAGGACGTGGGGCGCGGCGACGTCACCACCGCGACGACCATCTCCGACACAGCCGTGGCTAGCGGCAGCTTCGTCGCCAAGGGAGGGAGCGAGACCTGCGTTAGCGGGCTAGCCGCGGCTCGCGCCGTTTTCGAGGAAGCCTCGGAAGAGCTTCGCTTCACGCCGCTCGTCGCGGAAGGCGCGGTAGTGGAGCCGGGCACCGAGATAGCCCGCATCGAAGGGCCGGCGCGGGCGATGCTCGCCGCCGAGCGGGTGGCGCTGAACCTCGTAATGCGGCTCTCGGGGATAGCCACGTTCACCCGGATGTACGCGGCGGAGGTCGACGCAGCGGGCACGGGGGCCCGCATAGCCGACACTCGCAAGACCACGCCCGGATTGCGCGCGCTTGAGAAGGCCGCCGTCCGCGCCGGGGGCGGCACGAATCACCGATCCGGCCTGGACGACGGGGTGCTCATAAAAGACAACCATCTCGCCGTCGCCGGGGGTGTGACAGAGGCGGTGCGTCGGGCGCGAGAGGGTGCGCCGCACCTGCTCAAGGTCGAGGTCGAGGTAGAAAGCGAGGCCGCGTTGCGGGAGGCGAT
>NZ_JBPCKQ010000167.1:0-4516 GCF_051004135.1 Ornithinimicrobium sp.
AAGCGACCTCCTCGCCGGCACACCCTGGCTACCAGCCACGAACTGAACAACCAACTCAGCCCACCTGAGTAGTTACGGTGGGAGACCCAAGCGGTCGGCGTACGGCCGCGCCCGTAGTGGTGCGAGCGTTCTTGTGGGCACCCAGCACGGCAGCCCTCACTGCGGGGACGGCCCTCCTCTCCGCAGGGATCGCCAGGCGTCATCGCCAGCGCTAATGCGTTCGAGCACCCTGGTCGTGGCACTACCTGTCTGCTACCTGCTCGTGATGGCTGCTAGTTGGCTGGCCAGCCGTTGTGTCACCGGGCCGACTGGTGCCCGGTGGTGGGTGCTGCAGGACTGTCGGGGGAGCGCAGCGGTACTCACCAAACCAGGGGGAGATCACACCCGCGCGTACAACCTCGCCGCTGTCCCACGAGGCAAAGGACTGGCCAAAGACCTAATGCGTCACGTCGCCGCGGAAACACCGGAGCGGGTGCGGGGATCAGCGTTCCCCCGAATCTACAAGGAAAAATGGGGATGCACCGAACTCGGGTGGGCAGTCGATGAGCACCAGGTCGTGCTGCGATGCCGACCACATCCACGCGGCGATCGCGGCCGGCAACGCCCGTCGGATCTACCCGCTGGAGCCCCCACGCTGAAGGGGACCTTCCCGCATGCCGGGTGGGTGCCTGCTGTCGACCGACTTGCTCGCGTGGTGTCGCGGTGGGTGAGCGGGTTGCTTATCCCAACATCAGGTTCAGGATGAAGAGCAGGGGGATGGAGCCCGCCCACACCGCGGTGGTGATCCCGGACCAGCCCTTCAGCGCAGCTGTGCCCTCGAGGCCGGTGAAGCGGGTCACGACCCAGAAGTAGGAGTCGTTGAAGTAGCTGAAGACCATCGACCCGGAGGTGCAGGCGATGGCGGCGACCACGGGGTCGATGCCCAGGCTCGTGACCAAGGGAGCGGTCACCGAGGCGGCGGTGACCATCGCGACCGTGCCGGACCCCTGGGCCACTCGTACGAACGTGGCGACCACGAAGGGCACCAGGAAGCCGGGCAGCGCCGTGCTCGCGACCGCCTCGCCCAGCGCGTCGCCCACGCCGGAGTCGCGCAATACCTGCCCGAGGGCGCCTCCCGCTCCGGTAATCAGCAAGATCAGACCGGCGGAGGCGGCAGCCTCGGCGAACCAACCCTGCACCTTGGTGCGCGGGGTCCACCGCGGCAGCAGGAGGTAGACGGCCAGCAGCACACCGATGACCAGGGCCACGACCGGGTTGCCGAGGAACTGCAACGGAACAGCCCAGCCGGACGGCTCGTAGTCCTCGGCCTGCACACCCTGTTGGCTCTGGTCGACGGCGCCGCTGACAGTGTTCATCACGATCAGCAGCAGGGGCACCAGCAGGGGCAGCGACCCCACGAACGCGCCCACCGAGTGCTTGGGCGCCCCCTCCGGCCGCTGGCCGAGGATCTCCTCGTCCGGTGAGCCGTCCGCGGGTCGGTCCTCGGCCGCGCCGCTCGGGGCGTCCTCCGTAACGCTATGGGAGCCGGTCCCCGAGCCGGAGCCGCCTGCATTGGCCATCGCGTCGGCATACACCGCCTGTTTGACGTCGGCGCGGACCTCGTCCTCCAGCTTCGGTCCGATCCAGCGGGCGTAGACGACCACTACCGGCAGCAGCAGGATGGTGAATGCCAACCCGACCAGGATGAGCAGGCCGAGGTCGGCGCCGAGGATGCCGGCCACCGCCAGGGGGCCGGGCGTGGGCGGCACCAGGTGGTGCGTGAGCGTCATGCCGCAGCCCAGAGCGAGGGCCAGGGTCACGTAGCCGGCCTTCTTGACCCGGGCGATCGAGCGGGCAAGGGGGTTCATGATGACGTAGCCGGAGTCGCAGAAGACGGGGATCGACACCAGGGCGCCGACGCTGCCCATTGCCCATGGCTCGCGGCCCTTGCCGAAGACCGACAGGAAGGCGTTGGCCAGGGCTGTGGCCGCGCCGGAGACCTCGAGGATCTTGCCGATCGCGACGCCGAGTCCGATGACGATCCCGATGGAGGCCAGGGTGTTGCCGAAGCCGGTGGTGATCGAGCTGACGATGTCCAGGACCGGTTGACCGGCGATCAGACCGGTGACCAGCGCGGCGATCAGGAGTGCGACGAACGCGTCGAGGCGGGTGCGGAGCACTAAGACGATGATCGTCCCGATCCCGATGACCAGCGCCAACAGCAGTTGAATATCCACGGACACATCCCCTTGCGTTCATCCACGCTGGACCTCGTTGGTCGGCGCACTCATTATGGGGATGCAAGGCGAGCGCGTCAACAGTAGACATGCAACGGTCGTGGCCTCGGTTGACGCAACGTCAGGTTGACCCAATACTGAGAGCGCGGTCCGCGACGTCAACGGAGGGGTATGCCGAGTCAAGCGGAGCTCCTCGCCGCATACCCGAGCGAGACCGAGGTCAGCGCCGCCGAGGTCGCAGCGGCCCGGGAGGCCTCACCCCGGGTGCTGATCGTGCTCGACGACGACCCGACGGGCACCCAGTCGGTGGCCGATCTTCCGGTCCTGACCACGTGGAACGTCGAGGACTTCGCCTGGGCCTTCACCCACCGCATCAACGGCGCGCTGGCTCCCGCGGTCTACGTGCTGACCAACACCCGCAGCCTGGACCCCGCCGACGCGCGCGATCGCACGCAGGAGTGCGTGGCCAACGCCCACAGTGCTGCTGCCGCCGACGACGTCGGCATCGATCTCACCTTCGTCAGCCGCAGCGACTCCACCCTGCGCGGGCACTACCCCCTGGAGACCGACGTCATCGCCGAGACCCTCGGTGAGCACGGGTTGCCGGCGACCGACGGGGTCGTGATCGTCCCGGCCTTCCCCGACGCGGGCCGCGTCACCAGCGGCGGGGTGCACTACGTGGAGCAGGAGGGTGAGCTGGTGCCGGCGGCGCAGACCGAGTTCGCCGCCGATGCGACCTTCGGCTATCACCACTCGGCGCTGCCCGACTACGTGCAGGAGAAGACGCAGGGTCGGGTCGATGCCGACGTCGTGATCGTGCTCGATCTCGACGTCGTGCGCGGGGGCGCCGACGGCATCGCCGACGCGGTGGAGCCGGCGCAGGATTCCACGCCGATCGTGGTCGACATCGTCACCGAGCACGACCTGCGGGCGCTCGCCCTGGGCTTGATCGAGGCAGAGCGCCGGGGCAAGCACCTGCTCTACCGCGTGGGGCCGCCGTTCGTGCGGGCCATGATCGGGCAAGAAGCCCGGCCGCCGCTGAGCGAGCAGGAGATCCTGGGGGAAGACGCTGAGCGCCGGGGCGGGCTAGTCGTGGTCGGCTCCCACGTCGCGCTGACCACCCGCCAGCTGGACGCGCTGCTCTTCGGTCACCCCGAGGCGCGCCGGGTCGAACTGTCGGTCGAGGCCCTGGTCGACGAGGAGCAGCGCGACGCACACCTGCAGTATACCGTCGACACAGTGACCCAGGCCCTCGCGCGAGGCGACGTGATCCTGCATACCAGCCGGCAGTTGAAGAGGACCGACGACCCCGAGGAGAGCCTGCGGATCGCCCGGGGAGTCTCCGAGGCGGTGGTCGACGTGGTCCGCCGCACCCTGGCCGACACCCCGCCCCGGTTCGTCGTGGCCAAGGGCGGCATCACCTCATCGGACGTGGCTGCCCACGGTATGCAGATCCGCCACGCCGTGGTGCGCGGGCCGATGCTGGCGGGGCTGGTCTCGCTGTGGGAGGCCGTGGACGGGCCCCACCGCGGCATCCCCTACGTGGTCTTCGCGGGCAACGTCGGCACCGATCAGTCGCTGCTCGACGTCGTCCGCACCCTCAGCGCACACCTGTGACCCGACCGACCCAAGGAGAGCACCGACATGAGCGAGACAGTTACTATGACGTGGCCGACCGAGCGGACCGCCGTGCTGACCGGCGCCGCCTCCGAGCGCGGCATCGGACGCGCCGCCGCCCAGCGCCTGGCCGAGCAGGGGTGGGCGGTCGCGATCCTGGACATCGACGGGCAGGAGGCGCAAGCGGTCGCCGATGACCTGAGCAGTCGGTATGGCGTGCCGTGCCTCGGAGTGGGCACCGACGTCTCCGACGAGGAGTCGGTGGGAGCGGCGATCAAGGCCGTCGAGGAGTCGCTGCCGCCCGTGGTGGGGCTGGTCAACCTGGCCGGCATCAGCTCGCCGACGACGTTCATGGAGGAAACGCGGGAGGCGTGGGACAAGGTCTTCGCCGTCAACATGACCGGGACGTTCATGATCACCCAGCGGGTGCTGCAGGGCATGATCAACCGGCAACTGGGCCGGATCGTCAGCGTGTCCTCGATCTCGGCGCAACGCGGTGGCGGCACCTACTCCAAGGTCGCCTACAGCGCCTCGAAGGCCGGAATTATTGGCTTCACCGGGGCTCTGGCCAGGGAGGTGGGCGAGCATAACATCACCGTCAACGCTGTGTCACCGGGCCCGGTGGACACCGACATTATGGGCGACAAGTTGGATGAGGAGCGCAAGGCCGCCATGTCCAAGGA
>NZ_JBPCKQ010000168.1:0-30064 GCF_051004135.1 Ornithinimicrobium sp.
AGACGGTGGAGGAGATCCGCCTCGTCACGGAGCTCATGGTGGTGGCTGCGATGGCCTCGGGTGAGCTCGACCAGGACGTCATCGACGAAGCACTCGGAGTGGACCCGGTCCCGGGTTCCTTCCCGACCCAGCGCGCCGGCTGAGCCGACCCTCCCGCTGTCTAGACTGGCGCCGGTACGCCGACGCGAGGAGAACATCTGATGGGAGTGCTGGACCGGATCACCGGCCCACGTGACCTGCGCGACCTCAGCGGCCCCGAGCTCGACGAGCTGGCCACCGAGATTCGTGACTTCTTGGTCCGCAAAGTCTCCCGCACCGGAGGCCACCTCGGCCCCAACCTCGGGGTCGTCGAGCTGACCCTGGCGCTGCACCGCACCTTCGACTCCCCGACGGACCGGATCGTGTTCGACACCGGCCACCAGGCCTACGTCCACAAGATCCTCACCGGCCGGGCCGCCGGCTTCGACCTGCTCCGGCAGGAGGGCGGCCTGTCCGGCTACCCCAGCCGGGCCGAGTCCGAGCACGACGTGGTGGAGAACTCGCATGCGTCCACGTCGTTGTCCTGGGCGATCGGCATCGCCGCCGGCCGCCAGCTGCGAGGGGAGGCCCACCGGCATACGGTCGCGGTCATCGGTGACGGCGCGCTGACTGGCGGGATGGCCTGGGAGGCGCTCAACAACATCGCCGCCAACCCCGACCTGCCGCTGGTCGTGGTGATCAACGACAACGAGCGCTCGTATGCCGCGACCACCGGGGGGATGGCCGACTACCTGGCCTCGCTGCGGGCCACCCGCGGCTACGAGAGTGTGCTCGACTGGGGCAAGCGCAGCCTCAACCGCACCCCCATCGTCGGCAAGCGGATGTATGCCACGGCGCACGGGCTCAAGAAGGGCATCAAGGACATCGTCAGTCCGCAGGGAATGTTCGAGGACCTGGGGCTGAAGTACCTCGGACCGATCGACGGGCACGACCTGGACACCCTGGAGACCGCTCTACGGCGGGCCCGCGACTTCCGCGGTGTGGTCCTGGTGCACGTGCTCACCGAGAAGGGGCACGGCTACGACCCGGCCACGGCCGACGAGATCGACCGGTTCCACGCTGTCAAGGCGATCAACCCCGAGACCGGGCTGCCGCTGGAGGTTGCGTCGCGGGAATGGACCGACGAGTTCAGTGACGAGCTGGTGGCCCTGGGTGCGCAGCGCAAGGACATCGTGGCGATCACCGCCTCGATGCTGATCCCGGTCGGCCTGCTGCCCTTCGCCGATCGCTACCCGGCCCGGGTCTTCGACGTCGGCATCGCCGAGCAGCACGCCGTCACCATGGCCTCCGGGCTGTCCTTCGCCGGGATGCACCCGGTCGTCGCGGTCTACGCGACGTTCCTCAACAGGGCCTTCGACCAGATGCTGATGGACTGTGCCCTGCACCGGCAGGGCGTCACGTTCGTGCTGGACCGGGCCGGCGTCACCGGCAGCGACGGCGCCAGCCACAACGGCATGTGGGATATGAGTGTCGTCGGCATCGTCCCCGGCGTGCGGCTGGCCGCGCCCCGGGACGGTGCGCAGGTGCGGCGCGCCCTGCGCGAGGCCGTCGACATCGACGACGGGCCGAGCGTCCTGCGCTTCCCCAAGGGCAGCGTCGCCGAGCCGCTCGAGGCGGTCGGAACCGACGGCGATCTCGACGTGCTGCGCGAGTGCGACGGCGACCCCGAGGTGCTGCTGGTGGGAGTCGGCTCGATGGCCGGACTCGCACTGCAGGTCGCCGACAAGCTGAGCGCCGGGGGGCACCAGGTCCGCGTCGTGGACCCCCGGTGGGTGCTGCCGGTCAGTGACTCGCTGCTGCACGCGGCCGGGCGTGCCCAGGCCGTCGCGGTCATTGAGGACAACATCCTCGAAGGGGGCATCGGCAGCAGGGTGACCCAGGCTTTGAGCCGTAAGGGCGGGGCCGGACCGGGCGTGCCGGTCTGGTGCTACGGCATACCCCAGCAGTTCCTGGACCACGCCTCGCGCGCTCAGATCCTGGAGCAGGTCGGGTTGACCCCCGACCAGGTGGCCACCTCGCTGGCCGACCGGCTGCGGGGCTGATCGCGGCGTAACCGCGCGCTGCGCTCAACGGTGGCCGGCGAACCGGTCGATGGCCTCCCGCAGACCGGCGGGATCCAGCCCGTGCGCCCGGATATGGTCGCGAGCCGAACCGTAGCGGCGGAGCTCGGGTGAGCGCCGGACCCCCAGGCTGAGCAGACGGTGCTGTCGATCGGCCAAGGCAGCGCTCACGGCGTGCGCCGACGTACCCTCCAGCCACGGCTCGACCAGGACGACCTCACCGCCACGGGGCACGACCGCCTGCAGGGTTGCCGAGTCGAAGGGCCGCACCGTATGCGCATAGAGCACCGTCGCATCGGATCCTGCGGTTGCCGCGGGCACGTCGTCCAGCACCGGTCCCAGGGCAATCACCGTCGTCTCCGCTCCGCGGCGTATGACGTGCAGCCCGGGACCGGGGTGGGACTTGGTGTTGGTCTGCTCCACGACGCGGACGTAGTGCAGGCCGGTGTCGGCCACCGCCTGCCGCAGCACCGTCTGGACCTCGACCACCGTCGAGGGGGCATGGAGGCGAAGTCGAGCTTGATCTGCTCGAAGGCCCGCTCCACGAGGAACGTCGCGAAGGTGTGCACGATGGGGCGCAGGCCGCTCAGGGCGAGCCCCGCACCGACGCTGACGAGCAGCTGCTCCCGGATGCCGACGTTGAGCACCCGGTCGGGGTGTCGTCGTCGGGCCTGCTCGAGATACTGACCGGAGATCTCGGCATACGCCACCGCCACGTCTGCGCGATGATCGAGCAGGTCAACCGCCGTCGTGGCAAAGGCCTGACGTGGACTCACCGACGCCGTCATCACTTCTCCTCGACCTGGGCCAGCACCACGTTGGGCCGCCCCGGCCGCAGGCTCAGGGCGGATTCGAGGGCGCCGTTGTCGATCACGGCGACCGTGAGCGCGTCCAGCGAGAACGCGGCGGCGGCCTCGATGGCCTCCTGGTTGCTGCCCTCGTCCAGCTCGGCGTCCCCGACCACCACGACCACCCGGGCGCCGATGCCCTGAGCCCGCAGGCCCAGCGCGCTGCCCACCGCCAGCGGCAGGCCGTGACCGAGGGAGCCGGTGCCGATCTCCACGCCGGGCACCAGGGTCCGGTCCGGTTGGTGGCCCAGCGGTGAGCCCCCCCTGGGCCCAGTCCGCCAACCAGGCGTGCGGGAAGAACCCCGGGCAGCAAGGACGGCCTAGTAGGCCATCGGGCCATGCCCTTTGGACAGGTAGAACCGGTCACGGTCCGGCGCCTGGATCGTCTCGGGCGTGACCCGCAACACCTGCTCGTAGAGCACCCGGAGCACGTCGAGGGTGGAGGTGGCCGCCGGGGTGTGCTTTTCGTCGCCGGTCATCAGGCTCATCAGTCGGGCGATGTCGTCGGGCCGGTGCGGGGTCGTTGTCGTCATGCTCTGCATCCAACAACTTGAAGTTGACTTTAAGACAAGACATGCGGGCCGGTATGCCGGACGCCCACCTGAGCATCGGCGATGTCGCGGCCCGCGCCGGGGTCGCCACCTCGGCCGTTCGCTACTACGAGTCTCGTGGGCTCCTGCGCGCCCAGCGTTCCAGCGGCAACCAGCGCCGCTACCCGCGATCCGTCCTGCGTCGGGTGGCCTTCATCCGCGCGGCCCAGGCGGTCGGGCTGTCGCTGGAGGAGATCGGTGCCGCGATGGACACCCTCCCGCTGGGGCGCACGCCCACCAAGGCCGACTGGCACCGGCTGTCGCGGGGCTGGCGCAGCCGACTGGATCACCAGATCTCTCGCCTGGAGCGGTTGCGCGACGATCTTGACGGCTGCATCGGCTGCGGCTGTCTGAGCCTGCGCTCCTGCGCGCTCTACAACCCGCACGACACCTTGTCGGCTCAGGGCCCGGGGGCGGTCCGGCTGGAGCCGTGATCCCTCAGTCGATGGTGACCCACAGAACGATGTCCACTGGCAGGAGCCGTGCGAGCACCTCCGGATACGTGTGTAGCACTGCGTAGTATGAATTGCTACGCTGGGATTATGACCAGAACCATCCCGCAGCGTGAGCTTCGCAACGACAACGCGAAGGTGATCGAGGCAGTCAGGGCGGGGGAGACGTTCGTGGTGACCCGCAACGGTGAGCCTGTCGCCGAGCTGAGGCCGCTGCGTCCGGGACGGCCTACCTTCGTCCCGCGCGCTGAGATCGAGGCGCTGGCCAGGGGAGGAGTGCGCATCGACCATGAGCGGTTCCGAGCCGACACCGAGCACGTGATCGATCAGGCCCTGTGGCCGTGACGTCCGGGCTGTTGGACACCTCGGTCGTCGTCGACTGGCACGACCCCGCCGTCGTGGCCGAGCTTCCGCAGGAGCTTGTCATCTCGGCGATCACCGTTGCCGAGCTGGCGGCCGGGCCTCACCTGGCCTCGACCCCCGATGAGGCCGCGAAGCGCCAGGCCCGGTTGCAGGAGGTGGAGGCGCGGTTCGAGCCGTTGCCCTTCGACGGCACGGCAGGACGCAGCTACGGCCTCATGGCCGCCGGGGTGGTCGCGGCTGGACGCCGGCCGCGCGGCCGACTGGCTGATCTGCTGATCGCCGCCACCGCTCACGCCCACGGTCTGGATCTCTACACTCGCAACGGCGATGACTTCCGCGCGCTGGAGCACCTCGTGCGCGTCATCAGCCTCTGATCGGCGGAGGTGCCCGGCGATCTCGGCCCACGTCACAGACTCCCGTGCACCTGCGTGAGCAGCGCGCCTCCGTCGACGTCCAGACCGCGTGCTGTGAACCAGGCGCAGATGTTGACGCAGTCGCGGCGCAGGAACTCCCTGCCCTGAGGGTTGCCGACGATGTCGACGACCTGCGGCATGTCGATGATGACCACGTCGGCGCCATCGACCAGCACGTTGTATGCGGACAGGTCGCCGTGCGCGGCCCCGTGCGAGGCGAGCAGGTGGATCGCGCGCACCAGCTGCTCGTAGTAGCCGGCCAGCAGTACTGGGTCGGGTCGGGTCTGCGCGAGCCGCGGGGCCGCGACACCGTCGGCGTCGCCGATGAACTCCATCAGGATCTCGGTGCCGTCGAGCTGCACCGGGTAGGGGACCGGCAACCCAGCCGCCCAGTACCGGTTGAGGGCGTCCCACTCGGCATACGCCCACTGACCGGCGGCGACCTGCCGGCCGTAGCTGGAGCGGCCCTCCAGCGCCCGGCTGTCGCGGGACTTCTTGGTGCGTCGGCCCTCGGTGTAGGCCGAGGCCCGGTGGAAGCTGCGGTGCTCCTCGCCGCGATAGCGCTTGGCCGCCATCAAGGACTCCTGGCCTGTGCCGTCGGTGGCGGCGCGCCGCACCAGGTGGACGTCGGCCTCCTTGCCGGTCTTGAGGACGCCGAGCTCGGTGTCGATCGCGCCGGCGTCGGTCACCACCCAGTCGGGCAGTGGCTGGGGGCCGCGGCAGCCGCGTCGGACGTCCCAGTAGGTGGTGGTGTGCTGGGCGGTCGCGCCCTCCGACTCCGCGGAGGGCAGGTCGAGCGGCTGGTAGTCGAAGACGAAGGAGGGGTCGAGGTCATCCCTCGAAGGTTGTGTGGACACGGCAGGTGCTCCTGGGTGAGAGAGGAAGGGTCCGGGACATCCCGAAGGCAGTCGTGACCATCTCGATCTCCTCTCCTCGCCGGCTCCGTGGAGCCGCGCTCAGCGACGGTATGCCGTCTCGCGCTTCCACATTGCCTTGTTCACCCGGTGTCGTGCCACCGGTTTTCGCGACGCCGACCCGAGCCGGCCAGGACAATCAGGGCCAGGGTCAGCACGAGGGCGAACAGCACGGTGCTCACGCGCAGGCCCAGCGGCTCGTCCGCCGTGGCGGCGAAGATGAGGTCGATGGCACCGGAGGAGCACCAGCAGCGGGCCGCTGGTCCACCCGAGGAACTGGGCGCCACAGCGGCTGGGCCACGACAAAGGCAAGGAAGGCACCGACCGAGGCGGCCGAGAGCAGCACCGGGTAGGCGCCGGCCGCGTCCAGGTCGACCATCGCCCGTGGCAGCACCACCGCCGAGATGTAGACGGTCATCGCCGCCCCCACCTCCAGCAGCAGGACCCCCACGGCGAGCGGACCGTGCGCCGAGGGCGTCGACGTCGGCACCCTCGAAGTCCGTCCAGCCGCCGCGCTCCGAGCGCAGCCGGGGGCGCAGCCCGAGCCGGGTCAGCGTGGCCTCTGCGGTCTCGACCTCGGGGGTCATCCAGAGCAGGAGCACCGAGACATCTTCGCCAGGGCGCTGTCGCCCCGCGTCCGGACAGGGGTGGCTGAGGTGCCACGTCGTGCCGTCGGCGAGTCTGAGCACGGGTGGTACCCCATCACCACGGACACCGGTGAGCACGCGGCTCGCTCGCCCCACGTCGTCGACGCGCAGCTCCCGCTCCAGCACCCGCTGCACCAGCGCCGAGAGCGTGCTAGCAATGGAGCTGTTCGCCCAGGCGCCGAGGAGGGAGGTTGTCTGCGCAATCCATCGGCGGGGGATGGACGTATGACCTGCGCACTCTCTACTCTTTCGTCCAGGAGGACCCATGCTGCCGGATGTTCCGCTGCACCCGCTGCTGGTCCACGCGGCCGTCGTGCTCATCCCGGTCGCGGCGCTCGCCGTGGTGCTGTGGGTCGTGCTCCCGCGGTTCCGTGCCTGGCTCGACTGGGGTCTGCCCGTGATCGGCGTTGCCAGTGGACTGATCGCCTGGTTCACCGTGCAGTTCGGACGCGAGCTCGCGGAGGGAGTCACCCAGACTCCCATCCTCGACGAGCACTTTCTGTGGGGGGCACGGGTTCAGTGGCTCGGTCCACTGCTCGGCCTGGCGGCGGTGCTGCTCTGGCTGGTGTCCAGTCCCCGGACTCGGTGGAGCAAGCGGACAGGCGTGTTGGGGGCCGCGTGGCTGCGGATCGGCATCATGGTGCTCTCGGTGGTGCTGGCCGCGGCGACGGTGCTGGCCGTCATCCTGGCGGGCGACAGCGGCGCCACGTCCGTCTGGGGTTGAGCCCGCGTTCGCCCCCTGCTGCGGCAGGGTGCAGGCTGGGCACCGTGGACACCGCCGCTGTGCTCGACCTGCTCCGTGACGTCGCCCAACGCGTGATCAACCCACGCTTCCGTGACCTGTCCGACGAGCAGGTGATGGAGAAGAACCCCGGCGACCTGGTCACCGTGGCCGACCACGAGGCCGAGACCCTGATCACCGAGGCCCTGTCCACGGCATACCCCGACGCGGTGATCCTCGGCGAGGAGGCACAGGCCGCCGACCCGGCACTGCTGGAGCGCTACGACGCAGCCGAGCACGCCTTCACCGTCGACCCCGTCGACGGCACCAAGAACTTCGTGCACGGCTCCCGCGACCACGCCGTGATGGTCGCCGAGGTCCGCGACGGACGCACCGTGCGCGGCTGGATCTGGCAGCCGCAGCACCAGGCGGGGTATGTCGCCGAGCTGGGGCAGGGGGTGCGGCGCGACGGGGTGCTGCTGCAGCGGGCGGCCCCGCCCCGCGACCCCGGCGAACTGGACGTGCGCACCTCGCACCGGCCGTTCGTCGGCGCCGAACCAGGCCCGCTACGCCCCTTGGAGCTCACCTGGGTGTGCTGCGGAGTGGACTATCCCCATCTGCTGCAGGGCGACGCCGACGCCACGATCTACACCCGGACCAAGCCGTGGGACCACGCCCCCGGGGCGCTGATGGTGACGGAGGCCGGCGGGTTCGTCGGGACCTTCGACGGCACGCCCTACGTCCCGCAGGGATCGAGCCGCGGCATCGTGGTGGCCGCCGACCGGCCGACGTATGACGTGGTGCAACGCGCCGTCGCCGAGCTCTGACCTTCGAGTTCTGACCTCTGAACGTATTGCGCGGCACTGTGTTCATTGCGCCGTGTCCGGACACGGCGCAATGGACGCTATCCCGCGCAATGTGAACGAGGGATGGGGCGGTGACTACCTACCGTGCTGGTCCCGGTGCACGGCCTCCCGCACTGCCAGCTCCCGGGCGAGCGTGGTGACCTGCTGCTCCATCTGGCGCAGCCGCCGATAGCTGGCCGCGACATAGCCCAGGAATGTCACGGTCAGGCCGTAGAGCAGTAGGTCGGCGCCGCGGCCGACGCCGACCGCCTGAGCGACCTGGGTCAGGAAGGGCGGGAACAGCACCGCCACGGCGGCCAGCACGACGAAGCCGATCAGGAACAGGCGCCGGACCGCCTGGTGCCGGGCGCCCGCGGTCGAGCGGGTCAGCATGGCGGTGAGCACGACGATGGCGGCGAGCAGGATGACCTTGATCAGCGGCTGGTCCAGCATCGGCGCACCTGCCTCCCTGCGGGCCTCACTTCAGGATCGAGTCGACCAGGATGTTGACCGCGTTGATCAACGACTGGCCCTTGGCCCGAGAGTAGTCGGTGTAGAGCACGTGGACGGGGTGCTCTGCCCACGGCAACCGGGTGCGGCCGAGCTGCAGCACGATCTCGGTGGCGTGCGCCATCCGGTTCTGCCGCAGGTCCAGCCGTTGCGCCGCGTCCCGTCGGATCACCCGCAGCCCGTTGTGGGCATCGGACAGCCGCATCCCGGTCTGCTGGTTGGTGATCCACACGGCGGTCTTGAGCACCACCTTCTTGAGCACGCCGGGGCGGGTGCGCTCGTCCAGGAACCGCGAGCCGAACACGATGGCCAGGTCGTCCCGCCGAGCCCGCTGCAGCATCTCGACGGCGTCGACGACCTGGTGCTGACCGTCGGCGTCGAAGGTGATCAGGTATGCCGCATCGGTGGCCTCGAGCACGTAGCGGATCCCGGTCTGCAGCGAGGCGCCCTGGCCCAGGTTGAACGGGTGCCGCAGCACGACCGCCCCGGACTGCTCGGCGATCTGTGCGCTGGCATCGGCGGAGGCATCGTCCACGCAGACGACGTGGGCGAAGCGCTCCAGCAGCTGCTCCAGCACTCCGCCGATCACCGCCGCCTCCTCGAACAGCGGGATCACCACCCAGCCCTCGTCGGCCCGGGGCGATACAGTCATGCGAGCATTCTGGCGCACGAGAGCATCCCGACACCGAAGGAGAGCAGTGGCGACGCGCATCGCGGACAGTGCCGACGTGGCCGCCGACGCCGTGATCGGGGAGGGCAGCTCGATCTGGCACCTCGCGCAGGTGCGCGAGGGTGCGGTGCTCGGCGCGGACTGCGTGATCGGGCGGGGGGCCTACATCGGACCCGACGTGCGGCTCGGCGACGCCTGCAAGGTGCAGAACTACGCCTTGGTCTACGAGCCGGCGCGGCTGGCCGACGGGGTGTTCATCGGTCCCGCTGCGGTGCTGACCAACGACATGCACCCCCGCGCGATCAACCCCGACGGGTCGCTGAAGAGCGTGCAGGACTGGGAGCCGGTCGGGGTGAGCATCGGCTACGGTGCCTCGATCGGCGCGCGCGCCGTCTGCGTGGCTCCGCTGCAGATCGGCGCCTGGGCCACGGTCGCGGCGGGGGCCGTGGTGACCCGCGACGTGCCCGACCACGCGCTGATGGTCGGGGTGCCGGCGCGGCAGCGGGGCTGGGTGGGCCAGGCGGGGGCCCCGCTGCAGCAGGACGGCGACGGGCGGTGGACCTGCCCGGTGAGCGGCACGACATACCTCTCGCACGGCGACACGATCCGGGAGGTGGCCCCCAATGAGTGAGCGGGCGATGATCCCGGCGGCCAAGCCGCTGATCGGCAGTGCGGAGCAGGAGGCCGTGCTGCAGGTGATGGCCTCGGGGATGATCGCGCAGGGACCGGAGGTCGCGGCGTTCGAGACCGAGTTCGCGCAACTCCTGGTCGGCGGCCGGGAGTGCGTGGCGGTCAACTCCGGCACGTCGGGGCTGCACCTGGGCCTGATCGCCGCGGGCATCGGGGCAGGGGATGAGGTGATCGTGCCCTCGTTCACTTTCGCGGCCACCGCCAACTCCGTAGCGCTGACCGGCGCGACCCCGGTCTTCGCCGACATCAGCGCCGACACCTTCACCCTCGACCCGGCTTCGGTGGGCGAGGCGGTCACCGAGCGCACGGCGGCGATCATGCCGGTGCACCTCTACGGCCATCCCGCCGACATCGACGGGCTCCAGGAGGTGGCCGACCGGGCGGGGCTGCAGGTCTTCGAGGACGCCGCGCAGGCACACGGCGCCAGCTGGGCGGGCCGGCCGGTCGGGTCCTTCGGCACGTTCGGGATGTTCAGCCTCTACCCGACCAAGAACATGACCTCCGGCGAGGGGGGCATGGTCTCCTGCGCCGACGCCGAGATCGCCCGGGGGATGCGGCTGCTGCGCAACCAGGGCATGGAGCGGCAGTACGCCAACGAGATCGTGGGGCTCAACAACCGGATGACCGACATCCATGCGGCCATCGGCCGGGTGCAGCTGGGCAGGATCCTGGCCTGGACCGCGACGCGGCAGGCCAATGCGGCATACCTGGACGAGCACCTGGAGGGTGTGGTGACCCCGCCGGTGCGCGAAGGCGCCACGCACGTCTACCACCAGTACACGATCCGGGTCGCCGGGGCGAGCGCCGCCGAGCGCGACCGGGTGATGCAGGCGCTGCGCGAGGAGCACCAGGTCGGCTGCGGGGTCTACTACCCGATCCCCAACCACGAGCTGGTCTCCCTGGCCCGCTTCGCGCCGGCCCACGAGCTGCCCGAGACGGCCCGGGCCGCGGCCGAGGTCATCTCGCTGCCGGTGCACCCGTCGCTGACCCGGGAGGATCTGGCGCGGGTGGTCGAGGCGGTCAACACCGTCATGGGAGCTGGGTCATGAAGTCGGTGACGGTCGACGGGCCGGTGGCGGTGGTGCCGACGGACCGACCCGTGCGGATGGGGCTGATCGGGCTGGGCTCGATGGGCCGGCACCACGCGCGGGTGATCCGCGAGGTGGAGGGTATGCAGCTGGTCGCCGTCGCCGACCCGTTCGGCGACAAGCACGGGGTCGCCGCCGAGCTGGCGGTGCTGCCCGACGTGCAGAGTCTCATCGACACCGGCATCGACGCTGCCATGGTCGCCGTCCCGACCTACCTGCACGAGGACGTGGCCTTGGCCCTCGCCGACGCCGGGGTGCACACCATGGTGGAGAAGCCCATCGCCGCGACCGCGGAGTCCGGGCGCCGGGTCGCCGCGGCCTTCGCCCAGGCGGGACTGGTCGGCTGCGTCGGCTACGTCGAGCGGTGCAACCCGGCGCTGCTGGAGATGCGCCGCCGGATCGAGGCCGGCGAGCTCGGCGAGGTCTATCAGATCGCCACCTCGCGGCAGGGTCCGTTCCCCGCCCGGATCGCCGACGTGGGCGTGGTCAAGGACCTGGCCACCCACGACATCGACCTGGCCGCGTGGATCGCGCAGAGCCCGTATGCCGTGGTGTCCGGCCAGGTGACGCACCGCTCCGGCCGAGAGCACGAGGACATGGTGGTGGCCTCGGGTCGGCTGGCCAACGGCATCGTGGTCAGCCACATCGTCAACTGGCTCTCCCCGCGCAAGGTGCGTGAGACGGTCGCGACGGGGGAGAAGGGCTCCTTCGTCGCGGACACGCTGACCGGCGACCTGACCTTCGTGGCCAACGGCGACGTGACCTCGCAGTGGGACCGGGTCGCGGTCTTCCGCGGGGTCTCCGAGGGCGATGCGATCCGCTACGCCATCGCCAAGCGCGAGCCGCTGCGGGTGGAGCAGGAGAACTTCCGCGACGTGCTGCGCGGCAAGCCCGAGGCGGCCTCGCTGGTCGTCTCCATGGAGGAGGGCGTGCACACCCTGACCGTCGTCGAGGCAGTGCTGGAGTCCGCCGCGACCGACCGCACCGTCGCGGTGTGACCCGGGAGGGGAAGCGATCATGACACCTCGCTCCGGTGCCAAGGCACGGGTGGTCTTGGCCACCCGAATCTTCACCCCCGACCGGGCGGCTGCCGCATACCGGCTGCAGGCCCTGGTCGACGCGCTGGGCGAGCGGGCGGCGCAGGTCACCGTGCTCACCTCGCGCAGTCGGACCGACACCGTCGTGTTCGGCCCGGGGGGACCCACCATGCACCGATGGCCGGTGCTGCGGGACCGGGACGGCTATGTGCGCGGCTACCTGCCCTACCTCAGCTTCGACCTGCCGCTGGTGCTGCGGCTGCTGGCCACGCGCGTCCCGGACGTCGTGGTCGTGGAGCCGCCGCCCACCACCGGGGCGGTCGTGCGCCTGGTGACCACACTCCGCTCCGCGCTCACCGGGGAGCTAATGCCCTACGTCTACTACGCCGCCGACGTGTGGTCCGACGCCGCGGAGTCCACGGGTGCCCCGGCTCCCGTCGTTGCTGCCCTGCGGGCGGTGGAGGGGTGGGCGCTGCAGGGCGCCGCCGACGTCATCGCCGTGACCGACGGTGTCGCCGACCGGGTGCGGGCGCTGGGCGCCGCCCGAGTGCACGTCGTCCCCAACGGCATCGACACGACGATCTTCGAGCCGCACGACAGCCACCCCGACCACACCCGGACCTCACCCGAGGCCCGCGGCATACCGCAGACCCCGTTCCTGCTGTATGCGGGCACGGCCTCGGAGTGGCAGGGTGCCGAGGTCTTCGCCGAGGCGATGGCCACGGTGCTGGAGCAGCTGCCGGACGCCCGGCTGGTCTTCCTGGGGCAGGGCAGCTCCTGGCCCGTCCTGCAGCGGATCGCGGGCCAGCTCCCGGAGGGGGCGATCGAGCTGCGGCCGCTGGCGCCGCCGGTGGCAGCGGCGGCCTGGCTGCGCGGCGCCGCGGCGGGGTTGGTCAGCGTCCGGCCGGGGATCGGCTACGACTTCGCCTACCCGACCAAGGTGCTCGCGGCCCTTGGTTGCGGCACGCCCGTGGTCTATGCCGGTCCCGGTCCTGCGGTGGCCGACCTCACCGAGCACGGGCTGGGGGAGGCGGTGCCGCACGACGTCGACGCGGCGGCCGCCGCGATGATCCGCGCGCTGCGGGCCGAGCCCGACGAGGAGGCCGCTGAGCGTCGCGTTGCCTGGGTGCAGCAGCACCGCTCGCTGCGAGCCACGGGAACCGCAGCGGCCGAGGTGGTCCTGCGCGCCAGGCGGCGCTGAGGCGCACACGTCACCCTTGGCGCGATGCTGCATACCCCCGGCGACGCCGCTCGGAGGTCCAGGAGTAGCGTCGGAAGCCCGAACAGGCTGCAGCGTCGTTGTCTCCCCCCGGGCCGGTGTGGGCAGCCGGATTGTGAGTCGCACATGCCGTCCAACAGGGCCGTTGCCTACATGGGAACCGGCAAGACCGAGGTGCAGGACATCGACTACCCGAGCTTCCAGCTGCAGGACGGGCCGGGTGTCAACCCGGACAACGTCGGTCGCTCGCTGCCGCACGCCGCGATCCTCAAGGTGGTCACCACCAACATCTGCGGGTCCGACCAGCACATGGTCCGCGGCCGAACCACTGCCCCTGAAGGTCTGGTTCTCGGCCACGAGATCACCGGCGAGGTCGTCGAGGCCGGCCCGGGTGTGGAGTTCATCAAGGAGGGCGACCTGTGCTCGGTGCCCTTCAACATCGCCTGCGGCCGGTGCCGCAACTGCAAGGAGGGGCTGACCGGCATCTGCCTCAACGTCAACCCTGACCGGCCCGGCAGCGCCTACGGGTATGTCGACATGGGCGGCTGGGTCGGCGGTCAGGCCGAGTACGTCCTGGTGCCCTACGCCGACTGGAACTTGCTGCGCTTCCCCGACAAGGCCCAGGCGATGGAGAAGATCCTGGACCTGACCATGCTCTCCGACATCTTCCCCACGGGCTTCCACGGTGCCGTCACCTCCGGGGTCGGCGTCGGCTCCACGGTGTATGTCGCCGGTGCCGGCCCCGTGGGCCTGGCGGCGGCGGCCTCGGCCCAGCTGCTCGGTGCGGCCGTTGTCGTGGTCGGTGACCTCAACGAGGATCGGCTGGCCCAGGCCCGCAGCTTCGGCTGCGAGACCGTCGACGTGTCCAAGGGCGACGTCGGCGACCAGCTCGAGCAGCTCCTCGGGGTGCCCGAGGTCGACTGCGGGGTTGACGCGGTCGGCTTCGAGGCGCGCGGCCACGGTGAGCACTCGTCGCAGGAGGCTCCTGCGACGGTGCTCAACTCGCTGATGACCATCACCCGCGCCGGCGGTGGCCTCGGCATCCCGGGGCTCTATGTCACAGGCGACCCGGGAGCGGCCGACGACGCGGCCAAGGAGGGCTCGCTGTCGCTGCGGCTCGGGCTCGGCTGGGCGAAGTCGCACTCGTTCATGACCGGTCAGTGCCCGGTGATGAAGTACCATCGCGGGCTGATGATGGCGATCCTGCACGACCGCGTGGACATCGCCAAGGCCGTCAACGCCACCACGGTGACGCTGGACGAGGCGCCGCAGGCCTACGCCGACTTCGACTCCGGCGTGGCCAAGAAGTACGTCATCGACCCGCACGGCATGGTCGCCTGACCCACTGCTGATCCTGCCCGCCCGGTCGACGCTGAGTCGACCCGGGCGGGCAGTGTCATGTCTGCCCGCACGGACACCGACCTCGGTCGTGCACGGAGGGTCGAAGGCTTATGGAACCACATGGTTGATTACTGAGCGCCACAGCGCTACTGTGTTGTCAACCGTTTGGTTGAGGAGCAGATATGGCCGACGAGCTGTCCCGGGTCTTCGCCGCACTGGCCGACCCCACGCGCCGCGACATGGTGGCGCGCCTGGCGGCCGGTGATGCCACCGTCGGCCAGCTCGCAACGGCATACGACGTCAGTCTGCAGGCCGTCTCCAAGCATCTGAAGGTCCTGGAGACCTCCGGCCTGGTCAGTCGCAGCCGCGACGCGCAACGCAGGCCGGTGCACCTGGAGGCCGAGGTGTTCGACCTGATGACCAAGTGGATCGAGCGCTACCGCCGCGAGGCGGAGGAGCGCTACTCCCGTCTCGATGCCGTCTTGGCCTCCATGGACGAGAACGCCCCCGAACGTCACCACCAGGACGACAGCCATCACCGGCAGAGAGGAAACGCATCATGAACGCCACCAGCACCGCCACCGGCACCGGAACCACGACGGTCGAGGCCGACCCGGACCTACCGATCATCCGGATCACCCGCGAGTTCGCCGCGACGCCCGAGCAGCTGTTCCGGGCGCACACCGACCCCGAGCTCTACGCGCAGTGGATCGGACCGGACGACCTGGTCTGCACCATCGATCACTGGGACGCACGCAGCGGCGGGAGCTGGCGCTTCCGCCACTCGCGGGACGGTGAGGACTACGGCTTCCGCGGCTGCTTCCACGAGGTCCGGCCCGATCGGATCGTGCAGACGTTCACCTTCGACGGGCAGCCCGACGACGTGGCACTGGAGACGCTGTGGTTCGAGGACCTCGGCGAGGGCCGCACCCGGCTGCACGGCCAGTCGCTGGTGGACAGCATGGCGGGCCGCGACGCGTGGCTGGCCAGCGGCATGGAGACCGGGGTCGAGCAGGGTCACGCCAAGCTGGAGAGGATGTTGGCCGATGGCGCGCTCTGAGCCGCCGGCGGACTGGCACCGGGAGGTCGCCGGGCGCTTCAGCCAGGTCACCCAGGGCGTGCAGCACTGGGATGCGCCGACCCTCGTAGCAGGGTGGACCGCACGCGACGTGGTGGGTCATCTGACCGGCTGGTTCCCGGGGTTCCTGCAGGCCGGGGCAGGGGTCGAGCTGGCCCGGGGGCCGTCGGTCGACGACGCCGACGTGCAGAGCAGGCTGATCGGCTTCATCGGGTGCGACCCGGCGTGGTCCCTACCAGGCCAGCAGCACGGCGGCGCCGAGGGCGGCGACTGAGCGGACGTGGTTGGCCATGGTCCAGCGAGGGGCACGCCAGTCAGCAGGACGGCCGACAGGTAGAGTCCTGCTCCCGCCAAGTGCGGGCCTGAACCCTGGGCACCCCAGGTGACGACGCTGTGCACGACCACGGCGGTGCTGCATACCGCTGTTCCGAGGAACACACCCAGGAACGGCGGGCTCAGCGCCGCCTCGTTGATCCGCTGCATCGTCCCGACCGCCTGGTCGGCCGGCAGCCGCCGCAGCGCCGACAGCACCATCACGGAGAAGATGCCGGGCCCACCGCCGATCGCCCCCGCTCCCAGGGGGGTCACGGCTGCGAGATCGCCGCTGAGGTGGGCGTTGCGTCCGTCCAGGACCTGGCCAAAGACGTGTGCCAGCATCCGGGCTTCCGGCTCCGGCACCCCCTCGGCCGTCGCTCCGGCGACGAACTGCTCCGCCGTGCAGTCCAGGTAGCGCACCGCGTCACCGACCGCGGCGGTCAGCTCGGCCACGACGTCCTCGACCGTCAGCAGCCTGGGGCCGGTGAGCTCCAGCGTCCGGCCGAGCCACTGGTCGGTCGTCAGGGCCTGCACGGCGACGGCCGCTAGGTCGTCGAGGTGCACGAACGGCTCCGGCGTCTGTCCGGCCGGCAGCGCGATCGACCGGTGCCGCACGGCGTCGAGAGCCAGAAGTGCTCACTGAAGTCCTGCATGAAGAACGCCGAGCGCAGGACCGTCCACTCCGGGACGACGTCGGTCACGCGCCGCTCGGCCCGGCGGGCGGCCTCCTCGCCGCGACCGGAGAGCAGCACTACCCGCTGCAGACCGTGCTCGACCGCGACCTCGGTGAACTCTGCGAGCAGGTCGTCGGCTCCGGGCATGGAGATGTCGGGGGTGAAGGCCAGGTAGGCCCGGTCGGCGCCGGTGACGGCAGGCCCCCAGGTGTGCCGGTCGTGCCAGTCGAACGGCGGGCCCCGGCGTCCAGCGCGGCCTGGCCGAGATCCTGCTGCTCCGGGCTGAGCGTTTCGGTCTTCTTCCAGCCGCTGTGCAGCAGGACGATGACATGGTCGGCATCCGACCTGGCTGCCGAGAGGTCCTGCGCCACCCGGTCGGGCTCACCCCAGGCCAGCCCCGCTGTGTCCGGCCCGGCCGTCCAGGTGCTGTAGTCGAAGCCGCTGCGCTCCACCGGAACCCGCAGGTAGGCCAGGAAGGCCAGCTCTAGCGGCGTCGGGCCCCGTTGGCGCCGCCTGGGTCGTGGGCAGGGGTTCGGTAGTCCGGACTGAGCGGTCCGGCTCGCTCGAAGTGACCGAGGCGTCGGTCGAGCCGTCACCGGTGGCCGGGGTGCCCGGGCCGGGTCCGCAGACCGCAAGCCGCAAGCCGCAAGCCGCAAGCCGGAGCATGCTGCCGACTCCCAGCGCAGTCTTCGCCGTATGTCGCACGGTGATGTGTTCCTTCCGCAGTCGTCTACCCCCATGACGCAGCAGGCACCGTAGACGGTTGCGTCGCCTCGATGGTATTCCGTCACCTCTCCGGAGCGCCGGAGGCGGTCTTGATGACCTCTGTCGCGAGGTCATCCAGCTGCCGCAGCACGAACGGACCGGTGTCCGTCATCGCCCAGTCGAGGTGTCCGGCCACCTCGACACTGATCAGGCCGAGCATCCGGTGCCAGCCGGCCGCGAACTGGTAGAGCGCCGCTGCGGGGAGGGGCACGTCGTGGGCGCGTGCCTCCGTCTCGAGGTCGGCGGCCAGTGCGGCCGGCAGGTCAGCGGGGTCCACGAGGACCAGGCGGTCCGTGGCGAGCAGACCGGCGTAGATCCCACCGAAGATCTCTCCGATGCGCCGGCTCCCCGCGGTGGTCGGGCCGCCCGGCGGCGCCGCGTAGCCCGCGATCGGTGTGCCGTAGATAAGCCCGAACTCGGCCTTGTGCGCCAGCGCCCACTCCCGGAAGGCAAGGGTCGCCGCGCGCAGCTGGTCAGGGTGGTCCTGCGGGGCGCAGCCGTCGCGGGCGGCCGCGCACGCGTCGGCCACTTCGTTGACGCACGCCGCGATGAGCAGGGTCAGCAGGTCGTCGCGGCCCGCGACGTGCTTGTACAACGCGGGGGCGGTGACCGACATCCGCCGTGCCACCTCACGCACCACGACGGCCTCGGGACCGCCCTCGACCAGCAGCTCACGACATACCTCGACAATGCGGTCGGTGGTCAGCGGCGGCCGGGTCTCCTGCATAGTGAACGATGTTAACCTACCATTCAAGTTAACGGTGTTCACCCGATGGAGGAGTCCCGATGATTGCCGTGTATGCCGTGCTGGCCCTGGTCGGGGGCGCGGGCACCTGGTGGTTCAACCTGCAATCCCGGGACCAGGGCTACCTGGCCGGCTGGATCGCCAACTCGGCCTCGTCGTCGGCGGCCGTCGACCTGATCGTGGTGGCGTTGGCCGCGTGTCTGTTCATCGTGCTCGAGTCCCGACGGCTCGGTATGCGGTTTGCCTGGGTGCTCGTGCCGCTGTCCTTCCTGATCGCGGTTGCCTTCACCTTCCCGTTGTTCCTGGCGTGGCGGCAGTGGCACCTGTCGCGACAGACGGCCGAGCTGAGCACCGCGGTGGTGAGGTCATGACGCGGCTGGCCCGGCAGGCGTGGGCAGTCAGTCCCGCCATCACGCTGCTGCTGCTGGTCAACGTCGCGGTGCTGGGCCTGTCGCTGGTGCTGGGCCTGGGCGACGACACCCTGGTGCGAGGGGTGCCGATCTGGAACAAGCCGTTGAAGTTCGCGATGTCGTTCATCGCGTTCGCCCCGGCGCTGCTCTACATCTTCCATCACGTCGAGCGGGGCCGGCTGCGCGGACCGCTCGGCCTCGGCATGACCTTGGGGGTGCCGATGATGCTCCTGGGCGCGGTGAGTGGCTACCGGATGACGGCCCCCGGTCCGGGCCAGATCGAAGCCGGTGGGACCACGGTGGGCACGCACGCCTTCGGCGGCGTCGAAGGCGGTCCCGGCCTGCCCCTGCTGGGCTGGTCGACCGAGTTCGGCGACGGACGGGTCGCGCACTTCGTCGGTCTGCACGCCCTGCAGGTGCTGCCTGCCCTGGCTGCGGTGGCGCTGGCCCTGCGGTCCGACGTACCGGCCCGCGCTCTGCATACCTCGCCCGTCTGATCGGTCGACTGAGAAGCGAACGTCTCTGCTCGGTAAACTGGTCACCGCAAGCACAGGCGTCGGTGGGCAGGGGTGAGAGCCATGGCAGCGGAGGAGCGATCCGCGAAGAACATTGCGTCTGAGCGGCGCGAGCGTCCGCCGATGACTCCTGCGCAGATCGAGACTTGGGTGGACCAGACGATCCGGCAGGCGCAGCGACGCGGTGACTTCGACGAACTGCCTGGTGCGGGCAAGCCACTCACGTCGTTGGACCGGCCAGATGACCCGGACTGGTGGATCAAGGACCTGATCCAGCGGGAGAAGATCGACCTGTCCGCCGCCCTGCCCGGCCCGATGGCGTTGCGACGGGAGCGGGAGACGTATCCCGAGTCGTTGCTGCAGCTGCCGAACGAGACCGCTGTGCGCGAGGTGCTCGAGGACTTCAACGCGAGAGTCATCGCCGATCGCAAGCGCCCGTATGCCGGCCAGGGCTCACCGGCCATCGTCGGCCGGGTGGATGTGGAGCAGATGCTGGAGCGGTGGGTGGCGCTCCGCGCCGCCGTGACCGAGGTTCTCGGATCCTCGGCCGAGCCATCGACCACCGGATCTACCTCGGACGCGCTGGGCACCCGATCGCGCCGACCCTGGTGGCGCCGCCGGGGAGACGGGTAGCGCTCCCGACCGCAACTTCCCGAGCAAGTCGAGTGTGGTGGTTAGGCTTCGGGCCATGCTCGCCCTGCTGCGCACCGTGCGCGAGCTGCTGACGGTGCTCCCGGAGGGGACCCGACGCTTCATCGTGATCTTCGCGGTTCTGCAGAGCGCCCTGGCCGTGCTCGACGTGGCCGCGCTCGGCTTGCTCGCGGTGATCCTGGCGCCCATGCTGGCGGGCACCTCGGCCACCCTTCCGGTGCTCGGAACCCTCAGTGAGCCCGCGGAGTTCCGCAACGTGCTCATCGCGGTGGGCCTGCTCATCATCACCAAGAGTGCCCTGGCCATCGCCCTGCAGTGGTGGGCGACCCGGAGGTTCGCCCGGTTCGAGCAGGTGCTGGGGGCCCGGCTGCTGGAGACGACGTTCCGCGCTCCGTGGACCGAGCGGCTGCGCCGCAACTCCACCGACCTGGTGCGCTCGACCGACGTCGGGGTCGGCGCCACCGTCGCCGGGGTGCTGATCCCGTTCGCCCAGCTGTCCGGCGAGCTGTTCACCTTCACCGCCGTGATCGTGGTCCTGGTCCTGGCTCAACCGCTCCTGGCCAGCGCCACCATCGTCTACTTCGGGCTGGTCGGCGCACTGCTCTACGTCTGGGTGCTCAAGCGAGCCGTGCAGGCCGGGCAGGACAACCGGGCCTACTCCACCCAGGCGGTCCGGCTGGTCAGCGAGATGGTGCACTCTCTGAAGGAGATCACCCTGCGCAACAAGAGCGCCGAGGTGGCCGAGGTCGTCCTCGACGTGCGCCGCAGATCCTCCCGGGCGCGTGCTGACCAGTCGTTCCTGGGCGCCGTGCCCCGCTACGTGCTGGAGGCGGCTCTGATCGGGGGACTCGGGATCGGCGGGGCCATCGGCTACGCCCAGGGCGGCATCGACGGTGCCCTGGCCGCCGTGGCCCTGTTCGGGGTGGCCGGCTTCCGCATCGTGCCCTCGCTCACCCGGTTCCAGACGATCATGGGCCAGACCGGGGCCAACCTGTCGTTCGCCCAACAGGTCCTGGTCGAGATCGACCGCGGCCGCCACTACCCGGTGCCGTCCCCGCGCGACCCGGTGACCCTGCCGGACGATGCCCGGTCGATGCGGCTCGACGCGGTGAGCTTCACCTACCCGGGGGCGGCGGTGCCCGCGGTACGGGAGGTCTCGCTCGAGCTGCCGTTCGGGCAGACCCTCGCCCTGGTGGGTGCGTCGGGGTCGGGCAAGTCCACCCTGGTCGACATCGTCCTGGGGCTGCTCGAGCCCAGCGGCGGCCAGGTGCTGGTGGGGGAGCGGCCGCTGGCCGAGGTGCTGCCCGCCTGGCGGGCCCGGGTGGGCTACGTGCCCCAGGACGTGTCCCTCTTCGACGCCTCGGTCGCCCGCAACGTCGCCCTGACCTGGAAGGACTCCGAGGTCGATGAGGAGCGGGTGCGCCGGGCGCTGGAGCGCGCCCAGCTGCTCGACGTCGTCGAAGCCCGCCCGGACGGCATCCACGGCAAGGTCGGCGAGCGCGGACTGAGCCTCTCCGGTGGCCAGCGGCAGCGGCTGGGCGTGGCCCGCGCCCTCTACACCGACCCCCTGGTCCTGGTGATGGATGAGGCGACCTCCGCCCTGGACACCTCGACCGAGGCGGCCGTCACCGCGGCGATCCGCGAGCTCGCCGGGGAGGTCAGTGTGCTCGTCGTGGCCCACCGACTGGCCACGATCCGGCACAGCGAGCAGGTCTGCTTCCTGCGCGATGGCCGGCTGATCGCCAGCGGAACCTTCGCGGAGGTGGTCGCCGCCGAGCCCGACTTCGCCGTGCAGGCGGCCCTCGCCGGGCTGACCGACCGGGATCAGACCGGGGTGGACCCGGTATGACGTGCAGCCTGCCGTCGGTGGGGGGCCGCCCACCCCGCGTCGCACTGCTGGTCTACAACGACGCCCACGCAGACTCCCGGGTCATCAAGACGGCCGAGAGTCTGCGCGCTGCGGGGACGCAGGTGCGGATCTTCGCGGTGGCCCGGGCTCGAGCGGGCTACCCCGAGGGGGCGGACACGGTCGGGGAGGGCGTCCCGGTGTGGCGCGCCCCGGAGTTCGAGCTGCGGCGCTATGCCCCCTGGCTCCTTCACGGTGGCCGCCTGCTCCTGCGGCGGCGAGACCCGGGCGGCTCGCGGGAGTCGACCGCGGCTCCGGTGACGGCACAGAGCTCGGTGCGAGCCGGGACCGGCGCGCGCGGGCGAGCTGTCACCGTCGGCAGCGACCTGTGGCTGCGCACCTACCGGGTGGTCAGCCTTGGGCTGTACTGGGTCCTGGCCGCGCGGGCCGCGGCGGAGTGGATCCCGGACGTCGTGCACGCCAACGACGGCAACACCCTTTCTCCCGCGTGGTGGATCTCCCGGCGCACCGGTGCCCGGGTCGTCTACGACGCGCACGAGCTGTGGCGGCACCGCAACGTCCGCACCGACCGCCCGGTCGCCCCCTTGGTCGAGCGGTTGATCGAGTCGCTGGTGATCCGCCGGGCCGACGGCGTCATCACGGTCAGCCCCTCCATAGCCTTGTGGCTGCAGGACGCCTACGCCCTCCCGATCCGCCCGAGTCTGGTGCGCAACATTCCCCGGGGCCAGATCGGAGCGCTCGACCCCGCCGTGGGCCGGTTGCGCGAGCTGGCCTCGCTCGGCCCGGAGACTCAGGTGATCGCCTACGGGGGGCGCATCACCACGTCCCGGGGGATCGAGGAGACCTTGGAGGCACTGGCGCTGTTGCCGGACCGGGTGCACTTCGTCCTGCTGGGCTACGGGGAGCCCGACTACCTGGCGCTGCTGCACGCGCGGATCGCTCGGCTCGGCGTCGCGGACCGGGTCCACCTCATCGGCAAGGTCGCCCCCGACCTGGTCGCCACCGCTCTCGCCGATGCCGACCTGTCGGTCGTCTACGTGCGCCCGATCTGCCTGAGCTACCGGTTCAGCCTTCCCAACAAGCTCTTCGAGTCGATCCACGCGGGCCTGCCGATCGCCGCCGCCGACCTGCCTGACACCGCGGCCATCGTGCGCGAGCGCGGGGTCGGTGAGATCTTCGACGTCGACAGCCCCGTCGACATGGCCGCCACCATCGCCCGGCTGCTGGCCGACCCGCAGCGATACCGGGATGCCGCTGCCGTGGCCGCGCGCGAGCTGACCTGGCAGCACGAGGAGCGCGAGCTGATCGGTCTCTACGCCGAGGTGCTGCAGGGATGAGTGATCTGCCGCGACCTCGGCTGCTGATCCTGGCGTTCAGCCCGTTGCGCCGCGATGCCCGGGTGCTGCGCCAGATCCGATTGCTCTGCGCGCGGTATGCCGTCACCACCGTCGGGTACGGACCGGCGCCGCAGGGGGAGGGGATCGAGCTGGCCGGCCACCACCGCATACCCGAGGAGATCGTCGCCTGGCACAAGGACCGCCGTCTGCTCCTCCTGCGCCGCTACCAGGAGGCCTACGACAGCGCACCGGTCATCCGGCACCTGAGCCGGGTGCTCGCGGCAGGCAGCTGGGACGTGGTGCTGGCCAACGACGTCGAGACCGTGCCGCTCGCGCTGAGCCTGGATGCCGGGGCGGTGCACGCCGACCTGCACGAGTACGCACCCCGACAGAACGAGGAGTCCTGGCGCTGGCGCTGGTTCGTGGCACCGTTCCAGCGCTGGCTGGTGCGCACCCACGTGAACCGGGCCGACTCGGTCACGACGGTCGGTCCGGAGCTGGCTCGGGAGTACGCCCGCGAGTTCGGGATCGAGGCCGCGGTGGTGGTCAACGCCGCGCCGTACGCCGACCGGAGCCCGCTGCCGGTGCAGGACCCGTTGCGCCTGGTGCACTCCGGCCTGGCCCGGCGCAACCGCTCCCTGGAGATCATGCTCGACGCCGTGCGGCAGACGACTCGTCCGGTCACCCTCGACCTTTACCTGATGCCCAATGACCCCGCCTATCTGGCCGAGCTCCGCGGCAGGGTCGCGGACCTGCCACACATCCATTTCCACGACCCGGTGCCGCCGGAGGACCTCGGCGACCGGCTCGCGGAGTGTGACCTGGGGGTGTTCGTCCTGCCGCCGTTGACCTTCAACTACAAGTTCACTCTGCCCAACAAGCTGTTCGACTTCGTGCAGGCCCGGCTCGGCGTCCTGGTCGGGCCGAGTCCGGAGATGGCAGAGCTGGTGCGCGAGTACCACCTCGGTCTCGTTCTGGACGACTTCGGCACCGAGGCGCTCACCCGGGCGATCGACTCACTCACCGACGAGCAGGTCCTCGCCTTCAAGGCGGCCAGCCACGCCGTCGCGAGACGGCTGTCCGCGCAACGCCAGGTGCAGGGCTGGGCCGAGGCGGTCGACGCCCTGGCCACGCCCCCGGGAACACTATGACGTATCCGCTATAGTCGCGCTATGGAGTCGACCGGTGAGCTGTTGCGGCGGGCGCGCCGTCTCGCCGGCTTGACCCAGGTCGAGGCGGCTCGCCGCTCCGGGATTGACCAGACCACGTGGAGCGCCTACGAGCGAAGCCGTCGGGAGCCGGGGGCTGCGACCTGGTTGCGCCTGCTGCAGGCCGTGGGCGCCTCGTGGGCGCTCACTCCGGGCGTTCCGGACCAGCCGGGTGGCCTCGCTGGAGAGCTGGCTACGCATCGACAGGCTGTGCTCGACGTCCTGCGCGATGCCGGGATGAGTGAGGCAAGAGTCTTCGGCAGCGTCGCGCGGGGGGAGGCCACTGCCGCCAGCGATGTCGACCTGCTGGTCCGAGTGCCGGAGGGCACGGGTCTGTTCAAGCTCCTCCAGGTGCAGGGGCAGCTCCAGCGTCTCCTGGGGGTGTCGGTCGACCTGGTGCCCGAGGCCTCGTTGCGCAGTGACGTGCGGCCGGCTGTCCTGCGGGACGCGGTGCCGTTGTGAGCCGTGCGCCCCGGGACCGGCTGCTCGACGTGCTGCGCGCTGTGGACGCCATCGAGGCGCACCTGGGTCGCGGACCCCTGACCGACGGCTTGGTCTTCGACGCCGTCAGGGTCCGGCTTCTCATGGATCTCGGGTGAGCGTCGGTGGATGCGAGCGGCGCCCAACGGGGCGAGACTGGGGGCATGGCACAGGCCCTGGACGGTGACACGGCAGCGGATGCGGCCCCCGGGGAGGGTGGGGCTGTGGCACCGGGCGCGCGTGCCGCTGCGCCGCACCGCATACCGCGGGACGGCTGGCGTCAGATCCTGCACCGGGTGCGACGGCGCATCATGGCTGACCAGTTCCCGCTGTTCAGCGCGGGTGTCGCGTTCTTCGCGGTGCTGTCGATCGCACCCGTCCTGGTGACCGCGCTGGCGGTCTACGGCGTGCTCAACACTCCCGCGCAGGCCATGGCCCAGCTCAACAGCGTGGCGGATCTGCTCCCGGAGCAGCTCGAGGAGGTGATGGCGGGACAGCTCACGAGCATCAGCGCCGCCTCGGCCAAGGTGCTGACGGTGCAGGGGGTCGTCGCCCTGGTCATCGCGTTGTGGACCGCGACGGCGGCGATGAACTACCTCATCGACGCGCTCACCCTGGCCTACCACGAGCAGGAGACCCGCAGCTTCCGGCGTCGCGTGCTGCTCGCCCTGGGGTTCGTGCTCGGCGGAGCCGTGCTGCTCGGCATGGTGCTGACGGCCACCAGCATCGTGGGACGGGCCGAGGAGGGTGCGCCTCCGGTCGTGTACTTCGTGGTCGAGCTGGCGATCTGGGTCGGGATGGCCGCGCTGATGGTGGTGCTGCTCTCGGTGCTCTACCGGTTCGCCCCCGATCGCAAGGGGGCGCAGTGGCGCTGGGTCAGCGGCGGTGCGGTGCTGGCCACGGGGTGCTGGCTCGCGATGTCGACAGGACTGTTCGCCTACGTGCGCAGCCTCGGCACCTACGAGCGCACCTACGGCTCGCTGGCCGGGGTGGCCATCAGCATGCTCTGGCTGTGGATGACCGTGCTGCTGGTGATCATCGGCGCCGCGGTCAATGCCGAGGCCGAACGGCAGACGGCCCGTGACTCCACCGTCGGGCCGGAGGAGTCAGTCGGCGAACGTGGTGCCGTCGTCGCCGACAGCATCCCGCCCTATCCCGGCGACGACTAAGGAGAGGCCAGGGCGTCCAGGACTGCGGCGGCCGCATGCCCGGTCCCGTAGGGTGCCGCGTCGGTGGCCTCGGGTGGCGGTCGGGAGGCTGCGACCGCGACGTCGAGGCCGGGCTCGACCAGCACATTCCAGCCCAGCTCGACGGTCTCCACCCACTCGGTCTCGGGCCGCACCGTCGTGCAGGGCACGCGCAGGACGAAGGCCTCCTTCTGCAGCCCGCCGGAGTCGGTGACGACCCCTCGGGAGGCCGCGACGGCGGCCACGAGGTCGGGGTAGGACAGCGGGTCATGGACTTTCACCGCTCCGCCGTCCAACGGTATGCCGTGCGCCCGCGCCCTCTCCCGCAGTCGGGGGTGGGCCAGCAGCACGACGGGGTGATCCACCTGCGCCAGCGCGCCGAGGATCGCCGCCAGCCGCTGCGGGTCGTCGGTGTTGTCGGCCCGGTGGATCGTGGCCACGCAGAAGCCACCGGACGGCATACCCAGCCGGTCCAGCACGGCCGGGGTGTCGGCGAGCTCGGCACGGACCCTGCGCAGCACGTCGACCATCACGTCGCCCACGTGCACCGAGCGCCCGGCGAGGCCCTCGTCGGCGAGGTGACCCATGGCGACCTGTGTCGGAGCCAACAGCAGGCCGGCGGCGTGGTCGGTGAGCACCCGGTTGTGCTCCTCGGGCATCCGGCGGTTGAACGAGCGCAGCCCGGCCTCGAGGTGCGCGACCGGCAGGTGCATCTTGACCGCGGACAGGGCCCCGGCGAGGGTGGAGTTGGTGTCGCCGTAGACGAGGACCCAGTCTGGGGGCTGCTGGGTCAGGACGTCGTCCATCCGGGCCAGGATTGCCCCGGTCTGCTCGCCGTGCGACCCGCTGCCGACCCCTAGGTGCACATCAGGGTCGGGGATGCCGAGGTCGGCGAAGAATATGTCGGACAGCATCGGGTCGTAGTGCTGGCCCGTGTGCACGATGAGGTGCTCGACCCCGCGCCGGGCGCACTCGTCAGCCACCGGCGCCAGCTTGACGAACTGAGGCCGGGCACCGACCACGCTGAGCACCTTCACGTCGGCCCCTGCCGGGAGGTCCAGCCCGCGATCTCGCCCACATAGTCCGAGAAGGCCTGCACCGCCTGCGGAACGGCCCCGGCGACGATGGAGTAGTCGGTCTGTAGATATTCATGGACCAGCACGTTGCGCAGCCCCACCGCACCCTTGAGGGCGGCCGCCGTGCCCGTGCTCAGCGCCCCGGCCTGAACGACAAGGTCGAAGGAGTCCCGGAACCGCTCGGGCGCCCGCCCGAGGACGGCGCCGGCAATGTGACTGTTGATGTCGACGGACAGATCCACCAGCTGGGTGAGGATCCGCTCGACTGCAAGCCGAGTGATCGGCTCTCGATCCAGCCGTGCCGTGTCGACCGGGCCGATGCTCACCAGATGATCCACGAGCGTCGTCATCATGCGCAGTCTGCGCCCAACGACGTCGACGTCCAGGGGCCGTGGGTTCATCGGGCCATCAGCTCCAGGTCCATCGCCCGGAACGGCGCGGTCTCGATGAACTCGCGCACCGCCGCCATCTGCCGGACGGCGAACGCCCCAGGCCGATGCTCGACGAGCAGCTCGCCGCGGGTCAGGGCCCGCTGCCGCACCACTGGACCTGCTCGGTCCAGATCGAGCACGTCGACCGGCTCACCCACCAGAGCCTGCAGGGCGACGACGACCGCGAGCAGGTCGCGCTGGGCGGGGTCGGCGAAGGCGATCGCGAGGTCGACGTCGCCGGGGTCGGGCTCGCTGACCGCGCTCCCGAAGAGCACGGCCAGCTCGATCCCCGCGTCACGGCACGCCTGGTCCAGGCGCCCGTCAGCCACGGCGATCCGGAGCCGGTCCATCGCGCCTCGTGCATCGGTCATGTCCTCAGCGTAGGCGGCGGGACCGACACGCAGGGCGAGCCGGGATAGTTTGGCGTCATGCGCGTGCTGGCCGTGACCACCTGGTTGCCCACCCGCAGTCATCCCTCGACCGGCGCGTTCGTGGTCAAGGATGCGCGGGCGCTGGCCGACCACGGGTATGACGTGGCGCTGGTCCACCTCGTGCCGCCGGGTCAGCTCGACGTCGGGGGAACGGGCGTCGCCGAGGCAGCGACCCTCGACGGGATCCCGGTCACCCGGATCCCCATGTCCACCACGAGCCCTCGGCAGATCCGCGCAGCGGGCACCCTGCTGCAGGCGATGACCCGTCGCGCTGATCTGGTGCACACCATGGCGTTCTCGACCTTGCCGCCGATGGCCTGGTGGCGGCCGGAGGCGCCGTGGGTGCACACCGAGCACTGGTCCGGGCTGACCGCTCCGCAGACGCTGCCTCGCTCCTGGCGGGTGGCCCTGCCTGCGCTGCGCCGGCTGCTGTCGCGGCCCGACGTGGTCACCGCCGTCTGCGACTACCTGGCCACACCGATCCGCGACGTCCGCGGAGCACGGCCCACGACAGTGGTGCCGTGCGTCGTCCCTCGACCGCAAGTGCAGCCTCGACCTGAACTGGAGGGTGAGCTGACTCTGGTCGATGTCGGGGCCCTGATCCCGCGCAAGGACCCGGTGCTGGCGGTCGACGTCGTCGCCGAGCTGACCCGCCGGGGGCGGCCAACCCGGATCCGTCTCGTCGGCCAGGGCGAGCTGGCTGACGAGGTCCGTGGTCGCGCCCGGGCGCTCGGCGTCGGTGACCGGGTCGACCTGCTCGGCAGCCTCGACCGGGCCGGGGTGCTGGCCGAGCTCGCGGCCGCCGACGTCTTCATCGGCCCCACCCGGGGCGACAACTTTTTCGTCTCCTGTGCCGAGGCGCTTCTGGGCGGCCGGCCAGTGGTCGTCGGCGCCACAGGTGGGCAGGGGGAGTACCTCGACCCGCGCGTCGGCGCCACCGTGCCCACCCAGAGCGCGATCGCCTACGCCGACGCCGTCGAGAGGGTGCTGGCCTCGGCGGCAGACCTCTCCGCTGCGCAGATCAGCCAGACCATCGGGGACCGCTTCGAGGCCGCGGTCGTCGCGAGGGGCTACGCCGACGCCTACGACCGGGCAGCGTCGCTGCGCAGGAGACCGGCGGGGCGCCGAGGGCGAGGGTCGCGATGACGGGACCGTCCGGACCAGCGACTGTCGACGTCGTCATCGCGGTGCACAGCCCGGCCCGGCCGATCGACCGGGCGGTGCGTAGCGTGCTGGGAGGCAACCCGCGGCATACCCGGCTTGTCGTCGTCTGCCACGACGTCGACCCCGACCGGATCGCGGGTGTGGTCGATCCGGAGCACCGCGACCGGGTGACCTGGCTGGAGCACCGCGACGGGCTGCGCAGCGCGTCGGGCCCGTTCAACGCGGGCATGGCTGCCGCGCAGGGTGACTTCGTCTCCATCATGGGCTCGGACGACACACTGCAGCCGGGCTCCGTGGACGCGTGGTTGGACCTGGCCCGGCGCACCCGGGCGGAGACCGTGGTCACCCGACTTGTCCTCGGTGAGGCCGAGCGCCGGGTGCCGACGCCGCCGACGCGCCCGTGGCTGCGCGGACCCGCGCAGGTCGTCAGCGACCGGCTCAGCTATCGCAGCGCTCCGCTGGGCCTGGTCTCGACGGCCGCCCGGGTGCGGCTCGGACTGAGCCTGGCCGAGGGTATGCCCGTGGGCGGCGACGTGGGCTACGCCACCCGGCTGTGGTGCGAGACCAGGGTCGTGGTGCAGCGCACCGGCCCGGGCTACGTCATCGGCGAGGACGCCGCCGACCGGGTGACCTACGAGCCGCGGCCGATCGAGGTCGAGCTTGCGTTTGTGGCCGACCTGCTGCAGCAGTCCTGGTTCACCGCATACCCGCAGGCCACCCGCACCGCCGTCGTCACCAAACTGCTGCGCATCCACGTCTTCGGTGCCGTGACCAACCGCCCCGACCCGGCGTGGTGGACCCTCGTCGAGCGCACCGCCCTGGTCGAGGTGATGCTGCGCCTGCACGCCGCCGCCCCGGACCATGCCGACCCGCTGTCCCGCGCCGACCACGCCCTGATCGAGGCGATCCTGGACCCGCAGACCCCGGCCGAGGAGATGATCGCGCTTGCCGAGCGGCGCCGCCGGCACGGCACGCCACCGACCCTGGTCCCGCGGGACGTGCGGCAGATCGGGCACCGGGAGGCACCGCCTCGCTTCATGGCGGCCTCGTGGTGGGCACGGCGGTGAGCGCCCGAGCGTTGCCCCCAGTGCACTGACGGTGCGGGCACGTATCCTCGGGCCGTCGAGCAGCAATCCCCGAACGGCAATCCCCGAACGGCAATCCCCGAACGACAAGGACACCCATGCAGATCGCGGTCGTCGCGCTGGGCAAGATCGGCCTGCCCCTGGCGGTGCAGTTTGCCGACGCCGGGCACCAGGTGATCGGGGTCGACGTCGACGCCA
>NZ_JBPCKQ010000169.1:0-5291 GCF_051004135.1 Ornithinimicrobium sp.
GGCGATCCCGGGCCGGGCCGGGAACGAGCAGCTCGTGGACCCGCGCGGCGCTCCGGCGCTCGTCCCACGGCTCGAGCGTGGCCGCCTCCGGCGGGAGCACCTCGGCCAGCGAGCTGCGGGCCGCGAACAGGCAGGGCACGCCGGCGCGGGCGCACTCGAACGGGACGAGGCCGAAGCCCTCGTAGACCGACGGGTAGACCACGGCCGAGACGCGGCTCATCAGCCACGCCTTCTCGGGCTCGGTCACCGGGCCGAGGTCGACCACCCGCGCCGACAGCTCGGCGTGCGCATCAAGCCAGGCGCGCTCCTCGAGGCGCGACGATCCGTCGGGGATCGCCGTGCCGGCGAAGATCAGCCGCCCCGGCCAGCCGTGCTGCTCGGAGAGGGCCCGCAGGAGGCGCAGGGCGAAGACGCGGTTCTTGTGGCGAAAGTCGGTGCCCAGGCAGAGCAGCATCTGGTGCTCGCCGAGATCTTCACAACCCACAGGCGCCCGCCGTCCGGAGCTCGCGAGAACTGCGCGGTGATCGACTCCGATGTAGGCGACTCGTGCGCGCTCTGGCGCCACCAGCTCTTCGAGCACCGCATCGCGGGCCGCATGGTGGCTGAAGAACACCACCGAGTCGGCGAATGTGAGCGCCCTCCGCGCAAGGCTGCGGTAGCGTGCGAATTGCGGGTAGCCGGGAAAGTAGCCCGGGTTGCGATAGGCGATCAGGTCCTGCTGCGTGATCACCGCGCGGTCACCCAGGCGCCCCATGAGTCTCAAGTCGCTCGCGTGGGAGACCTGCATCGGTCGGTGCACGACCGCGCTGCGCTCGAGCTCGGGTCCTCTGGTATCCGCCTCCGGGAGCAGCGTGACGTGCGGCGCTGATACGAGCGCATCTCGCGCGTAGTCTCCGAGGTCGGCCGGCACGACGACCCGTAGGCGAACCGCGCCGGTCCGGTCGAGGGCTACGACGAGCTCGAGGATGTGAAGCTGCGTGCCCGTGAGAATCGGGCCCAGGCTGCGGCCATCGATCGTGACGGTCAGGTCTGCGCCGATCGTGCGCCCCGCGTGTCCCAGCGCGCGGGCAAGTCGGCTGTGCTGGTCGCTTCCCGCCGCCTGCTGTACGCGATCGTAGTACGGATAGCGGGCGGCGATGATGCCGTCGTGCGTGCCCTGCAGCGGGTTGGCCTCGCCATCCGCGCTGAGCGATCCACCCTGGCGGTGCAGTACGAGTACGTCGTCGGCGACGACGTGCACCAACCCGTGAACCGTGCAGCGTTGCGAGAAGTCGACCTCTTCGCCGTAGGCTGGCGAGAATGCCGGATCGAACGGGCCGACGAGATCGAGCGCCTCGCGACGCACGAAGAAGCAGTGGCCGACGCAGGTCGGGATGCGTGGTCGCAGTCGCAGCGACTCGGCGCGCAGCTTACGTGCGCTGGCAACGAACTCCAGATCCTGGGGAAGATCGGGACGTGGCTGATTACGTGCCGGGAGTGAGACGATCGTGCCGTGATTGGTGAGCGCGGTCGCGGTCGCGATGTTCGTGTCGTCGTAGGCCGCGTGGCGCATGCCCTCGAGCCACCCGGGCGCGACGACGCAGTCACTGTTGACCACGACCACATCCGCGGGCGCGCACTGCGCGAAGCCTGCGTTGACGTTCTTGACGAAGCCGAGGTTCTCCTCGTGGCGAAGCCAGAGCAGGCGGTGATCGAGCGATCCCGTGCGCACGAGCTCCTCGGCGAAAGCACGGCTGGCAGGGTCTGGCCCGGCGTCGTCGGCGACGAGGATCGGCACCGAGCATGGCGTGTTGTCGAGGATGCTGCTCAGGCAGCGCACGAACAGATCGTGCGCGCCGTAGAGCGGGACGCAGACCGCTACGTCGCCCCGCGCGAGCCCGAGATCGTCGTCGGGGCTGACGTCAAACAAGCCGCGCCGGACCTCGCCGGCGGCTCCTGTCGGTGGGTGCAGCGCCGGCGGAATGCCGAGCTCGTCTATCCCCTGGCTGGAGACCCAGCGCATGTAGTCGCCGGCATCGTGGCGAAGATCGCTGAACTCCGCGCGCAGATCGGCGCGCGAGGAGTGCAGCGTGGCGAGGAAGCGGGTGACGCCGTCACTCGCTCCGATGGCGGCCGGCGCGTTGAGCCACTCAAGCCATGTGCGCTCGCCCTCGGTGGTGAAGATCGAGTCCGTCGGAGCTCCCTCGGCATCCAGCAACTCGCGCAGCGCCGGCGTGAGCGCGATCCCGCCGCCGGTCGATGCCCACGAGTAGGGCCAACTGCGAGCATCGCGGATTCCGGCGGCGTCGAGCCTGGCGGCATAGCGTGCGCAGAGCGCTCCGAGGAGCGGATCCGTGCCGGGATCTACGCGCGTGCCGTACCTGCTGAGGTGATCAGGCTGCTCGGGATCAAAGCCGCTGAAGTGAAAGAAGCGTAATGGTGCCCCGCTCGCATACAACCCGCCGTCCTGCTCGCTGAGCGGGCGCTCGGCAACGTTCCAGTAGGCGACGTTGCACCCGCGGTCGCCGAGCAGGCCGACGCCGCCGAACATGCCGGGGACGAGGTCTAGCCAATGCTGGTCGACGAACCTGCCGCCCTCGACGTCGACGCGGCTTCCGCTGCGAAGACGGGCCGCCCACCATTGGAGAAAGCGACTGCTGTGCTCGCCACGGCGTAGGGCCAGGAAGCCGGCGTTGTACGCCCCGGCCTTGATGATGTCCGGCTCGCCCGGCTGCTCGCCGTCCGGCGCGATCGGATCCAGCAGATGGGGTGTGAGCACGATCTCGTGACAATCCAGCGCAGCGTCGACCGGATCCAGGCAGGCGGTTACGAGGACGTCGGCGTCGAGCAGCATCACGCGATCGTGGCGCTCGAGCGCGTGCACGAGCAGCAGGGGCTTGAGCGCCATCGCCAGCTCGAATGGCGTATAGCGCAGGGCCATCGGCCAGAGGTCCGAGCCGGCGATGTCCTCCGCGCTGAGGACGTCGAACGGCTCGGCCTCGGGATCGAAGCAGCCGTCCGGTTCGTCGACGAGCAGCACGATCGCGCGCTGGTGGGGGTGGTGCTCCGCCCATGAGCCCGTGAGCACCCGAGCCCAGGGCAGGCGGTCCTTCGTCACGATCGTGCAGAGCCGCATCGCGGAGGGACTCTAGATGAGCCGCCCTCGGTGGAACCTGACCGCTCTACGCCCGCCCATCGCGACCTATGCCCGCTTGCGAAAGGCCTTGTTCGGAAGGATCTCCTCGTACCGTGGATCACTGCGAACGACCAGATCAACCACCAGCGCGACTTGGCGGCTCTCGATCTGCTCTTGCGTGTGCAGATCTGCGGTAGCCGGAAACACGCTCGGATTCATCGTCTCTGAGGCAGCCAGCGACCAGTCGAAGTCGTCGAAGTCGATGATGCCGCCGACAGAGAGCAGCCGGTCGGCGAGGAAGAACGCCAAGGCGTCGATGCCCCAGAGGTGGGCGCCGTCGAGAAAGACGTAGTCGAACGCTGGCGGGGCCGGCTCGGCTAGCAGGCGGCCAAGCGTCCAGTTGTAGGAGTCCATGATCTTACGCGTGTTGCCGTGCCCGATGACCGGCGCGTACTCCGGCCCGGCGAGTCGGTCGATCACGGCTTCGACACGGTCCTGGAAGTCGAACAGGTGCAGTTCACCGTCGCGCTCCGCCAGCACACGGGCAATACCCGCTGATGTCGCGCCCTCGTATACGCCGATCTCGGCTACGACGCGGGCGCCGGACTCGCGCACAAGGCTGATCGTGGCGTCGTTGGGCGCCGGGACGTTGAGCACGCCGGGGAGTTGGTGCTCGGCGATCGTTGGCGGGGGCTGGGACATTCGCCGCAGTGTACGACCGGTGCCGGGTGTGCTACCGATACCTGGGTGTCGTCGCGCTCGCGGTGTGTCAACTTTCGTCCGACGATCTCGGTGCTCTGCCCGACGGCTCACAGAGGCCCGCTCGTGGCCGCGGTGCTGGACGACCTGCGAGAGGTCGTGGATGAGATCATCGTGGCGGCAGACGCCCGAGTGGCTGCGGCCGACCTGGGGCACTACGCGAAGGTCGCCGACCGTCTACTTCGGTACCGACACGCCGGTGCGAATCGGCATTGGCCGTGGTTGGCTGCGCAGGCCGCGGGCGATTGGCTGTTCCTACTGGACGGGGATGAACTCCCGAGCATGGCGCTTGTGTCCGCCCTTCAGGAGCTTGTCGCGGATCGTCGGATAGGCCAGTATTCCCTGCCGATTCACTGGCTGTGGCCCCGCGCCAGCGCTCATCTTGTCGACGAGCCGTGGAACTCAGATCGCCGCCTTCGGCTGGTGCGAGCCCCCGGTCTGACGTTCGGCGCGCGTAAGCACGTCCTAGCCGATCCCGGCGGGCCAGTCTCCTTCCGCGACGATCTTCCCGTCTATCACCTGGATCTCTTGCTTCCCGATGTCGCCAGGCGGACAGACAAGGTCGCCCGGTACGAGGCGGAGCGCTTCGGCATCCTGACCCCGGAGGGACTACCGTTCAACGAAGCCTTCTACCTCCCAGAGAACGCAGGCCACGAACCCAGCACGATCCCGCTTCCGATCGAGGACGCGCAGCGCGCTGAACGAGCGTTGAGGGCGACGCCGGATCCAGGGACGTCACTTGATCCACAAACAGTCACTGAGCATGCGGATGAGATCATCCAGCACGCCCCTGGCTCGGCGCTGCCGAGCGATGCCTATCGCGCGTCGCTTTCCCTGGCCCGACCGCTTCCAAGCTTTATAGCAGAGCGTCGTCACCAAGTCGTATGGGTACATGTCGTCAACAACGGCACCGTGCGCTTCCCGGGCGGCGAGCATGAGCCGCTGATCCGGGTGGGGGCCAGATGGCAGCCCGTCGACGGCGGCGAGCCAGTCGATGTCAACCGCGCGTCGTTACCGCACCCGCTCGAGCCGGGCGAGGGCCTTCTGATGCCCGTCGAGGTCTGCGCACCCCCGCTCGCAGGACCGGCCGGACTCGTTCTTGACCTCGTGCACGAACATATCCGCTGGTTCGACCAGCCCTTGCGAAGCCGTGTTGACGTAGAGGAGTCTGTCGCAAATCGGCTGCGGGCCCTCGTCACAAGCTTCGGGGCTCTGATGCCGCTCGAAGAGGTGATACGACTTCGTCGCGCTGTTGCTTCGCGCGACGGATTGCTTCGCACGGGCACCCTGCCAATCCGGCCCGCCGAGCGACCGGAGTTCCGCAGATGTGAGGCACACAGCGGCGTGGAATAGTGCTTGTGAGCAGGTAGTTCGTGCTGCGGGCGTGGTTGAGCCCGTGTGTCTACGGCGCGCCGGT
>NZ_JBPCKQ010000170.1:0-4064 GCF_051004135.1 Ornithinimicrobium sp.
CGTCGCGCCAGGACTGGTCGCGCTCGGCCAGCCAGTCCTTGAACGCCTTCTTGGACCGTCCTTGCACCATGTCCAGCAGCCGGGCTGGGCCGGTGCCGTCCCGGACCGGGGTGAGGTCGATGATGACTGTGACGTACTTGTCGCCGTGGCGGGTGTGGCGCCACACGTGCTCATCGACCCCGACGACCCTGACGCCGGCCAGCCGGTGCGGGTCCGCGATCAGCACCCGCCGTCCTTCGGCCAGGACCGCGTCGTTCGCGGTGTTCCACGACACGGCCAGCCCTTCGGCGACGCGGGCGACGGTCAGGTGCTGGCAGACGATGCCGACCAGCGCCCAGGCCAGCCCGGAACGGGAGATCTTCGCCCGCGACTGTGCTGCTGCCGTGGTGTCCTGGCGCCACACGTGGCCGCACCCGGCGCACCGGTAGCGGCGGACCGTGATCAGCAGTGTCGTGGGGCGCCACCCGAGCGGCTCGTGCGCCAGGCGCCGGGTCACCGTGTCCCGAGCGGTGCCCTGGCACCCGCACCGGCGGCACCAATCGTCGGCCTCGGTGACCCGACAGGCCAGCACCGCACGGTCCAGCTCGACCCGCTGTCCGGTGACTTCCAGACCGAGGTCGTTCAGGCGGGTGAAGGTGGTCAGGTCAGGGCGCGCGAAGGTAACGTCAGGCATGTCGAGGTCCTCCCGATGGGCAGAGTGAGAACTCCCATCATCGGAGGGCCTCGACCCTCACCCCAGCACCGACGCGCTCACCCCGACTACACCCTCAACTGCGAAGAGCCAGTTAAGCAGCGACGGCGAAGAGAGTCGGCCGCCGTCTGGCCAGCCTCGATGCCGGACCGGGGATCCACACCTGACACACTCCCGAGATGGTCGCCTCGTCACCGATCGGTCGCGGTGTCCCAGCCCAGGACCCGGCGGGGTCGGGTGTTGATCCGGGTGGCGAGCTCGTGGAGCTGGCCGGCGGGTAGGGCTCTGAGGTCGGCTCCCTTGGCCAGGTACTGCCGGCAGCAGCCGGTTGCTGTTCTCGTTGCTGCCGCTGCCAGGGGCTCTTGGGGTCGCAGAAGAAGACCTGGAGCCCGAGGTCGGTGGCCACCTGCTCGTGCTCGGCCATCTCCCGGCCCCTGTCCCACGTCAGCGACCGCCGTAGTGCCGGCGAGCTTGAGCTTCCGCCCACTCCCCGATCCGGGCCTCACTATCGGTTACGGCTGGGAGGCCGCCCTAGACCGCTCCTGTCGATGCTCCAGCTCGACAGGTAGCCCTCCTACGTGCGGTAAGCGATCCGCTTACGAGACGGCGAAGAAGTGGCCCGCATCGGCGGCAGTCAGCTGCATACCGACGATCGTTGGCTGCTTCACCAACCCCGGGTGGGGCTCCGGAGCGCGGCGCTGCTGAGAAGGTGCGAAGCGAGCGTGCTGAGACGAGAAGAAGGTCCGCGCTGGCGGCCCCGCCCACTGCAGAGCCAACCAGAACCGGGCGTCCGAGGTCCCGAATCCACGGTGACTCGTCAGATTCGGCTCGACAGCAAGCAACGCCTGGTACCCAAGACTGTCAGGATCGAGGTCCGCGTAGAAGTCAACCCGTGGGCGTCGGGCCACTGCGCGAAGCCCCAGGTGGCCCTGAACCACTTTCCACAGGTCGGCCTCCCTACGCTCGTCCAGATCGCCTGCACAGTCCCAGTCGGGGCCCAGATTCGAACTTGTCAGGGTCGTTCGCTGTGGAAATCCAGATCTGGGTCGTCATGATTGAAGGCTAGTAGGGCCAGTCCCCGGTACGCGGCCCCACCGACGCCCCGGGTAGCGATCTTCTTACACGTGCCAGTGAACACCACTTCTGACGTCTAATGCAGTCGACTCCTGAAAATGACACTTGTCCGAAAGCTTGCTCAGTGAGGGATGTGTCCGAAACCCCCATCTACCCCTGACTTTCGATCACATGCGCGCAGGCAGACGTGAATGACCGGCTCGCCGGCCACCGGTCTCGGCGCCGAGCGTTTCGCCACGGCTTAGATTTGCCCGGACAGCTGCACTCACCTGCTTTTCGTGCTTCCGGGGCACACCCGCCGCACAGGTCCGTTACGAAACGCGCGACCGCCCATAGGAACGTTCCTTTGAGATCTAGACCGTGGTCTTAACTCACGCATTGGGAGGGCACGGTGACGACCCGTGGCGGGATCCGACAGCCATTTAGAGGGGTCCCGAGATGCATGGTCACGGTGGCGATTCGGCCTGATGTGGCGTGTTCGAAAATCACACCACTTGAGCGTTTCGGACGGCCTCTCACTGAGCAGAGTTGCGGACGGGTCCGCCGAGCACAGCCGACGACGGCGTCCGAACTGCTCGGAAAGGGATCGTCACTGACCCGGAGCCACGGAGAACCGGCCAGCCTCCTATTCAGGGCCCTGCCTTGATGGGAGGGGACTGTCGGTGATGGACGCCGGGGTCTGGATCGATTCACGGAGCAAGTTCAGTGTCGCGCGTCACCGACCCAGCACATACTTGATACTATCTGCGTATGCATGAAGATACGCAGGCATGTTCTTTCGGGGTCGACGGCCAGTACGTCGAGCTCGCGACGGAGGTGTTCTCACTGCTCGCGGACGCGACCCGGGTGCGGATCATCCTTGCGCTGCGCGACGCTGAGCTCTCGGTCAGCGTTCTGGCAGAGACGGTCGGGAAGTCTCCGACAGCGGTCTCCCAGCACTTGGCCAAGCTGCGGTGGGGTCGCCTCGTACGGTCGCGTCACGACGGAAACCGGGTGTTCTACTCCCTGGCCGACGAGCACGCCCGCACCCTGGTCACCCAGGCCGTGCTCCAGGCCCAGCATGCCGTCGATGACCAACCTGCCCACCAAGGGGACTACCCCATGCCCGAGAACGACGCACGGCAGTGACCGGAACGCATGAACCCTCCCGCGCCCAGGACCAAGTGACTCCCACACGCGACCAGGACGATGACACCCATGGCCACTCCCACCCGAAGGGTTTCAAGGGGTGGTTGCGCGAGGTGTTCGTGCCGCACACCCACGACGCGTCCGACGCGATCGATGACGCGCTCGAGGCGAGCAGCCAGGGGATCCGCGCGGTCAAGGTCAGCCTGGTCCTGCTGGCCCTCACCGCCGGTGCCCAACTGGCCGTCGTGTCAGTCAGCGGCTCGGTGGCGCTGTTGGCTGACACGATCCACAACTTCTCCGACGCCCTGACTGCCGTCCCTTTGTGGATCGCGTTCGTCCTCGGCCGCCGCGCCGCCACCGACCGGTACACCTACGGGTACGGGCGCGCGGAAGACCTCGCCGGCCTGTTCATCGTCGCGATGATCGCCCTGTCCGCCGTCCTGGCTGGTGTGGAGTCTGTGCGGCGTCTGGCGGACCCCCAGCCCTTGGACAACCTCGGCTGGGTACTGGCCGCCGGAATAGTCGGGTTCGCCGGCAACGAGGCCGTCGCGATCTACCGCATCCGGGTCGGCAGGCGAATCGGATCGGCCGCGCTTGTCGCCGACGGCGTGCACGCCCGCACCGACGGCTTCACCTCACTGGCGGTCGTCCTCGGTGTCGGCGGCGTCTGGGCCGGCTACCCCCTCGCCGACCCGCTGATCGGCCTGCTCATCACCGCCGCGATCCTCGTCCTGCTCTGGAGTACCGCCCGCGATGTCGGCCGCCGCCTCCTCGACGGCGTCGACCCGAAACTCACCACTAGCGCCCGTCACGCCCTCGAGCACCTCGACGGTATCGGCGACGTCTACCGGGTCCGTCTGCGCTGGTCCGGGCACCGACTCACCGTCCAAGCCCGCGTCGGCATCGACCCGCAAACCACCATCGCCGACGCCGAGCACCTCACCACCGCAGCAACCCACGCCCTCCGACGGGCCCTGCCCGCCACTGAGGACATCGAGGTAATCATCGCGCCCGCTAGTTCCTAGACCCAGCAGGCAGGCAGCACTGAGCTATTGTCAAGACCTGTGGATCGGCATGTCACGCGACTTGCTGATCACCTCCTGATTCGTGGTCGGGTCGTTCGACCAGAACGCCCTTCTCGAACCTCGCGCCGGCACGGACCAGGGCGACC
>NZ_JBPCKQ010000171.1:0-30405 GCF_051004135.1 Ornithinimicrobium sp.
TCTTCTGTGGCCCGCGGAAGTTTGCGTGGTCTTTCGGGGACGTCTTCGGGCACGGGCCCGATCATGCCCTCCAGGGAGCGGGTGTTGGCCTGAATCCAGCCGGCGCGGTCCACGACCAGCGGCGCCGAGGCGTCCTGGGGGGCACTGAGCCGGCTGGTGCCGGCGACCGGCCCGACCGACCTGGCAGCGGCATCCCGCAGCTCTTGGACCAGCTCCGCGACCTCACCGGGGTCGGTCGTCGGTCCCGCGGGCGCCATCCGGCGCGCAGCCCGGGCAGCGAAGTCCCAGTCGACGAAGTCACGGCCCCGGGCCGGCGACGGCGCGAGCGGTGCGGAGGAGATCGGGTCGGCACTCATGCGGTCAAACGTAACCCGCGGGCTCAGCAGCCGCAGGCGGCCAGGTCGGCGACGAGGGCGTCCAGGTCGGCCCGGGCCTCCAGCACCGCCCCGTCCGGCCCCAGCCCGCCCGCCGTCACCGCGAAGACCAGCAGCCGGTCGTCGCGCGTCACGATCGTCCCCGCCAGCGCGCTGACCTGGGGCAGCGACCCGGTCTTGGCCCGGACCACCCCCACCCCGGCGGCAGCCCGGTCCTGGACGAACCGGTCGTCCAAGGTGCCGGTGTAGCCGGCGATCGGCAGCCCTCCGAGCACCGACTGGTATGCCGGATGCCGCCCCTGGGCACCCGCGACCAGCGTGTCGGCGACGACCCGCACCGGCACGGCGCTGCCGTCGGACAGGCCTGAGGTGTCGGCCAGCCGTGCCCCGCGGGTGTCGATGCCGTAGTCCTGCTCCAGCCGCTCCAGCACCCAGGAGTTGACGACCCCCTGGCCCGAGCCGACTCCGTCCCGGACGGCGGCCTGCCGGGCCAGCTGCTCGACCATCGCGTTGTCGCTGGTCGCGAGGGCCAGCGAGAGCACATCGCGCAGGGGCGCCGACTCGACCCGGCCGAGCACCTGCGCCCCGGCGGTGTCGGTGCTCTCGGTGCGCTTGACCGGGCCGGACGTGACCGGGACACCCGCCCGGCGCAGTGCCTCGGCGAAGGCCTGCGCCGCCACCTGCGGCGGGTCGGCCGGGGACGGGGCACCGGGTAGTGCCCGGTCCTGAGCGAGTCCGAGCATGGTGACCCGTCCGGCGTAGCCGTTGGCGACCCAGAAGTCCGTCCAGCCGGGAGCGACGTCGGAGCCCGCGGCATACCGCGTGTCGAGCAGCAGTCGGACCGGACCGGACCGGGACGAGTCCGCCAGCGCTGCCTTGGTCTGCGCCGCGAGGTCGGCCAGGCCTGCCCGCCCCACCACCGTCTCCGGGTTGCCACGGCCAGGGCTGAGCAGCAGGTCGCCTCCGGCCACGAGCACGAGGTCCCCCGGCCGGTTGCCGGCGACGACGGTGGTCGGGAAGGTGCTGGCCGGGTCCAGGGCGCTCATGACCGCCGCGGCGGTGAGCAGCTTGACCGTCGAGGCAGGGGTGAGCGGGTCGTCGGCGCGCAGATTCATCAGGTGCTCCCCCGTGGTGACGTCACGCACCGTCATGGAGCGGGTGCTGGGGGCACCCAGCCAGCGCGAGGCCCACTCCTCGCGCACCGCCGCACGCAGGGCAGCGGAATCGGGTGCCAGCCCTCGCTGGACCGGGATCCCGACCGGGTCGAGCGAGGTCACCGGGCGCGGCCGCACGGCCGCCTGGGCCGCGACCACACTCTCGGGCACCGAGCTGCCCGGGGCACTGTCCGGGCGGCTGTCCTGCGCCTGGCTCGGGGCGGCCACCAGGGCGCCGAGGGCCAGCAGCGTGACCACGAGCGCGGTCCAGCCGCGGCGGCCACGGGGCGCGGTCAGCATCTGCTCACCCTACGACGGCGCACCCTGGCGTGGATGTGACAGGCTGCGAGGAGCCAACCACCACCAGCGTGAAGGACAGTGCCGAGATGCAGTTCGACGTGACCATCGAGATCCCTCAGGGCAGCCGCAACAAGTACGAGGTCGACCACGCCACCGGGCGCATCCGGCTGGACCGGATGCTGTTCACCTCGACCCGCTACCCGGCCGACTACGGCTACATCGAGGACACCCTCGGCGAGGACGGCGACCCGCTGGACGCGATGGTGCTGCTCGACGAGCCGACCTGGCCGGGCTGCCTGGTGGCCGCACGTCCCATCGGGGTGTTCCACATGCGGGACGAGGCAGGGGGTGACGCGAAGGTCATCTGTGTGCCCGCCGACGACCCGCGCAAGGGGCACATCCGCGAGCTGGACCACGTCAGTGACCACTTCCGGCTGGAGATCCAGCACTTCTTCGAGGTCTACAAGGCTCTGGAGCCGGACAAGACCGTCGAGGCGTCCCACTGGGGAGACCGGGCAGAGGCCGAGCAGTGTTATACCGAGGCGGTCGAGCGGGCCCAGCGTGAGGGTGTGAGCACCAAGCGCTGGCCCGGACCGCACTGATTCATCGCGCCCCGCCCGGAACCGAAGGTCTCGATCCGGTCACGAAAGTTCCCCCTATGGATCGGCGCCGAGTATTGGTAACGTCGGAAGCGTGATTTCCGGCGATCCGCGCCGGAACCACGAAGGGGGCTCCACCATGAGCACAGCAGAGCCGACGACGTTCACCCCCGACGAGCCCAGCTCCTCGGGGACACGGATGGGGGTGCCCATCGCGATCGGCGCCGTGATGGCGCTGATCATCGGGGGCGGCGCCTTCGCCGTCGCGCAGGTGATGGGAGGTGGTGGGGACCGCCCGGCCAGCGCCATGCCGGCCGACACCGCGGCATACCTGCAGATCGACATCGATCCCGCGGCCGGTCAGAAGATCGCCGCCCTGGACTTTCTGTCCGGCATCGAGACCGAGGAGATGGAGGCGCTGCGGGACGGCGACCTCAAGCGCGAGATCTTCGACCTGCTGACCGAGGAGGACGAGGGGCTGCTCAACGCACTGGACTACGAGGAGGACGTCGAGCCCTGGCTGGGCGATCGGGTCGGCGTCGGCGTGCTGGACGACGGCGAGAGCGCCGAGCCCACGGTGCTGGTCGCTGTGCAGGTCAAGGACGAGGACGCGGCGCAGAGCGCCCTGGAGCGCATCGAGCAGGACGAGGCGGCGTGGTTCTTCCACAGCGACTATGTCGTGATCACCACGGCTGAGCAGGTCAAGGCGGCCGAGTCCGGCCTCGAGGGCGGCAACCTGGCCGAGCAGGACTACTTTGTGGAGGATCTGGAGGCCCTGGGTGACCAGGGACTGATGTCGGGGTGGGTCGACCTGGCCGCCATGAGCCAGCTCAGCCAGCAGGCGATGGAGTCCGACCTCGGCGAGATGGGCTCCACGATGGACAACCTCTACCTCGGGTCCGACTTCGGCTCGCTGTCCGAGGGCCGGGCCGCGATGACGCTGCGCTTCGGCGACGACGGCATCGAGCTGGCCGCCAACACCCGCGACACCCCGTTGCAGGGTCTGGAGATCTCCGACACCGCACACCTGGTGGGCGACCTGCCGGAGGACACCGTGGCGGTGTTCAGCCTGGAGCACGGCGACCAGATCGTCGACCTGCTCTGGGAGCAGGTGTCCGCGATCGCCCCCGAGGAGGTGGCCTCGGCTCAGGAGGAGGCGGCGGCTGAGGGCTTCGAGCTGCCGGCGGACCTCAAGGTCTTGGTGGGCGACTCGATGACACTCTCCGCGGGGGCCGGAGTCGTCGACGCGATCGACAGGGGCGCCGACCAGGCGCCGCTCGGCTACCGCGCGCACACCGACACCGAGCGTGCGGAGGCATTGATGGAGATGATCCTCAGCGCCGAGGGCATGGAGGGCGGTCAGGATGTGGTCCAGTACCGCTCCGACGATGGCGTCCTGTCGATCGCCGCGTCGCAGGAGTATGTCGACGAGCTCGCCGAGAGCGACGGGCTGGGGGGCAGTGACCTCTTCGACCGCGCGGTCCCCGATGCCGACGAGGCACAGTCCGTCATGTACGTCGACCTCAACGCCTTCGAGGAGCTCTACCTCAGCGAGGTGGACGGCGATGACCGGGACGCGCTGGAGAAGCTGGCCGCTGTGGGTGTCTCCACCACCCTCGACGAGGACGGCAACGGCTCCTTCCTGCTCAAGGTCGTCACCGACTGAACCGCACGGCACAATCCGCATATCCGGGGCGTTTGCCCAGGACGGTGCGGATTGTGCAGGTTTGACCGAACGCCCGAGCCACCACCATCTGCACCCCATGCAGCGGTACCCCCGAGATTGGCCCCATGCTGGAGCCGCCTGCCGGAATCGAACCGGCGACCTATTCATTACGAGTGAATCGCTCTACCGACTGAGCTAAGGCGGCGTGCACCACGAAAGGGTGCGCAGGGAGGATAGCCGACGCTCAGCCGCGCGGCCGAATCGCCTCCAGCCCGCTTCGGCTCCGTACTCCCCGCCGTGCTCACAGCGCGGGATCAGCAGCTGAGGCCGTCCTCGGGCACCGTGCCCTCCAGCAGGTAGGCGTCGACGGCGTCGTCGACGCAGCCGTTGGACCGGCCGTATGCCGTGTGCCCCTCCCCTTCGTAGGAGATGAGCACCCCGGAGTCCAGGATGTCGGCGAGCTGCTCCGCCCACTCATACGGGGTGGCCGGGTCGCCGGTGGTCCCGATCACCACGATGGGAGCGGCACCGGCAGCGGAGTAGTCCTCGATGGTCTGCGAGGCCTCGACGGGCCAGTACTCGCAGGCGCCCTCGCCCGCGAGGTAGCGACCGAAGGTGGGCGCCACCTCCTCGAACTCCTCCTGGACCTCCTCGTCGGTGCGCTCCTGCTCCATGGCGGGACGGTCCAAACAGTTGACGGCATAGATCGCCTGGTTGCCGTTGCCGCTGTAGTCGCCCTCGGCCGAGCGGTCGGCGTAGATGTTGGCCAGGAACATCAGGCTGGAGCCGTCGCCGTCGAAGGCCCGCTCCAGGGCTTCGGTCAGGATCGGCCAGGCGGACTGGTCATACATCGCCACCACGATCCCGAGCAGGGCCCAGCCCTCGGTGAGCTCGGTGACAGTGTCGCCGCTGACGCTGATGGGGTCGGCGTCGAGCTCGTCGAGGAAGTCGGTCAGCCGCTGCATCCCGGCGTCGACGTCGTCACCGAGCGGGCAGTTGCCCTCCTCGATGCAGCTCTGCACATAGGACCGGGTGGCCTGCTCGAAGCCGCCGGCCTGCCCGAGGCCGATCTCCAGGTTGGACAGGGTCGGATCGAGGGCCCCGTCGAGGACGAACCGGCCGACGCGGTCAGGGAAGAGCGCGGCGTATGTCGTGCCGATGTAGGTGCCGTAGGAGGCGCCGAGGTAGTCCAGCTGATCCTCGCCAAGGGCCGCACGCAGGACGTCCATGTCCTTGGCCACCTCGACGGTCGACACGTGGCCGAGCAGATCGGGTGCCGCCTGACCGCAGGCATCGGCAAAGTCCTCGAGCAGCTCCTCGCTCTCGGCCTCCTCCGCGTCGTCGTCCGGGCTGGGGTCCGAGCCGAGCAGCTCGTCCATCTCGGCGTCGCTGAAGCACTCGATCGGCGCCGACCGGGCCACCCCCCGCGGGTCGAAGCCGACCACGTCATAGGCCTCCGCGACCTCCGGCGACACGATGAAGCCGACCGCCTCCGCATAGTCCACTCCCGAGGCGCCCGGTCCGCCTGGGTTGACCACCAGACTGCCGATCCGGTCGCCCTCGGCGGGCACCCGCAGCAGCGCCAGGTCGATGGTGCCGCCTGCGGGATCGGCGTAGTCGATCGGCACGCGCAGGGTCGCGCACTCCCCCCCTGTGCAGTCGCTCCAGTCGATCTGCTGGCCGTAGAGCTCCTCCAGCCCCCCGGGTGCGCCGGCACCGGCCTGGGTCGACGGCGCTGCAGAGCTTGACTCCTGCGGGTCACCGGTCGAGCCGGGGTCCTGCGCTGAGGCCTGCGCGTCCGGTGTCTCCGTGTCCGGAGCGCCGCCCGTGCACGAGGCCAGCAGCACCCCCACCGCCGTGAGCGTGGCCAGGCCTGCTCGTCGCGTCATCCCGCCACCTGCTCCCCGTGGCTGTCGCCGTGTGCGCACCGCGCCGTCCCTTCGCTCGGTCATCCGCGCGCTCCGGAACGGGCTCGCGGCAACGTCAACCCAATCATCATCGCCTCGATCACCAGCAGCGGCGCCCCGTTGGCGACCAGGCGCCCCCGGGCCAGGGTGATCGACTCCAGCGCCAGCAACAGCTCCTCCGGGCCGAGTGCCCGGGCCAGCTGGCGCACCTGCTCCAGCTCGCCGGCGTTGACCGCCTCGACATCGGCCCCCGAGCCGAGCACGAGCGCGTCGCGGTAGACGGACGCCAGATCCGTCAGCGCAGCGTCGATGGTGTCGTGCTGACGTCTCCGGGCGACCCGCTTGTGCTCCTCGTCGAGCTGCCTGAGGTGCGCCCGCACCGCCGGGGGCTGGGTGCGCGCGGCGGGGTCGGCGCCCAGCTGCCGCAGCACCTCGGCCCGGGCCTGCGCGGCGTCCTCACCCGAGGCCGCGCTCGCCCCGTCGGACGCCTCCTCCACGATCTCGGCCGCCGCGGCCAACGCAGCACCGAGGGAGGTCAGGCTCAGCGGTATGCCGGTCACCCGGCGGCGGCGGGACCGCGCGGCCTCGTCGGTGGCCAGCCGCTTGGCGATCCCCACGTGACTCTGCGCGGCCCGTGCGGCGTAGTGGGCCATCGAGGCCTCGATGCCGTCGCGGCGGATCAGCAGCTCGGCCACGGCCTGCACCGGCGGGGTGCCCAGGCGCACATGGCGGCACCGGCTGCGCACGGTGACGATGAGGTCGTCGAGGGTGGGGGCGCTCAGCAGCCACACCGTGCGCGGCGGGGGCTCCTCGAGGGTCTTGAGCAGGGCGTCGGCGGCCTGCTCGTTGAGGCGGTCCGCGTCCTCGACGATCAGGATCCGCCACCGCCCCGCCGCAGGTCGGGTGGCCGCGGCCAACGCCAGTTCCCGGGCCCGGTCGACCCGCAGGAAGGTCTCGTTGGTGGCTACCACCGTGACATCCGGGTGGCTGCCGATCAGGACGGTGTGACAGGCCGGGCACTGCCCGCACCCCGGGCTCTGGGACTGCTCGCACTGCAGGGCGGCGGCGAAGGCGCGCGCGGCCACCGACCGGCCCGAGCCGGGGGGACCCGTGAACAGCCAGGAGTGCGTCATCGCCGCCGGGTCCGACGCCGCCCGCCGCAGGGTGGCCACGACCCGCTCCTGCCCGATCAGCTCGTCGAAGACGCTCACGACGCCCGCGCCTGGTCGAGCCGCCGGAAGCGGTCCACCACCGCCTCGTGCAGCTCCTCCGGCGGCTTGTCGCCGTCGAGCACGAGGTAGCGGCTGGGGTCGGCGGCCGCGAGGTCGAGGAAGCCGCGGCGGACCCGGTCGTGGAAGTCCTCGCCCTCGCGCTCCAGCCGGTCGTGCACGTCGCCGCGACGCGCCCGCCCCTGCTTGGGGGCCACGTCCAGGAGCACGGTCAGGTGCGGCAGCAGGCCCTGCGTGGCCCACAGCGACAGGTCTCGGATCTCAGCGCACGCGAGCTCTCGAGCCGCCCCCTGGTAGGCGATCGAGGAGTCCACGTAGCGGTCGGTGAGCACCACTGCACCCCGGTCCAGGGCTGGGCGGACCAGGCTCGCCACATGGTGGGCCCGGTCCGCGGCGAAGAGCAGCGCCTCCGCACGGGGGGTCACGTGGTCGCCGTGCAGGACCACGTCCCGCACGGTCCGGCCGAGCTCGGTGCCCCCGGGCTCGCGGGTCAGCACCACCTCCCGGCCCTGCTCGCCCACCCAGTCGCCCAGCAGCCGCGCCTGCGTCGACTTCCCGGCACCGTCACCACCCTCGAAGGCCACGAAGACCCCCGCACCCACAGCGTGGGGTGTGACCGGGGCGCTGAGCATGTCAGGAGCCTAGGCCAGCCCCCTGACAAGTCCGGCCACCTGGCCACTGCACCCCGCACCCCGCACCCCGCACGCAGGTATGCCGCACGCTCGAGGTGAGCGCACGGCATACCCCGCTGGTTCCTCAGTCCTCCAGCCGAGCCGCGTTGGCCACGACCGCGTCGTGCGCGTAGCGCGCCAGTCCCGCGGCCTGGTCCTCGAAGCTCTTGGCGAAGCGGTCGTCGGTGACGTAGAGCTCGGCGATGCCGGCGTGCATCTGGGGCGAGCAGTCGTAGAACCAGCGGCAGATGTGCTGGCGATGGTCCTCGGCGACCCGCATGGCCTGTGTGCCCTCCGGTGCGGTGCCGGTCTGCATCAGGTCGATGAAGCGCGAGCTGAGCATGTCGGTCTCGGCCTTGATCTGCTGCCACTGCTCCTTGCTGTAGCGCTGAGTGCGCTGCTGGGACTGTGCCCAGGCGTCGGTCTCACCCCAGCGCTGCTCCGCCTCGGCGGCGTAGTCGTCGTCGAACGCGTCGCCGAACAGCTCGCGCTGCTCGTCCTTGGTGATCTGGTATCCAGTCATCTGTGCCTCCAATGCGGTGTCGATCGATGCGACCAGCTCGCCGAGCTGGTCCATCCGGGCCATGACCGAGTCACGCTGGCGACGCAGGTGCGTCACGACGTCGTCGGGCTGCTGCAGCAGCGTGGCCACCTCGTCGAGGGCGAACCCCAGCCGGCGGTAGACCACGATGTGCTGCAGCCGCTCCAGGTCCGCCTCGGTGTAGAGGCGGTATCCGGCGTAGCTGCGCTCGACGGGGACCAGCAACCCGATCTCGTCGTAGTGGTGCAGCGTGCGCACCGTGACGCCGAGCTCCGCAGCGACCTGGCCGACGGTGAGCACCTGTGTCTCCTGCTCTGTCTCGATCACGGACACCACGGTGGGCCCTCACGTCGCGTGAGGGTCAAGTCAGCGTGCCGTGACCCCGCAATGACTCGAAGATCAGGGAGGTCTCGGCGTGCAGCACGCCGGGCCGGTTGGTCAGATGGTCCAGCACGAAGTCGCGCAGCCCGTCGGCCGACTCCGCAGCCACGTGCACGAGGTAGTCGGTGGCGCCGGCCACGTGGTAGGCCGCGAGGACCCCGGGCAGGTGCGGCACCTCGTCACGGAACGCCTCGAAGTGCTGACGACGGTGGCCGCCGAACCGGACGGCGATCATCGCCTGGACTGGTCTCCCCACAGCCTCGGGGTCAATTTCGGCGTGGATGCCCCGGATGACCCCGCGCTCCCGCAACGAGCGCACCCGGACCAGGCAGGTCGACTCCGCGACCCCGGCCTCGCGGGCCAGCATCGCATTGGACATCCGGCCGTCCAGGGCCAGCAGCCGCACGAGCCGCTGGTCCGTGTCGTCCAGCGGCTCAGCCGGATCAGTCCGTGCCATACCCCGATCCTACGGGCCTGGTCATGCCGCCCTCGCTGTCCGGGCTCACGGGTTCCAGACGAGTGGCTGCCCGTCCAACAGTTCGTAGGGGCCCTCGAACGGCGAGAACCTCGCACTCTCCACCACCGACGCGCCACCGGCAAGGTAGGGGACGCACGTGGTCACCTTCTCACCGGGACCGAAGGACTCACCGAAGTCGCTGGTGTCGCACGGCGGGAAGTCGCCGATGATGCTCAGGCTCTGCCCTCCGTGCCGTCGCCATGCTCGCCCAGGTCGAGCACGTCGAGGTCGGCCGGATCGCCCTTCTCGATCGAGGTCACGGTAACCTTGAGCAACGCGGTCTCCTCGGCATAGGACCACTCCATCGTCGCCTGCTCACCGAATGTGAGCTCGGTGCCGGGCGGCGTGGTGCCCTCAGGGGCCGAGCCCGCGGACCCCTCTTCCTCGGTGGGCTCCTCGGTCGTGCTCTCCTCCGCCGTCGTCTCCTCCGCTGTCTCCTCAGTGGTCGAGGGCGACTCGGCCTCAGGAGGGGCCTGGACCTCCGGCGCGTCCGATCCGCACGCCGCGAGTCCGGCGACGACGACGAGCGCTTGCGGTGACCAGTGGGCGAAGTCGAGTTCTGCTGCGCATGTGGTTCCTCCCCTACCTGACGCGGACCGTCGACGGCGAGCTCGACGAACTGCTCCCGGGACTGGCCGCCAGCGCCCTCGAGGGGGCGAAAGCAGTGGGGAAGACCGAGACCGCCAGGCGTCGAGCAGGCACGGTGCTGGCGCTGGATGACCCCGTCGAGCGCCAGTTGCTCATGGCCGATCCTCGGCGTCTCGTGTCCGGTCAACCTCCCGTGTTGGTGGACGAGTGGCAGCGCCACCCCCCTGTGTGGGACGCCGTCCGTCGAGCTGTGGACGCGGACCGCCACCCGGGGCGCTTCCTGCTGACCGGGTCCGCGACACCGCCGCCCGGTGCGGCCATCCATTCCGGCGCGGGCCGCATCGTCTCCCTACGTATGCGGCCGCTGACCTTGGCGGAGCGGGGCGTCGGCACGCCGACGGTCTCGCTCCGGGGCTTGCTGCGCGGGGACCACCGGGAGATCGAGGGTCAGTCCACCGTCGAACTCCCGGACTACGTCGAAGAGATTCTGGCCTCCGGCCTTCCTGGTATCCGCGACCTCCCGGGACGAGCCAGGAGAATGGCCTTGGACGGCTACCTCGAGCGCATCGTGGATCGCGACTTCCCCGACCAGGGTCAGACGGTGCGCAAGCCGACCTCGCTACGCGCCTGGCTCACGGCATACGCGGCCGCGACCGCTTCGAGCGCCAGCTATGAGGTGATTGGGGAGCGTCGGCTCCGGGCGAGGCCGACAAGCCTGCTCGCAGCACCGTCGGGGCATACCGCGAGGTTCTGCAACGGCTGTGGCCTCTCGATCCTGTCCCTGGATGGACGGCCGCGAGGAATGAGCTGGGTCGCCTACAGCAGGCGCCCAAGCACCACCTCGCCGACCCGGCCTTGGCGGCGCGTCTGCTCGGCGTCCCCAGCGATGCGCTGCTGTCGGGGCGGGGGGCAACATTGCGACCTGCTCCGACGGGTTTGGTCGGAGCGCTGTTCGAGTCGCTGGCCACGCTGTGCGTGCGAGTGGCGGCACAAGCCGCCGAGTCCAGAGTTCACCACCTGCGTGACCGCAATGGGAATCACGAGATCGACCTGATCGTCGAGCGGGATGACCGTCGCTTCGTTGCCATCGAGATCAACCTGGCCGGCTCGGTGACCGACGCCGGGACGGGATCGGGGTCGTCCCGCTGGCGTCGTTCGGACCCTGATCCCGGTCAGGACTTCGTCGCCGTGGAGCGGGTGGTCTTCTTGGTTGTCGTCTTCTTGGTCGCTGGCTTCTTCGTCGTGCGCTTGCGGGTCGTCGGGCCCTTGGCCCGCTTCTCCTCCAGCAGCTCGAAGCCCCGCATGGGGGTGATCGACTCGGGCTCGTCGTCCTTGCGCAGCGTCGCGTTGGTCTCACCGTCGGTGACGTAGGGACCGAACCGGCCGTCCTTGACCACCACCGGCTTGCCGCTGACCGGGTCGTCGCCGAGCTCCTTCAACGGCGGCTTGGCGGCCGCGCGTCCGCGTTGCTTGGGCTGAGCATAGATCGCGAGGGCCTCATCCAGCGAAATCGCGAAGATCTGGTCCTCGGTGGCCAGCGAGCGTGAGTCGGTGCCCTTCTTCAGGTACGGCCCGTAGCGGCCGTTCTGCGCGGTGATGTCCTCACCGGACTCGGGGTCGGCGCCGACCACGCGGGGCAAGCTCAGCAGCTTGAGTGCGGTGTCCAGCTCGATAGTCGCGAGGTCCATGTCCTGGAACAGGCTGCCGGTGCGCGGCTTGGCCTTGGCGGTCTTCTTGGTTCCCTTGGCCGGCGTCTCCTTCGGCTCCGGCAGCACCTCGGTCACGTAGGGCCCGTAGCGCCCGGACTTGGCCACGATGTCGCGCCCGGACTCGGGGTCCTGACCCAGCACCCGGCCGTCCTCGGCGGCGGTCTCCAGCAGCTCCCGGCCCTTGGCCGCCGTCATCTCATCGGGGGCGACGTCGTCGGTAATCGTGGCCCGCTTGGGGTCGCCCTCAGCGGTGGTGTCCTCGACATACGGCCCGTAGCGGCCGACGCGGACGACGATGCCCTCACCGATCTCGATGGTCGAGACGCCGCGCGCGTCGATCTCACCCAGATCCTGCACCAGGTCACGCAGACCCTCGGCGCTGCTCGCCTCGTCGCCGAAGTAGAACCGCTGCAGCCACGCCACCCGCTGCTCCTCACCGCGGGAGATCCGGTCGAGGTCCTCCTCCATCGAGGCGGTGAAGTCGTAGTCGACCAGCCGGGAGAAATGCTCCTCCAGCAGCCGGGTGACCGCGAAGGCCAGCCAGGTCGGGATCAGCGCCGAGCCGCGGGTGCGCACATAGCCGCGGTCCTGGATCGTCCCCACGGTCGCGGCGTAGGTCGAGGGCCGGCCGATCCCCTTCTCCTCCAGCGCCTTGACCAGGGTCGCCTCGGTGTAGCGGGCCGGTGGGTTGGTCTGGTGTCCCTGCGCCTCCGCACGCAGCGTGTCCAGGTCCACGCCCTGGGACAGCTTGGGCAGCCGCCGCCCGAAAGACGCTGCGTCGGCCTCCTGCGATACGTGCCGCTCCTCGTCCCGACCCTCCTCGTAGGCGGCCAGGAACCCGCGGAAGGTGATCACGGTACCCGAGGCCGAGAACTCCGCATCCCGGTATGTCGTGCCGCCGGCTCCCGTGCCCTCCGGCAGGGCGGCGCCCAGCTTGACGCTGGCGGTCGACCCGCGGGCGTCGGCCATCTGGGAGGCGACCGTGCGCTTCCAGATCAGCTCATAGAGGGCGTACTCCTGACCGCGCAGCTCCCCGGCCACCTGGGCGGGGGTGCGGAAGGAGTCACCGGCCGGGCGGATCGCCTCGTGCGCCTCCTGGGCGTTCTTGGACTTCTTGCCGTAGGTTCGCGTCGCCTCGGGCACGTACTCGGCGCCGTACAGGTCGCGGGCCTGACCCCGAGCCGCGCTCAGCGCCGAGCTCGACAGCGTCGTCGAGTCGGTACGCATGTAAGTGATGTAGCCGTTCTCGTAGAGTCGCTGCGCGGTGCGCATGGCGCTCTGGCTGCCCATCCGCAGCTTACGGCTGGCCTCCTGCTGCAGCGTCGAGGTGGTGAACGGGGCCGACGGGCGCCGGGTGTAGGGCTTCTCGGACACCTCTCGGACGGCGACCTGCGCCTGCGGCATGGCCTCGGCGATGACCGTGGCACCGGTGGCGTCGAGCTGGCGCACCCCGGAGCTCTTCAACGTCCCGGTGTCGTCGAAGTCGCGCCCGGTGGCGACCTTGTCACCGTCCAGTCCGGTCAGCCGGGCACCGAAGATGTCGGACGCCTGTCCCCTGCCGTTCGGCGCGAAGTCGCCCTCGACATCCCAGTAGGACGCGGAGCGGAAGGCCATCCGCTCCCGCTCACGCTCCACGACCATGCGGGTGGCGACCGACTGCACCCGACCGGCCGACAGACCCTGCTTGACCTTGCGCCACAGGACCGGCGACACCTCATACCCGTAGAGCCGGTCCAGCACCCGGCGGGTCTCCTGCGCGTCGACCAGGCGGGTGTCGATGTCGCGGGTGTCCTGGGCGGCGCGCTGGATGGCCTCCTTGGTGATCTCGTGGAAGACCATCCGCTTGACCGGCACCTTGGGCTTGAGCACCTCGAGCAGGTGCCAGGCGATCGCCTCGCCCTCGCGGTCCTCGTCCGTGGCCAGCAGCAGCTCGTCGGCGTCCTTGAGTGCCCGCTTGAGCTCGGTGACCTTCTTCTTCTTGTCGCCGTCGACGACGTAGTAGGGGTCGAAGCCATCCTCGATGTTGATTGCGAACTTGCCGTAGGGGCCCTTCTTCATGTCGGGCGGCAGCTCGCTGGGGTTGGGCAGGTCGCGGATGTGCCCGACGCTGGCGTCCACCTGGTAGTCCCGACCGAGGAACTCCCCGATCTTCCTGGCCTTGGCGGGCGACTCGACGATGACGAGGGTGCGTGCCACGAGTTGACTCCTTGCTGGTGACCACGTGCCGCGGATTCGTCGCGACTCCGACGCGGACCCCGGGCACACCGTAACCGACGTTCGGGCATCGAAGGACCAACGCCGGGTGAACGACACCCTGAGGCCGCTGCCCTACCCTGGGGCCGATCCGATCGCGAGGAGTCCCACCGTGTCGACCACCTGCACCCGTGCGCCGCTGACCGCCCTGGCCCTGACGCTGACCCTGGCCGCCTGCTCGGAGGACTCGGGTGCGCCAGCACCCGCACCGGAGACCGCCGCGGACGCCCAGGGCACCACCGCGCCTCCGGGCACCACGGGGGCGACCGACTCCTCGCCGGTGGACGTCGCGGACCGCTCGGTCGAGGTGACCAGGCGAGCTTCGTGATGCCCTCGGGCAACATCCAGTGCGTGATCCGCCTCGACTCCGTGGTCTGCCAGATCGTCGAGAAGGAGTTCGAGCCCGCCGAGGTCGATCTGAGCCCCGACGCGCTGGGCGACTGCACCACCGCGACCGCCGATGCGCTGACCCTGCTCGCCGGGGAGTTCTCCGCGTGGAGCTGCACGTCGGAGACGATCCGGGGTCAGGCGGCCCTGGACCGGGGCGGTTGGTGGGCCGCCGACGGCGTCGGGGAGACCGAGATCATCGACGGCACCCCGCTGGCGGTGCTGGCCTACGGCGAGGCCATGCAGCTGGGCGAGATGGTCTGCCGCAGCGAGAGATCCGGTGTGTCCTGTCCGGCCACCGACGGCGGCCACGGCTTCAACCTGGCCCGCGCGGACTACCTCGCCGGCTGACCCCACCCCCAGCCCGGCAGGCCGTGACGCCTGTCATCCTCACCCGATGACGTCAGCGCCTGGTCGATGCTCGCACCTCACCCACAGGCTGTGGGTATGTCGATGACGCACCTGAGCGAGCAGCCCGCCACCGACGACCGGGCCCGGGGCATCTCCCGGCTGGGACACCCCCGGGTCTTCGGCACGCTCATCGGGGCCGCCGGGGCCAGCTCCTTCGTCTGGGGCGCAGCGGCCGGTCCATGTCGACGGCGTCGAGTCGGGCATAGAGCGGCTCCGGGTCGCACGCCCGGTGCAGCGCGGCGTGCACGAGGTCGTCCTTGCTGTCGAAGACCCGGAAGATCGTGTCCTCGGCGACCCCGGCCTCGGCGGCGATCTCCTTGGTCGTGGCCGACAGCCCGCGGCTCAGCAGGACCTGGACCGCCGCCTGCTCCAGCTGAACCCGCCGCTCGTGCGGGGGCAGGGCAGGGGCGCGCGACGACATACCGTGAGAGCAGCACTGAGTGAGCACTCACTCACACCTGTTCTGCTAGTGAGAATGCGCGCGCCGCCGCCGTTTGCTAGGGATATTGCCTGTCACAGGCCACCAGCTCGCGCAGGTGGGCAGGACCGCACCGCGCACGCCCTCGACGGGAGTCTCGGTCAGCGCGGCGAGCGCGTGCACGATCTGGGCGGCGGTGAGCTCGCCGTCGCAGGCGCCCACCAGCCCTGCGCTCAGCGTGTCCAGCCGCACCACGCGGCGCAGCCCACCGCCCTGCCGCAGCTGGATGACGGCCGGGTCCGGCGCCCCCGGCCGCCCGATCCGCTCCTCGGTCACGTCGTCGGCCACGGTCCGCGGGACCGAGAGCACCTCGTCGTCGGTGTGCATCGCCAGCCAGCTGCGCGCCCGCAGCCCCGCCAGTACAGTCGGGCCCATCGGCGCGGCCACCGGGGTGCGCACGTCCTCCATCGCCCGCCAGGTCGGCCGGATCTCCGCGGGACGCTGCAGGGTGAGGATGCCGAAGCCCACCCGCTCGATTCCCCGCGCGGCGACGTCGGCCAGCCACGCGGCATACCAGCGGCCGTAGCCCTCGGTGCCCGGCCGGTGACCGGCGTCGCGCGCCCAGGTCTCGGCATACTCCGCGACGTCCTGCTCCTCACGCTGGATCACCCAAGCGTCCAACCCGGTCGCCTCCAACCACCCGGTCACCCGCTCACGCCAGTCCTCGCCGGCGCTCAGCTCCCAGTTGCCGAGCAGCTGGGCGATCCCTCCCGGCCGCAGGTGCGCGCTCATGTCGCGGACCAGCCCGGCCACCAGCGCATCGCCGGCGACGCCGCCGTCGCGGTAGTCGTAGACCGGCACGTCGGGCGTCCGCGGCGTGATCACGAACGGCGGGTTGGACACGATCAGGTCGAACTTCTCGCCGGCCACCGGCTCCAGCAGCGAGCCGCGCCGCAGCTCCAGCTCAACCTCGTTGAGCTCGACGGTGAACGCGGCGAAGGCCAGCGCCCGCTCGGAGGTGTCGGTGCCGACCCACCAGGTATGCCGTTCGTCGGCGTGCGGCCTGCAGGTCGCACGTCACCTGCAGGCCGCCTCGGTCGAGGCATCCGGAGCCTCGAGCGCCAGGCCCAGCGAGACCAGCCCGTCGGCGCCGGTCCGAGGCAGGGCCACGGCGACGGCCCGCTGGTGCACCGGCATACCGAGCACGAACAGCCGGACCAGCGCCGCCACCGGGTCGTTGTTGCCTCGGGTGGCCAGGTCGGCCGGCAGCGCCTGCTCACGATGCAGGGCGTCAGCCGCGAGCGGACCGAGCACCTCCCGGACCCGGTCGACCGTGTAGTCGGCCGCCAGCAGGTCGGCCCGCAGCTCGCTCACCGCGGCGGGCCGGCCGTGCGGCGCCGGGCGGGACGGGTTCACCGCAGCAGCGCGGGCGAGACGTGGCTCGCGCTCACCACACCCACGTGAAGCCGATCATGGTCTCCTGCACCTGGGTGCCCGACCAGTGCACGGTGTGGTCCGCGCCCACCTCCTGCCGCACCAGCTCGATCGGCGGGTCGGCCCACCCCTCCCAGGTGGCTCGCCATACGTGCTGGGGCAGCTGGGCGGGATGGAAGCGCACCTGCAGGTCGACCGAGCCCACGGTCCGGCTGAAGGCGCGCCGGAACAGCGGCGGCGGCGGCTCGGGGTAGCCGAAGACCGTGCAGTACTCCACCACGGCCGTCTCCCCCGGCGCGACGGTGTCGTGCAGATGGATGTCGGTGGCCCACACGCCGGGCTGGTCGGCCTCGTAGACTGCGCTGGGCCGTCCACCGCGCACGACGTCGACCATCAGGGCCGCGGTGTCGAAGCGCAGGTGATAGCTGCGCAGGGGGTCCAGGGCACGCACCACCTGGACCGTGCGGTGGGTCTGCGGGACCCGGTCGGCGCCGACGACATGCAGGTCCTCCAAGGACACGGTCCGATACCCCCGGCCCCCGGTCGGGGGCGCGTCGCCGGCGGCGGCCCGTGTGAGACCCGGGGCTCCCTGGTCACCGGCGAAGGTGACCCACAGCTCGTCCCGGTGCTCGGGCCGGATCTCGAAGGCGGCCACGAACCACTCGAGGTAGCGCATGCTCAGCCGGCCCAGCAGCGCCCGGCTGACCGCGTCGCTGAGACTGCGCGGCACCCGCGCTCGGCCCTGCTGGTCCTGGCGCAGCTCCCCGATGTCGCCCAGGTACGTTGCCAGCACCGCAGCGACAGCACCCAGGTGCAGCTCCTCCCCCCGGCGCCGCTGCGCGTAGGGCAGCCACCACCGACGGTAGGTCTCCTCGTCGGTCAGCAGGCGTCGCAACAGCTGCGACGCGCCGGCCGACACCGCGTCACCACTGCTGACGAGCACCATAGGCAGTCCCTCCGCCTAGCCGGTCGGATCGGGCAGGGTGGCGGTATGCCGTGGCTCAGGGAGCCGCAACGTCATGGGTGGAGTCCTCTGCGATGGCCAGGCCGCGCCGCTTGCTGACCCAGACGGCGCCGACGATGATCGCCGCCGAGACCAGGGCGATGCTCCAGCGCAGCAGCGGGTTGGCGTCGTCGCCCACCGACATGGTGACGATGGCCGGTGCGATCAGCAGCGCCACCAGGTTCATCACCTTGATCAGCGGGTTGATCGCCGGGCCGGCGGTGTCCTTGAACGGGTCGCCGATGGTGTCGCCGATGATGGTCGCCTCGTGGGCGGCCGTGCCCTTGCCGCCGTGCTTGCCGTCCTCCACGATCTTCTTGGCGTTGTCCCAGGCGCCGCCGGAGTTGGCCAGGAAGACCGCCATCAACACCCCGGTGCCGATGGCCCCCGCGAGGTAGCCAGCCAGGGCCCCGACGCCGAGGGCGAAGCCGACCGCGATCGGGGCGAAGACCGCGAGCAGTCCGGGCGTGGCCAGCTCGCGCAGCGAGTCCTTGGTGCAGATGTCGACGACCTTGGCGTACTCCGGCTTCTGCGTGTAGTTCATGATGCCGGGCATCTCGCGGAACTGGCGACGCACCTCGAACACGATGGCACCGGCGGCGCGGGTGACCGCGTTGATCGCCAGCCCGGAGAACAGGAACACCACGGAGCCGCCGAGCAGCACCCCGACCAGCGCCCGCGGGTCGAACACCAGGAACGACTGTGCGATCGAGGCGCCCTCCTCGAGGGTGGCCCCGTCGAGATCGTCCAGCGCCTGCTGCACCGCGTCGAAGTAGGAGCCGAACAAGGCGGTGGCCGCGAGCACCGCGGTGGCAATGGCGATGCCCTTGGTGATCGCCTTGGTGGTGTTGCCCACCGCGTCGAGCTCGGTGAGGATCTTTGCCCCTTCGCCGTCGACGTCGCCGGACATCTCGGCGATGCCCTGGGCGTTGTCCGAGACCGGGCCGAAGGTGTCCATCGCCACGATCACCCCGACGGTGGTGAGCAGACCGCACCCTGCGAGCGCGACGAAGAACAACGACAGGATCAAGGATCCGCCGCCGAGGGTGAACAGCAGGTAGACCGCGCCGGCGATCGTGACCGCGGTGTAGACCGCCGACTCCAGACCCAGCCCGATGCCGGAGAGCACCACCGTGGCCGGCCCGGTCAGCGAGGTCCGGGCGACGTCCTGCGTGGGCTTCTTCTCGGTGCCGGTGAAGTGACCGGTGAGCCACAGGATGAAGGCCGCCAGGGCGATGCCGAGCAACACCGCCAGGCCGCCGCGGAACGCCGGGTTGAGGTCCGGGCTCTCCGTCACCGCACCGAAGATGGCCAGCTCGGAGCCGCTGCCGTCCAGACTCCACGGCAGGAAGATCAGCGCGGCCACGAAGGAGGCCGCCCCGGCGGTGATCGCGGAGAGGTAGAAGCCACGGTTGATGGCGGCCAGCCCGCTCTCCCCGGGGCGAGCCTTGGTGATGAAGACCCCCATGATCGCGGTCAGCGTGCCGATGGCCGGGACGATCAGCGGAAAGGTCAGCCCCTGTGCCCCGAGCGCTGCGGTGCCCAGGATGAGCGCCGCGACCAGCGTGACGGCATACGACTCGAAGAGGTCGGCAGCCATGCCGGCGCAGTCCCCCACGTTGTCGCCCACGTTGTCGGCGATGGTCGCTGCGTTGCGCGGGTCGTCCTCGGGGATGCCCGCCTCGACCTTGCCGACCAGGTCGGCGCCGACGTCGGCGGCCTTGGTGAAGATGCCACCGCCGACCCGCATGAACATCGCCAGCAGCGCGGCGCCGAAGCCGAAGCCCTCGAGGACCTTGGGCGCGTCGCCCTGGTAGAACAGCACCACCAGCGCCGCGCCCAGCAGCCCCAGCCCGACCGTGAACATCCCGACGGTGCCGCCGGTGCGGAAGGCGATCTTCATCCCCAGGTCGCGTCCGGAGGTGCGGGCCGCCTCGGCCACCCGCATGTTGGCCTCGGTGGCCAGGCTCATCCCCAGGTAGCCGATGGCCGCCGAGAAGCCTGCGCCGAGCACGAAGAAGGCCGACCGGCCGATGCGGATGTCGAGCCCGTCGGCCGGCAACGCGAGGAGCAGGAAGAACGCGATCACCACGAAGATGCTCAAGGTCAGGAACTGCCGGCGCAGAAACGCCTGCGCGCCCTCCTGGACCGCGGCGCCGATCTCCTGCATCCTGGCCGTCCCCGGTGAGTTGACGAGCACCTCCTTGCGGAACTTCAGTCCCATCACCAGTGCGGCGACCGAGATCAGCAGGACCACGATGACGATGGAGATTCCCCCCGCGCCGAGATCGACCTGCTGCGTGACGATCGGTGTCATGTGCTTCCTCCGTGTGGCATGGCAAAGAGTGATCCGGCGCTGGATCGGGCGATGGTGCGGCTCACAGTAGACCAGGGCGCACCCCTGGACTCAATGCGCCACATACCGTGTCCCTACCGTGACCGCGACTCCTACCTTCCCCGCCGCCACGCTGGCACACCTGGCCCGGGGTGCTCGCGGGTCGGCACTGCTGCATACCCGCATCCTGCCCGCGCGCAGCGAGCGGACGGCACCGTGGCCGCAGTGGGTCGCACCCACGGTGTATGCGGCGTGCTCGGGGGCGGGGATCGCGCGGCTGTGGAGCCACCAGGCGCAGGTCGCCGAGCTGGCCCGGGCCAGCACCCACGCGGTGTGTGCGACCGGCACGGCCTCGGGCAAGTCGCTGGGCTATCTGGTGCCGGTGCTGACCGCACTGAGCGAGGGGACCGATGCGCCCTCGGGTCGCGGCGCGACCGCGCTCTACCTGTCCCCCACCAAGGCCCTGGCCGCCGACCAGGAGGCCCGGCTCGCGCGGCTGGCGGTGCCCGGCATCCGCTCGGCCACCTACGACGGGGACACCCCGAGCGAGGAGCGCCGCTGGATCCGCGAGCACGCCCACTACGTGCTGACCAACCCCGACCTGGTGCACCACTCGCTGCTGCCCGGCCACGAGCGGTGGTCGCCGTTCCTGCGGGCGCTGCGCTATGTCGTGGTGGATGAGTGCCATGTCTATCGCGGCGTGTTCGGCGCGCACGTGTCTGCGGTGCTGCGCCGGCTGCTGCGGGTGGCCGCGCGCTACGGAGCCCACCCCACGGTGGTGCTGGCCTCGGCGACCGTGGCCGAGCCACAGACCCACGCCGCCACGCTCATCGGGCAGCCGGTTGTCGCCGTGACAGACGACGGCTCGCCCCGGGCGGCGGCGACCTTCGGGCTGTGGGAGCCGCCGTTGGACGAGCAGGGCACCCGGCGCAGCGCGGTCGCCGAGACCGCGGACCTGTTGACGGACCTGGTGGCCCGGGGGGTGCAGACGGTGGCCTTCGCCCGGTCCCGGGTCGGCGTCGAGGTGGTGGCTCAGGCGGCGCAGCGCTCGCTGGAGGCGCTGGACCCGGGACTGGCGGGGTCGGTCGCGGCCTACCGGGGTGGCTACCTGCCGGAGGAGCGGCGCGCGCTGGAGACCCGGCTGCGCGACCGTGACCTCGTCGGGCTGGCCGCGACCACCGCCCTGGAGCTCGGGATCGACATCGCCGGTCTGGACGCTGTGCTCCTGGCCGGGTGGCCCGGCACGCTCGCGTCGTTCTGGCAGCAGTCCGGCCGCGCCGGGCGGACCGGGGCCGAGTCCCTGGCCGTGCTCGTCGCCGCCGACGACCCCCTCGACAGCTATCTGGTGCACCACCCGGAGCGGATCTTCGACGCGCCGGTGGAGGCCAGCGTGCTGGACCCGGCCAACCCGCACGTGCTCGCCCCGCACCTGGCCGCGGCAGCGGCCGAGCTGCCGCTGACCGAGGCCGACACCGCATGGTTCGGCGAGGGCGTGGCCGACCTGGCGGACGCCCTGGTCCGCGGCGGGCTGCTGCGCCGCCGCGCGACCGGGTGGTTCTGGGCCCGACCCGAACGGGCGACCGACCATGTGCAGCTGCGCACCGCAGGCACCCCGGTCCGGATCGTGGAGAGCGCCACCGGCGGAGTGCTCGGCACCGTCGACGCGGCCCGGGCCCCCGCCGTCGTGCACACCGGCGCGGTCTACGTGCACCAGGGACGCTCGTATGTCGTGACCGCGCTCGACCTGGACGACGCGAGCGCGCTGGTCGTCGCGGGCGATCCCGGCTGGAGCACGCAAGCGCGCTCCAGCAGCGACTTCACCATCGTCGCCGCGGATCACGAGGGATCTTTGGGACCGGGGCAGCTGGCTTTCGGCGCCGTGGAGGTCACCCAACAGGTGACCTCGTTCCTGCGCCGGCTCCCCGGCGGTGAGGTGATCGGCGAGCACCCGCTGGACCTGCCGGTGCGCACGCTGCACACGCAGGGGGTGTGGTGGACCCTCACCCCCGACCAGCTGAGCCGGGCCGGAGTGGCCGAGCCCGACATACCGGGTGCCCTGCACGCCGCCGAGCACGCTTCGATCGGTCTGCTGCCGCTGATCGCCACGTGCGACCGGTGGGACATCGGCGGGGTGTCCACCGCCTGCCACCCCGACACCGGGGTGCCCACCGTCCTGGTCTACGACGGCTACCCCGGAGGCGCCGGCTTCACCCGCCGCGGCTTCGAGCGGATCGTGCCGTGGCTGAGCGCCACGCTGGAGACCATCCGCGACTGCGACTGCTCCACCGGCTGCCCCTCCTGCGTCCAGTCGCCCAAGTGCGGCAACGGCAACGAGCCGCTGGACAAGGGAGGAGCCGAGAAGGTGCTGCGACACCTGCTGCGCCGACCGGCGCAGACCACACGCCTCGGCTAGGCTCGGACTCGTCCTAAGTCGGTGTCTGGAAGGTGGGCGCGATGTTCGCACTCGGTTTGATCCTCGTGTTGGTTGCCGTGATCGTGGTGATCTATGTGCTGATCGCCACCGGCGGCCAGCCGGCGATGTCCATCGACTGGTTCGTCTTCAGCGCCGACATCACCCCGTTGGGCCTGTTCCTGCTCGGCGCGGCCACGGTGCTGGTGCTCTCGATCGGCAGCGTGCTGCTGAGTATCGGCCTGAAGCAGTCGGGCGCCAAGCGCGCCGAGGTCAAGAAGCTGCGCAAGGAGGCCAAAACCCACGAGCAGGAGGGTGGCCAGGGCGAGTCGCACGACCGGAAGCGTCGATCGAGCGACAGCGACTCCCGGCGCGACGCCGCATCGAGCGACTCCGGTCGCAAGAAGGACGCTGACAAGAGCTCACGCCGAGGCGACGGTGCGGGCCGGCGGGACGACACCAGCTCACGCAAAGACGACAGCGCGGCACGGCGGGACGACACCAGCGCACGGGACCGCACGACGGATGACTCCACCACGGACCGCGACGGCACATCGGGTCGAGGCGACTCCGGCGGCACCACGCAGAGCATCCCGCCGGCGCCACCCCCGCCGCGGAAGTAGCAGCGAGAAGAGTGTCCCCGCCGGGTCATGGCGGGCAGCACTCGACCGCTATCGACTCCTCATCCGTCGGCGGCCACCAAGCCGGCACGAGCGCGCGCTTGCACCGACGGCCAGGCGGACAGCCCGGTCGGCACCTCCACCAGGACCTCGATCGTCGGGCCTTGATCAGCCGACTTCGGCGACCTGAGCGCGCACGAGACGAGATCGGCGCCGTTGTCCCGGGCCACCTGCTCGACCCGCCCGCATGCCCCGGACTCCTCGGCCGCTGCGTTCAACAGGACCTGAGCACCGCCCACGGCCGCCAGATCGGCAGCGGTGCGCGCGCGGCCGCCGGCGAGGATCACGGCCCCGAGAACCACCGCCGCGATCCACACCGAGAGCACCACGGCGATCACCGCCAGGCCCAGCACCGTGGCCGAGCCACGCTCTCTCGCTGCCCGTCGCGGCGCCGACCATCCGGCCGTTCCATACCGTGGTCGCTGAAGCATCGACCTGCCGAGCCTGGTCATCCATCCACCACCGGCTCGACCGGTGCTGATGCCGTGGCACGGGCTGCCGGCAGCCCCGGCAGCCGAAGCCGTCGATAGGGGGCCGTGACCGTCACCTGGACGTCCTGACCGCGGCGGGTCACGCTGACCCGGGAGCCGTCGGGTGCCCCCTGACTGGCGTGTGCGGCCACCTCCTCTACGGGTTCCCCGCGGGATGCGGCGCGGGCCGCCACCCACGCCGCATCCACGCACCGCACCTGGTCGATGGCCAGTCCCAACCCCGACAGACAGAGGGCGAGCACCAGGACGACGGCGGGGACGACCAGGGCCAGCTCGGCGGTGGCCATCCCCCGCTCCCGGTGCCCGCCCGCCATCACAGTCCGACCGACAGCGCTGTGGTGATCACGTCGGTCACCAACGACTTGACGCCGTCGGACTTCACGATCACGAGCAGCACGGCCGCAAAGGCGCACGCGGCCAGAGTGCCTACAGAATATTCGGCTGTGGTCATGCCTGCGTCCATGCCCTTGCGCATCAGCGCCTGTCGGCCGTTGTTGATGCGGCGTCGGATCCTCATCCTTTACCCCTTCCGTTACCCAGGCGCGCAAGCGTCCCGGCGGCGGACCATCCGGCCCACTGAGATCACGGTCAGCCATACCCTCACGGGTGCACCAGGTCGGCCGAGCGATCTGTGGACGACGGCGCATGCCGAGGAGAGATGTGCACGAGGAGGTGGTGAGGACCGCAGGGGCGCCCGACAAGAGTTGGTCGATGCCCCGCCTGGAGTAGGATTGAGTCCTACTCACAGGAGGAGTCGACCATGCGAACCACCCGACAGCTCAGCATCACGTTGCCCAACGAGATGGCAGACGTACTGCGCGAGCGCGTCCAGTCTGGTGAGTACGCCAGCGAAAGTGAAGTTGTCCGGGAGGGCCTTCGGGCATTGTGGGCGCGGGACCAGGCGGTCGAGGCATGGCTGCACAGCGAGGTCGCCGAGGCGTACGACGCCCTCGTCGCCGACCCCTCGCGCGGCATCGAGGCCGACATGTTGCGAGTGCGTCTGACCCGGAAGCGGACCGCGGCACAGTGACGTACCGCGTGGTTTTCACACCGGAGGCCGAAGACCACTTGAAGGATCTCTACCGGTACATCGTCGACGCTGCGGCACCCCAGATCGCGGCGGGCTACGTCGACAAGGTCATCACATACGGCGAGGGGCTCGCCGAGTTCCCGCACCGAGGTCTCGCTCGCGATGACATCAGGGCCAGCCTCCGCATCACGAGCTACAAGAAGCGCACCGTCGTGGCCTTTGCGGTGCTCACGCCTCCGATCACGATCTGTCGACAGAACTGGGTGCGGAGAAGCTGGACGATGCCTCCTGGCTGCGCCGACTCTCCGGCCTGCTGCGGGGCCGATACGACTGGACATCCGCCCACACCGCCCGAGCCGTGCGGGAGGCTCAGGCGCACCTCGTCCAGACCGGCCGTCCCGCAGAACAGGAGTACGGACCGGTCGCCGGCTACGCCTCGCATCTGGTCGACCGAGTGCCATCGCGCGAGGCCGCTTTCACCGCCAAGTGCGCGCATGGCTGCTCCTCGGACTGCTCTTCACCTGCGGCGGAATCTGGGGTCTGTTGGCCGGCACCGGTGACCGGACTGCCTACGGAGCGCTCGCCCTCGGTGTGTCGCAACTGATCGCCGCTGGGTGGGAGTGGAAAGCTGCCGGAAAGGACGCCACCGGCCACCTAGCGAGCGGCCCAACTGCAAAATGAGCAACCCGGAGAGGGCGCGGAGCTGGAACTCTCGTCTGCGCCGTCGTCGCCCCACTCGGGTCCGATGGACCCGACCCTCAGGACAACGCGGCACAGAGGTCGACCGTCCTACCCTCCTGCGACACGATGGTGTACACCCCCTCCGGTGAGATCGTGTAGACGAGGCGTCCCACATACAAGACCAGGGACGGACCCGCGGGGACGTCGGTGGGGAACAGGGCCAGGACGAGGTTGCCGCTCGCCGACTGGGTCTGCGTCCCGTCCGGCGCCACGGAGACCAAGCGGACCTGCGTCCCACGCGTGGGCTGGACCAGACTCTCGGACGTGGCGAGGTTCGTGATCGTGAGGGGTCCGTTCCGTCCCGCGAACAGCACACCGTCGCCGAAGTCCGTGCGGGAGGGCGCCGGGAACTCCAGTCGGACGGGGAACTCGCACGCCACACCGGCGGGGAAGTCGGCAAGGATCATCTCCTCGTCCTGAGCGGATGCTCCCGAGCTCAGGAGCAGCACGCTGACCGCGGCCATCCCTACCGCGGCGCGGAGGCGGTATGTCGTGCGCCGATAGACGTTCATGGTGTTCTCCCTGCCGTCACGCCCGGCACACCGCCGAGCTGATCCCCCCAGGCAATCACCGTCGGTTCGCCGCCACCATGCACGGCCCTACTCATTGTGCCTGCGCGATGTACTCAACCGCTGGGGAAGCAGCAGCGCGGTTCACGAGGAAGCACGTTGCACACCATGCGACGGCCTGTTCTACCGTCTGACGGTAGAATACGTGAATGACGACGATGAACATCAAGGACCCTGAGGTGCACCGGCTTGCTCGGGAGCTGGCGGCCCGGCGCGGAACCTCCGCCACGGGCGCGGTGCGAGAGGCCTTGCGCGAGGCGCTGGCCGGCGAGGAGGCACGTCGCAGCGGGACCGCACAGCGGTTGCTCGAGCTGGCAGCGCAGAGCCGCACCATCGACCAACCCCTGCTGACCGATGCCGAGCTCTACGACGGACACGGCCTCCCTCGATGATCCTCGACACGTCGGCCGTCGTCGCGATCCTGCAGGCGGAGCCGGAGGCCGACAGATTTGCCCAGCTGCTGGAGTCGGCTGATCGGGTGCACATCTCGGTCGCCACCGTGCTTGAGGCATCACTCGTGGTCGGCCCGCCGCGGCAGCGTCTGCTCGATGACTTCCTCACGATCGCGGGCGCGGTCACGGTGCCCGTCGACGATGACCAGCTCGCGCTTGCCAGGACCGCCCACCTGCGGTTCGGCCGAGGCTCCGGGTCTTCGGCCAGGCTCAACTTCGGCGACTGCTTCGCCTACGCGCTCGCGCAGGTGACCGGTGAGGAGCTGCTCTTCAAAGGCGATGACTTCGGTCATACGGACGTGCGGAGTGCGGACGGCTGAGTCCGACCCTCGGAGGGGAGGGCCATGCTTACACCGAACCCACCACCTCTTGGGCCAGGGCCAGCACGACCGGGACGACCGTCGTCAGCAGGAAGGCGGGCAGGAACGCCAGGCCGAGGGGCAGCACCAGCCGCACGGCGAGCCGGGCAGTGGCCACCTCGATGCCGGCGAGCGTGTCCCGGCGCAGGTCGGTGGCGGTGTCGGCCAACAGCTGGGCAGGTGGCACCCCTGCCGTGGCCGCCAGGGCCAGGGCGCGACGCGCGGGGGCCCAGTGGACCGGCGCCTGGCCCCAAGCAGCGTCCTCATCCAGGCCCCACGCCAGGGCGGCGGTGACCGAGCCCAGCTCGCGCCCAGCGCGACCACCCACGACCGCGGCCACCCGCTGCACCGCAGACTGCACGTCGGCCCCGCCGCGCAGGGCCAGCGAGAGCAGGTCGAGGACCTCCGGAACGCTGGTGCCGAGGTGATCGTCGCCGCGCCTGGCGCCACATTTCGCCCTCCGCCCGGCAGGCCGCCACGCGGCGTTGGGTCGGGGCCACATCAGTACCGCGCCTGCCGCCACAGCCGCGGCGGCGAGAGCGGTCAACGTGGCCGTCATCGCCCGGCCATCATGCGACCTCGGCCTCGACGCGCCGGACCATCCGCTGCACGATCCAACGCCCGAGGACGATCAGCAATCCGCCGACGAGCAGGCAGGCGAAGGCGACCGGGGTGCCGTAGAGCCGCACCGGGTCCAGCCCGAGCACCGGCGCTACACCGATGCCCCCGATGGGCAGCAGGGTCAACAGTGTGCTGGTCGCCCTCGTGCCGGCGGTGGCCGAGGCCAGCCGCTGCTGGGTCTGGGTGCGATCGCGAGACGACCGGGCGGTCTGCTCGACGGCGTGGGACAGGGAGCACCCGAGCCGCTCACTGACCGCCCAGGCGCGAGCCAGCGTCGCCAGATCGGGATGGCCGGTGCGCTCGGCGACGCGCTCCCACGTCGCACCGGCGGAGCCTCCCGCGGCGGCCGCCTGGGTCACCGGCGCAAGCGTCTGCGCGAGGTGCCCCCCGCCCCCGGCGGCCAAGGAGACTCGCAGCGCCTCTCCTGGCGTGAGCCCTGCCCGCAGCGCGGGGGCCAACGCGTCCAACAGACCCAGCACCTCGGCGTCGGTCACCTTCTCGGATCGGATCCGCCAGCCACGTGGGCTCAGCCGACGGGCCGATCCGAGGATGTCCAGCGCACGGTTCGGAGGAGCCGGTGCCGGGTCCAGCGCCGGCGATCCCCGTGGGTGCGCGATCGCCGCGAGGGCCCGGGCGCCCGCTTGCCCCGGCCATACCAGCACGGCGAGCGCCGTCAGCGCCGGGGCAAGCAGTGCTGCCGAGGTCAACATCACGGGCTCCCATCGAGCAGTCTGCGCAGCTCGGAGTGACCGGGCCCGGTGACCATGCCAGCCAACCCTCGGGTGAGTGCCGGACGGACGACGGCCTCGGCTCCCCGCCCCTGCAGCACCGCCACCTCGTGGACCCGCCGCACCCCGTCGCACCGAGTCAGCTGCACCACCACCTGGATCGCGGAGCCGACCTGAGCGCGCACTGCGGCGGTGTCCATGCCGGCCAACGCCCCCAGCGCCTCGAATCTGGCCAGCACGTCACCGGCCGAGTTGGCGTGGACTGTCCCGCACCCGCCCTCGTGGCCGGTGTTGAGCGCGGTGAGCATCTCGCGGACCTCGGCGCCGCGGACCTCGCCGAGGACCAGGCGGTCGGGGCGCATCCGCAGGGACTGGCGCACCAGCGTGGCCAGCGTGATCTCGCCGCGCCCCTCCACGTTGGGACCGCGCCCCTGCAGGTGCACGACGTGCGGGTGTGCGATGCGCAGCTCGCGAGTGTCCTCGACCACGACGATGCGCTCGCGAGCCGGCACGAGCGCGAGCAACGCGGCCAGCAGGGTCGTCTTGCCGGTGCCCGTGCCTCCCCCGATCACGAAGGAGACCTGTCGCCGGACGAGCGCGGTCAGCACCTGCGCCAGGTCGTCGTCGAGCATGCCCCAGTCCCGCAGGTCCCCCAGAGCGGGCACGACCCGGCGAGGGATCCGCAGGCTGACGTGCGCAGCCCCTTCGACCAGGGGCGGGAGGACGGCATGCAGCCGGACGCCGCCCGGCAGCAGCCCGTCGACGTAGGGTGCCGCATCGTCCAGGCGTTGTCCTGCCAGCCCCGCCAGGCGCACGGCGAGCCGGCGCAGCGACCGGTCGTCGGTGAGGCTGACGGTGGTGGCCTCCAGTCCGCGACCTCGATCCACCCACACCCCACGGTCTCCGTTGACCAGCACATCGCTCACCCGCTCGTCGGCGACCAGCTCCTGCAGGGGCCCCAGACCGAGCAGCGTCGTATGCAGCTGCTCCCGCAGCTGGGCGCTGCCCTCGCTGCCCAGGCGCACCGTGTGCGTGGCGGCCACCTGCTCGACCCGCTCCACGGTGGGCAGGCGGCCCCGGCGGATCTGCGCCACCACGGCCGGGTCGACCCCACTCATGCCGCGCCTTGGTCCCCGACCAGGATCGAGGCCAGGATCTCGTCGGCCACCCGCTGCACCGGACCTGACCTGGCTCCCACCGGGGCACCGGCGTTGAGGGCGCGATGGACCTCCGGGTCGTCTCGGAGCACGCCCAGCACGGGCATGTCGAGCGCCCGGGCCACGGCAACGGTCGGCGGGACGTCGTGGGTGCTGCGCACCAGCGCCCCCGCCAGGTGGGGGGCCGGCACCCATCGGGACAGACCCAGCGCATCGAGTCCGGCCATCGCGGCCGCCATCCCGGTCACCCCGGCGCCGACCACGGCCACGACGTCCGTGCAGCCGCGCAGCCAGGGCCGGGCTCCGCGACGCCCTGGGCCGGGCAGGTCCACGACCGTGACATCCACCGCCGTCGCGAGCTGGCACCAGAGCGAGGGGTCGGGGGCCGACTCGGCCGCACGCGGCAGCGCGCGGCCCCAGGTCAGGACCGCGCATCCGGCAGCAGTGTGCAGACGGGACAACACGGCCTCGATGTCCACCTCGCCCCTTGTCTGCGCGAGCTGTGCCCACCCGAGGTCTCCCTGCAGGTCGTCGCCCAGCAACAGATACAACCCACCACCGAGCGGGTGTCCGTCCACGAGCAACACGGTGCGCCCGGCCTGCGCAGCTCGCACCGCGAGTGCAGCCGATACGGTCGAGGCGCCGACGCCGCCGGAGAGCCCGACGACGCCGATGACGCTTGCTTCGGATGTGGTGTGCATGACCTCACGCTGCTGCGAGAGGATGCTCGACGCCAGAACCCGGCCCGGGACTGTGGACGGTCGGGGCTACGGGTCGAGGATGTGGACGACCGGTGCTGCCTCGCATCTGGGGGCAATGCATAGTCCACGCTGAACAGCCCACCGGCCGGACCGGAACGGGACCGTGCAACGCACCGCAAAGTAGGGGACGGCCCCGGCTGGGGGGGTAGCCGGGGCCGTCGACGTTCAGGACCTGGGGGGGTGGCCCCGAACGCCCGCGCTCGACCCCTAAGGGGAGCGCTGTGACTCAAGTATGCACCTGCATCGCCGCGATCTGCAAGCCACCACGGCGACGCGTCGCCACACCGACCGCAGGGGATAGGAACAGATCGATGACGTCCTCGGACGTGCGAAGACGCCCCGTTGCCGAGGCGTCTTCGCGGCGGTGGCGCCTGAGCGATCAGAGCGTGCTCTCAGCCGTCCAGGTGGGTCAAGCCCACCAGGACCGGTCCATCAGTGGACTGCCCGCGCGTGGGTCCTCGAACTACCGCCGCCGGAGGCTCCCGACGAGTCGGAAACCTCACCCATAGGTCTACACCCGCGTCCCGTT
>NZ_JBPCKQ010000172.1:0-24405 GCF_051004135.1 Ornithinimicrobium sp.
GAGGCCCGCCGTGACCTGGTCGGCGAGCGTGTAGACGTCGACCTGCGCGCGCCCGCATGAGGGGCAGGACACGATCTCGAGCTTGCGTTCCCGCAGGTTGAGCGACTGCAGGATCTGCAAGCCGACCTTGACCTCTTCGACCGGTGGCGACGACAGGGAGACTCTGATCGTGTCGCCGATCCCCTGTGCCAACAGGGCTCCGAACGCCACCGACGACTTGATGGTGCCTTGGAACGCCGGCCCGGCCTCGGTCACGCCGAGGTGGAGCGGCCAGTCCCCGGCCCGCGACAGCAGCTCGTAGGCTCGCACCATCACGACGGGGTCGTTGTGCTTCACGGAGATCTTGAAGTCGTGGAAGTCGTGCTCCTCGAAGAGCGACGCCTCCCAGACCGCCGACTCGACGAGTGCCTCAGGGGTCGCCTTGCCGTACTTGTCCATGATCCGCTTGTCCAACGACCCTGCGTTGACGCCGATCCGGATCGAGACGCCCGCGTCTTTGGCCGCCCGGGCGATCTGGGCGACCTGGTCGTCGAACTTGCGGATGTTGCCGGGGTTGACCCGGACCGCGGCGCAGCCGGCGTCGATCGCCGCGTAGACGTACTTGGGCTGGAAGTGGATGTCGGCGATGACCGGGATCTGCGACTTCTGCGCGATGGCCGGCAACGCCTCGGCGTCGTCCTGGGTGGGGCAGGCCACCCGCACGATGTCGCAGCCGGTGGCGGTCAGCTCGGCGATCTGCTGCAGCGTGGCGTTGATGTCGGTGGTCGGGGTGGTGGTCATCGACTGCACCGAGACGGGCGCGTCACCGCCGACGTCGACGGTGCCGACCTTGATCTTGCGGGTGGGTCGGCGCGGCGCGAGCACCGGGGGCGGGGCGGACGGCATACCGAGCGAGATGGGGGTGCCAGCAGTCATAGGACCAGTATCGCGCACGCCCCCGGGCGTCGCTCTCAGCCGGTCAGTCGGATGGGGTTGACCAGGTCGGCGTAGACCAGCAGCAGGGTCATCGCGATCAGTCCGATCGCCACGGAGTAGGCCACCGGAAGGGCCTTGGCGATGTCGACCGGGCCCGGGTCGGGCCGGCCGGCCACGCGGGCCCAGGTCTTCTTGACGCCCTCCCACAGGGCGCCTGCGATGTGCCCCCCGTCCAGCGGCAGCAGCGGGATCATGTTGAAGACGAACAGGGCGATGTTGAGCGAGGCCAGCAGGGACAGCAGCAGCACCATCCGGGCCGCGAAGGACTCACCGAGCAGGCCCAGGTCGCCCGAGCTGACCTCGCCGGCCATCCGCCCGACCCCGACCACGCCGACCGGGCCCTCCATGTCGCGCTCGGCATCGCCGAAGGCGGCCTGCCAGACGCCCACCATCTTCTCCGGGAGCTTGAGGAAGATCGCGGCGGTGTCGGCGATCGCTCCGCCGACGAAGGCCGGTGCCTGCGTGATCGGCTGCGTGACGTACTCGAAGGACCCGGTGGCCCCGAGGTAGCGGACCGACCCGAGCACCGGCTCCCCGGCCGCGTCGACCTCGTAGCCACCGTCCGGCCTCAGCACTGGCCGGTCGCGCTGGACCAGGTCGGCGCTCAGCGTCTGCTCGGTCCCGTCCCGGTCGACCCGCAGCTCGACCTGGGGTCCGGCGTTCTGGATCAGGTATGACGCACGCGTCCAGTCCTGCACCGGCTCGCCGTCGACGGCCACGATGGTGTCACCGGTCTGCAACCCGGCGGCCTGCGAGGGGGCCTGCGGTTGGCCCTCGCACTCGGTGACCGTCACGTCCTCGGGTGCGCACGCCGCGACGGAGGACACCTGAGTCGTCAGCTGCGGCAGGCCGTAGATCGTCAGGATGCCGGTCAGCAGCACCGCGGCGATCAACAGGTTCATCGCCGGGCCGCCGGTCATGATGACCACACGCTTCCACACCGGCAGCTTGTAGAAGACCCGGTCCTCATCCCCCGGGCCGACCTCCTGCAGGGACTCCGCGCGGACCTGCTCGGTCAGCTGGCTCCACCGACCGGTGCTGGAAGCGCGCAGCCGCCCGTTGTCCTGGGGGCGCGGCGGGAACATGCCGATCATCCGGACGTATCCCCCGAGGGGGATGGCCTTGACGCCGTACTCCGTGTCACCGCGCCGGCGGGACCAGAGCGTGGGCCCGAAGCCGACCATGTACTGCGTGCACTTGACGCCGAACCGCTTCGCCGGCACCAGGTGCCCGATCTCGTGCAGCGCGATGGACAGCGCGACGCCGACGATCATGATGAGCACACCGATGGTGTAGAGCAGCATCAGGCGTCTTCCTCCTTCACGAGCTCACGGTCGGTACGCAGACCATCATGACAAACCTCAGGCGTCGCCCACCAGGTGCGCCTCCGCCTCGGTGCGCGCCCAGGCGTCGGCTGCCAACACCCGCTCGACGCTGAGATCAACCGCTGAAGGAGCCGGGAAGTTCCCGTCGCCGTGCTGCTGCACCACGGCGGCGACCGTGTCGACGATGTCGGTGAAGCCGATGCGGCCGTCGTGGAAGGCAGCGACGCACGCTTCGTTGGCGGCGTTGTAGACCGCCGGGTAGGTGCCGCCGGCCGCACCGACCTGCCGGGCCAGCCGGACCGCCGGGAACACCTCGTCGTCGAGCGGGTGGAAGTCCCAGCTGCTCGCGGTGGACCAGTCGCACGGCTCGTCGACGTCCGGCATCCGCTCCGGCCAGGACAGGCCCAGGGCGATCGGCACCAGCATCCGAGGCGGCCCCATCTGGGCGATGGTGGAGCCGTCGTGGAACTCCACCATGGAGTGGATCTGCTGCTGCGGGTGCACGACGACGTCGATCCGGTCGAAGGGCACGCCGAAGAGCAGGTGCGCCTCGATCACCTCCAGGCCCTTGTTGACCAGAGTCGCGGAGTTGGTGGTGACCATGGTGCCCATCGCGAAGTTCGGGTGCCGCAGCGCCTCCTGCGAGGTCACCCCGGACAGCTGCGCCCGGCTGCGTCCCCGGAACGGCCCTCCGGAGGCGGTCAGCACCAGCCGCCGGACTTCGTGCTCGCGGCCACCGCGCAGACACTGGGCGATCGCACTGTGCTCGGAGTCCACCGGGACGATCTGCCCAGGGGCGGCTGCGTCGGTGACCAGCGTCCCCCCGACGATCAGGGACTCCTTGTTGGCCAGGGCGACGGTGCTGCCCGCGGCCAGCGCCGCGAGGGTGGCGGGCAGTCCGACACTGCCGGTGATCCCGTTGAGCACGACGTCGGCCCCGGACCCCGCGAGCTGCTGCGCCGCGTCCGGGCCGGTGACGATGTCGGGACGGTATGCCGCCCGCCCCTGCTCGCGGGCCCCGTCCCTGATGAGCTGCTCCAGAGCCAGGCCGGCTTCGGAGTCGGCGACACCCACCGCGTCCACCCTTAGCGCAACAGCCTGTCCGGCCAGCAACCGCAGGTCACTGCCCCCGGCACTGAGCGCCTGCACCCGGAAGCGCTCGGGGTGCGCTTGCACCACCTCGAGGGCCTGGGTGCCGATCGAGCCGGTGGAGCCGAGCAGGACGAGCGAGCGCTGGTCAGTCACGCCCTCCATTGTGGCCGGTGGACTCCTGCTCCACCCGGCGAGCGGCCGCGCCGACCTCAGCGACGAGCAGGCGGACCAGGTCTTCCGGCGACACCGGGCGGCATACCCACCGACTGACCTCACCGAGTGCGGCGTGGTAGCAGCCACCCGGGCCGAGGACGAGCAGCCGCGCGGGAGCTTGCCCTGGCGCGAGCCACGGGTGCAGGACGGTCGACTCGGCCAGCACCGTGGGGTGACCGAGGCGGTGCAAGGTCCAGGGCAGGTCCGTGGGGTCCCCCACGATCGTCGCGGAGCCCGGCGGTGCGCACGCGCCGGGTGGCACCAGGAGCTCGGTCAGCAGCTCGGCGAGGTGCGCGACCCGGGCCATCGAGAGGGTGTGCACCCCCTGTGCGGTGACGTCCTCGCAGACACACGCTCCGTCCAGCACGAAAAGGTATCGGGTGAGTGAGGAGGGGGTGCCCGGCGCGGTGGCCGTGATCCCGTCCACGGGGTCGCGGTGGGAGGCGTCGCCACCGGGCCCGTGGGATGACGTGCCGGTGGATGCCAGGTCGGCGGTCGGGGTGCGGTGCAGCACCACGACAACGGGAGCACCGCGGCGCATCTGCAGCAGCGGAGCCAGCAGCTCATGCACCGCCACCGTCCGGTCCGCGCGGTCGTCCGCTCCCCCGTGACCGCCATCAGAGCCGGGCAGCAGCAACCCCCGGGCCGCCAGGGATCGCTCGGCGACCCGACGAGCGCTTCGAGTCTCCTGCTCGCCGAGCAACGACAGGTGCGGCAGGACCACCACGTGGTGGTCCCCGTCGCACAGCACGTCGATCTCCTCATCGGTCAGCGAAGCGACCACACTGCGCGCCGCCGACTCCGACGATGCCTGCGAGCCTGGCGACGTCGACGCAGCGGTGCTCACGGCAGCACCGGGACCCGGGGCAGCCACTCCTTGACGTCCGACTCCTCCAGCCAGATGGGGATGACCGGACCCCCCGGGAAGGGCAGCCTGATGGGCAACGGGATGCGCAGTCCCGGCGCGTCGTCAGGGTCGGGTAAGGGGTTGAGGTGGTCCTTGGTCCAGTCGCCCAGTCGCTGCTCGATCGCTCGTGCCGCCTCGCCGGTCTTGCGCAGCGCGAACTGGCCCACCCTGGCCAACAGCACCCGGTTGTCATAGATGAGGTTGCCCGCCGTCCAGGCTGTGTAGCCCGTCAGCACGATTCCGCCGGCCGCGACCACGGGCGGGAACGGCACGGCGAGCGCGGGTAAGGCCAGCAGCGCCGCACCGCCGAGGACGCGCGTCGTCGCCCCTCGCCACCCGTCGTAGCCTCCGCCGGTCATGACGTCACTCACGGCGCCCACCCCGGTGAGCACCACGAAGGTCGTCGGGTGCACGAACCGCGCCGCGAAGCTCACCGCCTTGGGTGAGCGCAGCACCACCAGGGCAGCCAACCGCGTGGAGTCCACGAGCATCTTGCGGGCAGCCACGCCCTGCTCCCGGGCGAACTGGACGGCGAGCCGCACGAGCTCGCGCGAGCCCAGCGCCACCTGCCAGGCCCTGACCAGGCCCTTGACTCCCTTGCGCACCTGGTCGAGCGCTATCAGGTCCTGGACCAGACGCCCGGGCCACGAGTCGGCCACGATCCCGGCCAACACGTCGGCCCGGCCGCGCAGCCACTCCTCGGCATCGGCCGCTTGCGAGCCTGCGTGCTCGATGAGCTGCCTTGCCTGATGCGCCCGGCGCTCCAGCTCCACACGGACCGCCTCGTCAGCGCTGCGCAGCAGCCGCTCCACGTCGAGCAGCTCGCGCACCGCCTCGTCCTTGCGCGCCATCCAGCGGCGGATGCGGTGCTGGCCCTCCTCGACCTCCGCTGCGAACCTCGCGAGGAGGTCGCCCAGGTCGTCCAGCGGGGCGACCGACTCCGTGAGCAGCCGCGCCCACGCCAGCTGGCCGTTGCGCTGCGCGGCGGCCGCCACCCCAGTCCAGGTGCCCGGCTCGGCCACGGTGCAGCGTGCCACCGCCGCCAGCCGGCGCAGCTCGTCGGCCTCCCGCCCCAGAGCGCTCGCGGCCAGTCGCAGCTCGCCCGGCGACAGGACCAGCGCGGTCACTGAAGGCCTTCTGCGGTGAATCGCTGCACGCCGCGCGTCTCGACGAGCCGATAGGCCTCGGCACTGGCCCGGGTGGCGACCGCCAACGAGTCACCAGCGCGGGCGAGCTCGGCCAGACCGCTGGACCAGGCACCGGATGCCTCCTCGGCCCGCGACTGCAGACCGGTGCCGGGCACGGCGCCCGCCACCTGCCGCAGTGCCGACCCCACCCGGTCGGCCGCCGCTGCCAGCTCGGTCACGGACTGCCGGGTCTGTGCCGCCATGGACTCCACCCGGCTCGCCTGCACGCGGATCGTGTGCGCGCCGCTCATCCTGACCACCCCGCCATCTCGTGTCCGGCGCCGCCACGGCGGCGGCACCCGAGATCAACCTAGGCAGGATCGCGAACTCGCGTGGCCGGTTGTCCACAGGCCACGACATACCGGGTCAGGAGCCGGGCTCTCCCGCCCCGCGCAGCACCGGGCCGAGGGCCTCCAGCACCGACGGGTCCTCGATGGTGCTCGGCACCATGGCCTCCTGACCGTCCGCGATCTGTCGCATCGTCTTGCGCAGGATCTTGCCCGAGCGGGTCTTGGGCAGCGCCTCCACGACGTCGACCTGCCGCAGCGCCGCGACCGCCCCCACCTCGTCCCGGACCCGCCGCACCAACTCGGCCTGCAGTCCCGGCACACCACCGTGTTCTTGCACGTCGACGCCGGACTTCAGCACGACCAGCGCTCGCGGCACCTGGCCCTTGAGGTCATCGCCGACCCCGATGACCGCGCATTCGGCCACCGCCGGGTGACCCGACAGGGCCTCTTCCAACGAGCCCGTCGAGAGCCGGTGCCCGGCGACGTTGAGCACGTCGTCGGTGCGCCCCATGACGAAGAGGTAACCGTCCTCGTCCACGTAGCCGCCGTCGCCGGACAGGTAGTAGCCCTCGTAGGCGGACAGGTAGGAGTCGACATACCGCTGGTCGTCGCCCCACAGAGTCGGCAGGGTGCCCGGCGGCAACGGCAGCCGGATGCAGATCGCGCCCTCCGTGCCGGCCGGCACGTCCTGGCCACGCTCGTCCAGGACTCGCACGTCGTAGCCCGCCGTGGCCGGACCGGGTGACCCGGGCTTGATCGGCAGGTCCGCCAACCCCGTCGGGGTGATCGCGATCGGCCACCCGGTTTCGGTCTGCCACCAGTTGTCGACGATGGGCACGCCGAGCGTGTCGCCCAGCCACTCCCAGGTGTCCGGATCCAGGCGCTCGCCGGCAAGATAGAAGGCACGGAGCAGGCTCGTGTCATGATCCGCCAGCAAGGCGGCGTCCGGGTCGGCCTTCTTGATCGCCCGGATGGCTGTGGGAGCGCTGAACGCGGCCACCACCTGGTGCTGGGCCAGCACCCGCCAGTATGCCGAGGCGTCGGGGGTGCCGATCGGCTTGCCCTCGAAGAGCACCGTCGTGGCGCCGGTCAGCAGCGGGCCGTAGACGATGTAGGAGTGTCCGACCACCCAGCCGACGTCGGACCCACAGAACCAGGTCTCCCCCGGCGCCAGGCCGTAGAGGTGCTCCATCGACCAGCGCAGCGCCACGGCATACCCGCCGGTGTCCCGGACGATCCCCTTGGGCCGACCGGTGGTGCCGGAGGTGTAGAGAACGTAGAGCGGGTCGGTCGCCTCGACCGGCACACACTCCGCGGGCTGCACCACGCCGGGGCGCATGAGCTGTGCCCACTCCAGGTCGCGCTCCTCCAGCTCGCACGGGTGCTGCTCGCGCTGCAGGATGACGCAGTGCCGCGGCTGGTGGGCCGACCGGGCCAGGGCTTGGTCGAGCATCGGCTTGTAGGGCACGACGCGCGTGGGCTCGATGCCGCAGGAAGCCGAGACGACCACGACGGGCTCGGCGTCCTCGATGCGCGCTGCCAGCTCAGCGGGCGCGAACCCGCCGAACACGACCGAGTGGACCGCTCCGCTGCGGGCGCAGGCGAGCATCGCGATCACGGACTCGGGGACCATCGGCAGGTAGATCACCACCCGGTCGCCCTTGCCGACCCCCAGGTCGCGCAGCACGCCGGCGAAGCGCGCGACGAGGTCGAGCAGCTCGGCATACGTGTAGGAGCGGGTCGTGCCGGTGACCGGGCTGTCGTAGATCAACGCGGTCTGGTCGGCCCGACCGTGCACCACGTGCCGGTCCAGCGCGTTGAAGCACATGTTGAGCCGGCCACCGGGGAACCACCGGTAGAACGGCGGCGCGTCGTCGTCCAGCGCCCGGCGCGGAGCGTTGATCCAACTGATGCCCTGTGCGGCCTCCCCCCAGAAGTGCTCCGGGTCGGCCAACGCTCGCTGCACCATTGCGCGGTAGTCACTCATCCCTCCATCGTGCTGGTTGGTGCGCCCTGACGCCAGACCCGCAGGTCCGGCATACCGTCCAGCACCGCACTACCCTGCGGGTATGTCGTCCGCCACAAATGCGTCTCGGCACCCGCAGGCGCCCTGGGGCCACGCACGGCAGCCCCGGTCACACCGGCCCCCGTTGCCACCCGGTGACACTCCCGAGATCGAGACCGAAGCGCGGTTGCGCGACGTCCTGGACTCCGGTGTGCGACTGGGCGGGCTTCGGTTGCAGGATCTCGATCTGCGCGACCTGGCCGAGTCAATGCTGCTGCGCACCGACCTGCACGGCCTGGTGGTCCTGGGTGGGACGGTGCCGGCCTCCCTCGCCGAGCACCTGCGCGAGCACGGCGCGGTCGTCTTCCCCACCGACCCGTCGGCGCCGGTGCGCCCCTACCGCGGCTCGCTCTACACGGCCGCCGAGCTCTACGAGGGGTTGGTCGAGCACGGCTACGAGCACACGCCGGACGCCCGGGCCTACGCCTGGGCCGAGGACGCCGAGCTGCGCCACGACGCCTACGTCACTCTGCTGCGGGCCATCCACGACGACGCGATGAGCGACGCCCTGGCCGCACTGACCCTGGATCGCTCACCGGTCGGGGTGATGGGCGGTCACGCCTGGTCACGGGGCAGCGCTGCGTATGCCGGCGCGGCCCGGCTCGGGCACGCCCTGGCCGACCAGGGACATCTCGTGCTCACCGGCGGCGGACCCGGGGCCATGGAGGCAGCCCAGCTGGGTGCGTGGGCGGACGGCGACACCGAGCTCTCGGCGGCTCTGGAGCGGCTGGCCCGGGTGCCGGACTTCGCCGAGGACCTGACCGCGTGGGTGCAGCTGGCCCTGGAGGTGACCCGCTGGCACGACCGGCCCCGGACGACCGGCACCGAACGCTCGGTGGGCATCCCGACCTGGTACTACGGTCACGAGCCCCCCAACGTCTTCGGCGACCGCATCGCGAAGTTCTTCTCCAACGCGCTGCGCGAGGATCTGCTGCTCGAGCACAGCAGCGGCGGTCTGGTCGTGCTGCCGGGCGCGGCCGGCACGGTGCAGGAGGTCTTCCAGATGGCCACCCGGCTCTACTACGAGGTCGACCGGCCGCTGCCCCCGGTGGTCCTGGTCGACGAGGCACATTGGCGCGAGGAGCTGCCGGTCTGGCCGCTGCTGCAGGCGCTGGCCCGAGATCGAGCCATGGCCGGTTCGATCCACCTGGTCGACGACGTGGCAGACGTGCTCCCGCACCTTGCACCAGCCATCCGCCACCCGTGACCTCAAACCAGCAGTCCCCGACATCAGAGACGGCAGCGTCGGTGCCCGGCGCCCTGACGGGCATCGGGCACCGGGGCGCGAGCACTCACTCCGCGTGCCGGAACAGCGGTCCGCGGTTGATGCCGGTTTTCGGGTTGTCGGGCAGCGGCGACCCGCAGAAGACGGCCGTGCCCACCGCGCCGGCAACGGTCTGCTGGCGGGCTTCGCCCGCGGAGTCGGCCAGCACCACCGTGCCGAGGAGAAGCGAGCTGGCGGCCAGCGCCACCAAGGGGCGAAGTGCCGAGGTCTTGTTCATGGGACCGCTCCGATCTAAGGTGCACTGCTGCGCACCCTGGTGGTTGCGCTGCACTCAGCGTTCTCGCATTCACCCCCCCGCGGAATACGACGTTCGGCGTATGCCCCCGCCGGTGAGCCGGGAGTAGCATGGCTGCACCAGGCCTGGAGGCCGCCATGAGCAGAACCACCATCACCAGTTTCGACCTCGATCGGCTGCGGGAAATCGTCGACGTCGCCAACGACGCCTCGGGCAGCTCGGCGGTAGACGTGACCTTCGCGGTGCTGGACCGGGTCCGCAATCTGATAGGCGGTGATTCCGCCACCTTCCTCGACCTGAACGGCGCTGCCCGGCGGTCCCGACACCTCCAGTGGACGGACGGTGAGGAGTACATCACTGAGGGTCTTTACGAGGTCGGGGACGACTCTGACGATCCGTTCTGGAAGTATTACGAGTCCTCTTCGTGCTCGCTCCCAGACCGCCTGAACAAGCCCATGGTGATCTCCGATCGACAGTTCTACAGCGAGTGGGAATTGGCCCGTAACCCGATGACCATGGAGGTCTTTCCGGACGTGTACGACGAAATCCTGGCGGCCTCGCCGTGCGGGCCCGGCATAAACCTGCGCCTGTTGATCAGGCGCGGTGAGGGTCCGCCGTTCGGTGACCTGGACACCTTCCTGGTGCGGTTGCTGCAGCCGCACCTGCAGCCGCTGCTCCTGCGGACTCTGCGCTCCGTCGTTCCTCCGGTGGAGCCGCCGCTGACCGAGCGGCAGCGCCAGATCCTGGGCTTGGTCCAGAAGGGTATGACGAACCAACAGGTCGCAAACCAGCTCAGCATCTCTCCCGGGACCGTCCGCAAAGCACCTGGAGAACAGCTACGGCCGCCTGCACGTACAAAGCCGCGTGGCAGCGGTTGGCGTGGCCTTCGCGGACAGTGGCGACGGCTTGCAGCACGTCTAGCGGTGCACGAGGACTTCCGGATCGATCGCGATCTGGTCCTCGACATCGTCGAGAGCTCGCTCGGTCCGTTGGCTGGACGTCTCGGCGACCTGTGATGTGTTCGGCGACAGGCCGCAGCATATTTCGAGACTCTGCCGGACGCGCCCATCTGCTTGTTATGCACGTGATCTTCCAGGAGATTTGGACCAGCTGTGGGCAGCTCGCCGCGTCCATGCGGCGCAGAGACTACTTTTCGTAGTGGTAACGGCACTGGAGCACAACTACGTCGTCACCGTCTACCAGGTACACGAGTCGATGTTCCTCGGTGATCCGGCGGGAGTAGGCGTCTGGGATGCCGTACTTGAGACGCTCGGGCTTGCCGATCCCATCGAACGGATCACGCAGGCAGTCGTCGACTAGCCGGTTGATCCGCTTGAGCGTGGCACGGTCCAGCCGCTGCCATGCGCAGTAGTCCTGCCAGGCGTGACTGGTGAAGCCCAGCCTCACGCCCGGTCGAGGTCACGCGGCTCGGCCGCGCCGACCAGGTGCTCCTCGTAGGCGTCCAACAGCCGGCGAGCGTTGGCCGGGGACCGGAAAAGGTAGGCGGTCTCCTGCCACGCGGCATAGTCCTCGGCAGACATCAGCACCGCGTTGCCGCGCTTGGAGGTGATCTCGACCGCCGAACGGTCGACGTTGACGCGCTCGATGAGCGGAAACAGGGTGCGACGAGCTTCGCTGGCGGTCACGGAGATGATCATCCTCCTCTTGTACGACTTACGGTACCAGCGAGGGGCTGACGAGCGCCCTCGTGCTTGTTCTAGAAGTTGTTCGCAGCGGTCCGCACGAGATTGACTCACTTCATGGGATCAACCAACGGCACCCGGGACGAGCCCCGATCGACGGAGCCGGTGCGACCCCGCCTCGTCGTCGTCATCGGTCCCATCGCCTCGGGTAAGAGCACGTTGGCTTACGTTCAGGCCGCTGCCGACAAACCCAGCTACCTGGCTACGCAGGACGGCCACGTCATCGGCGTCGCCCTCGTCCAACGACACACCCCGCTCTCGGCAGAGCTCCATCTCATCGCCGTCGGTCCTGACGCCCGAGGACGCGGTGTCGGGTCGTCGTCGGTCGAGGCCATCGAGACGGACCTGCGCCAAGAGGGCGTGCGACTGTTCGAGGCAAAGACCGTCGGGGAGTCCCACCAGGACGAGGGGTACGCCGCCACGCTCATCCTCGTCAAGCCACTCGAGTGACTCAAGCCCTCGTCTCCAGTCGGGCCACCACCACGGCCTGACCCTCACGTTCATGACCCCCGGCAGGTGAGCGGACAAGCCGCGCGCGTTCGTCGAAACAAGCCGAACGCAGTGCAGTGGCCACGTCGTCCGGCGACCGGTGATAGCGGCTCATGCTCACGTCATACCCCCGCCGGCGCAGTCCCCCGGCGACGTCGCGCTCCCCCGCACCGATCTGGAAGGCAACAACGAGCAGTTGCCCACCGGGCCGCAGCACGCGCCGTGCCTCCTCGAACACCTTCGGCACGGCGGCGTCGGGCAGGTGGATGATCGAGTACCAGTAGAACAGCCCGTCGAGGACCCGTCCTCGAAGGGGAGCTCGGTGATCGTGCCCACGTCGGTCGGGATGTCCGGGTGATCCCGCCGGGCCATCCGGATCATGCCCGCTGACAGGTCGATCCCCCTGACCTGGCAACCCCGGTCGGTCAGGTAGCGCGACATCCGGCCAGTCCCGCAGCCGGCGTCCAGCACGTCCGGCGCCTCGCCGAGCTGCCCCACGAAGTGGTCGATCATGGCCAGGTCGATCGGCTGGGTCGGGCTCCGTGGACCTGAACTGGGCGGCATAGTCCGGGGCAAGCACGTCATAGGCCGCACGCACGGGGTCACCGTCGGTCACTCCGCTCATCCCAGGATCCGCCAGAGGGACCAGAGCAGGACGAGCAGCGCGATCACCGCAACTCCTGCCAGGCCAGGACCGGGGTATGCAGGGCGGCCAGAACCTCGCGAGCGCTCTGCGGTCGGTGAGCCGGGTCGACCGAAGTGAGCCTGCGCGGCAGCGCGGCCAGCAGCAGCATCTCCCACCCGACTTGACCGACGACATACAGGTCCGACCTGGGGTCCGGATGGGCGCCGCCCCCACACTCCGGAGCAGCAGGTTGGCCGGTTTGACGTCGCAGTGGACCAGGCCGGCGGCGTCGGACTGCCGCATCACCTTGGCCTCCACGGTCTCCCCCATCCCCCGAGCGCAGGTCGCTCGCCCGCCACATCGTACCCATGGACCCCTCGCCGATCGGCGCGATCAGCCGCACTCGACCGGCGATGATCGCGCTCACGCCTGCCCCCCACGCGCTGCCTCGCGTAGGAGGGCGGCGAGCGCAGAGTGCGGCGCAGCATCCGCAGCCTGCCTCAGCTCCGCTGAGGATGCCAGTCCGCGCAGCATCTCGACCGCGCCCTCTCGGGCCGGTGCCCGGTGTGTCGCACTGCTCAGCCGGGAGGAGACGGTCGACTTCATCACCTCGATGTCCGCCAGCCGGGTCTCGACGTCGTCGCTTGTACCAGCGGCCGCTTGCTGGGCAAGATCCAGCAGCTGCTCCAGCCGGTGGGCCACCACGGGGTTGGCGATCTTGACCCGCTAGCGGCTGCTCGCGCTGGTTGTGGGCGATGCCGATGCCGGTCACGCCGACATTCTGACAAACCCACTACGGTTGCGTATGCAAAAGGACAATATTCGCATGCGCAAATGAATGGAGACCGCAACGCGCTTGCTGCCTCGCCGGAGGATCTGGCCCGCAGCCTCAGCCTGCGCCTACCGGCCGAGTTCCACCCGCTGCGCTACTCGTTCAACGCGGATGGCACCGGCATGGGGGATGAGTTCCCGGGCGTGCTCTTCGACGGCCCACAGCACGGTGAGCTCGTGACGGGCATGGTGATGAACATCGAGTCGTATGTCGGGGCACCCAGTGGGGCCGAAGGGGTCAAGCTCGAGGAGCGCGCCGTGATCGGCGACGACGGGCCGCAGATCCTGTCGGCCGCCCCGTTCGACGAACGCCTGCTGGACTGAGAACCAGCTCGGAGCCCGAGCGAGGTGTGTCGTGCCAGGCGCGCGGAGCCGCTCAGACGGTGGCGGCGAGCTGCCCGCAGGCCCCGTCGATCTCTGAGCCCCGGGTGTCGCGCACCGTCGTCGGTATGCCGTGCGCCCGCAGCCGCTCGACGAACTGTTGCTCCACCCCGGGCCGGGAAGCCGTCCACTTCGAGCCCGGGGTCGGGTTGAGCGGGATGGGGTTGACGTGCACCCAGCCCTTGCCTCGCGCGGCCAGCTTGTCGCCCAGCAGGTCGGCCCGCCAGGCGTGGTCGTTGATGTCCTTGATCAGGGCGTACTCGATGCTGACCCGACGTCCGGTCACCTCGAAGTAGCGGTAGGCGGCGTCGAGGGCCTCATCGACCTTCCACCGGGTGTTGATCGGCACCAGCTCATCGCGCAGCTCGTCGTCGGGGGCGTGCAGGGACAGGGCAAGGGTGACCGGGATGCCCTCAGCGGCCAGCTTGTCGATCGACGGGACCAACCCGACGGTCGACATGGTCACCCCGCGCGCCGACATACCCAGTCCGGCAGGGGCGGGCTCCACCAGCCGCCGGATCGCCCCGACCGCGGCCTTGTAGTTGGCCAACGCCTCCCCCATGCCCATGAACACCACGTTGCTGATCCGCAGCGCCTGCTCAGTGCTGATCTGCGCGTCCTGGCCGGTCAGGTCGCCGTGCCGCATCGCCCGGGCAGCGGCCACGACCTGCTCGATGATCTCGGCCGTGGACAAGTTGCGGGTCAGCCCGGCCTGTCCGGTGGCGCAGAACGGGCAGTTCATCCCGCACCCGGCCTGACTGGAGATGCACATCGTGACCCGGCCGGGGTAGCGCATCAGCACCGACTCGACCATGGCGCCGTCGTGCAGCCGGTGCACCTGCTTGAGGGTGGCCCCCTCGTCGGCGGACAGGGTGCGCACGGGGTTCAGCAGCGGCGGGAGCAGCGTCTGCACGAGGTCACCGCGCAGGGCGGCGGGCAGGTCGGTCATCTGCTCCGGGTCATCGACCAGTCGCTCGAAGTAGTGCCGGGAGATCTGGTCGGCACGGAACCCCTGGTGTCCCAGCTGCGTGACCCACGCGCGGCGGCCGGCGACGTCGAGGTCGGCCAGGTGCTGCGGCGCCTTGCCCCGGCGGGGCGCGCGGAAGGTCAGCGCGCCCGGGGCGGGGGCGGCAGCGGTCGGGGTCGGCAGGTCGGTGCTCATCACCCCCCAGTCTCTCAGGTATGCGGTGTGCTCAAGCCGGCACGAAGAGCGTCAGCAGCGCCCAGGTCACCGGGATCGACATGATCAGCGAGTCCAGCCGGTCCATCACCCCGCCGTGTCCGGGCAGGATCGAGCCCATGTCCTTGATGCCGAGGTCGCGCTTGAGGGTCGACTCGGCGAGGTCGCCGACCGTGGCGAAGCACGCCACCGCCACACCGAGCACCAACCCCGCCCACCACGGTCCGCTCAGCAGCACCATGACGGTGCCCATCCCCATCGCTGCGCAGCTGAGCACCGACCCGGCGAAGCCCTCCCAGGACTTCTTGGGACTCAGCGACGGCGCCATCGGGTGCCGCCCCCAGAGCACGCCGAAGGCATATCCCCCGATGTCGCTGAAGATGGTGACCAGGATGAACGTCAGCATCCGCTCCGCCCCGTCGGGCTCGGCGAGCATCAGCGCGCTGACCCCGGCCAGCAGTGGCGCGTAGCTCAGTACGAAGACCCCACCGGCGATGTCCCGGAGGGCAAACTCCGTTCCCCGTACCGAGCGCCACACCAGGATGGCCACAGCGCCGAGCACGAAGGTCACGGCCAGCGCCTCGGCACCGCCGAGGTAGGCGGCCGGCACCAGCAGCAGCGCGGGCACCATGGTGGGCACCAGGGGGATGTCCATCCGACCGGTGCCGAGAGAGTCGATCAGCTCCCAGGTGGCGATCCCCACGACCACGACCACGATCACGAGGAAGACGGGCTTGGCGAGCAGCACGGTGCCCATGAAGAGGGCCACGAGCCCCACCCCGACCGCGATGGCCACGGGCAGGTTGCGACCGGCGCGCGACGGCACCGGTGCCGCCCCGTCGCCCGCACCGGCCCGCAGGCTGGCCAGGTAGGCGCGTCGTGATGTGGTCTCGGTCATGACATCCGTCCGGTGAGGCTCACACCTCCAGGAGCTCGGCCTCCTTGTGCTTGAGCACCTCGTCGATGGCGTCGGCATGTCGCTTGGTCAGCGCCTCGAGCTCCTTTTCGGCCCGGGTGCCCTCGTCCTCGCCGATGTCACCGTCTTTGACCGCCTTGTCGATCTGGTCCTTGGCGTGCCGGCGCACGTTGCGCACCGAGATCTTGGCGTCCTCGCCCTTGGTGCGCGCCAGCTTGATGTAGTCACGGCGGCGTTCCTCGGTCAGCTGCGGCATCACGATCCGGATCTGGTGGCCGTCGTTGCTGGGGTTGACCCCCATGTCGGACTCCCGCAGGGTCTTCTCGATCGAGGTCATCGAGCCCTTGTCGTAGGGCTGGATGAGCACGGTGCGCGCGTCGGGCACCTGGAAGGAGGCGAGCTGCTGCAGCGGGGTGGGCGCACCGTAGTAGTCGACCTCCAGCTTGCTGAACATGCTGGGGTGGGCCCGGCCGGTGCGGATGGTGGCCATATCGTCGCGGGCGACCTCCAGCGCCTTGTCCATCTTCTCCTCGGCCTCCAGCAGGGCCATCTCGGTGGTCTCGGACATCGTCGTCGCTCCTCGTCCTTCTGGTATGCAGTGGCGGGGCCGGTAGGCCGTGCCCGGGGCCTGTCTCGGGTGCCTGGTCAGTCGGCGGTGACCAGTGTGCCGATCTTCTCACCTCGGATGGCCGAGGCGATGCTTCCCTCGCCGTCCATCCCGAAGACCAGCATCGGCAGCCCGTTGTCCATGCACAAGCTGAACGCCGCAGCGTCGACCACCTTGAGGTTCTGGGTCAGCGCGTCCTCGAAGCTGAGCCGGTCCAGCTTGACGGCGTCCGCGTCCACCCGGGGGTCGGAGGTGTAGACCCCGTCCACCCCGTGCTTGCTCATCAGCACGGCGTCGCACTTGATCTCCAACGCCCGCTGAGCCGAGACGGTGTCGGTGGAGAAGTAGGGCATTCCGGCCCCGGCCCCGAAGATCACCACCCGCTTCTTCTCCAGGTGCCGGATGGCCCGGCGAGGAATGTAGGGCTCGGCCACCTGACCCATCGTGATCGCCGTCTGCACGCGCGTGGAGACACCCTCGTGCTCCAGGAAGTCCTGCAGAGCCAGACAGTTCATCACCGTGCCGAGCATGCCCATGTAGTCGGCCCGGGCGCGTTCCATCCCGCGCTGCTGCAGCTGTGCCCCTCGGAAGAAGTTGCCGCCCCCGACAACCACGGCGATCTCGACCCCTTCACCGGCCACCTCCGCGATCTGCCGGGCGATCCCGCGCACTACGTCGGGGTCCACCCCGATGGCGCCCCCACCGAATGCCTCCCCGGACAGCTTCAGCAGCACCCGGCGCATCGGCATATCCTGTTCACCCCGCCCGCCGGGCTGCCGGTGGTCGGTGGGTTCGGCGTCGTCGACCCGGTGCACACCGTGCAGCGTGGACAGGGGCACCGGTTGATCGGTGATCTCCTCCTGGGTATTGGTCATCGAGGGCCTCCCGGCGGTCGGTCGTGCGCGGTGGCCCGATCCTGCCACATGCGGCGGGACACCTCAGCGCCGCGAGGGCTCCGGCATGATATGTCCGTGAGCGAGCAACGGGTCGGCACCGAGCTGGTCGCGGTCACCGTCGCGGTGGCCCGGGGCGGGCCGGTCGTGCTGACCGCCGACGACGGCACGCGCCTGCCGTGGGGGCCGTTGCAGACCGGCACCCACTCGATGCAGGCCGGGCTGCGCGCCTGGGTGGAGCGGCAGACCGGCCATCGGCTGGGGTATGTCGAGCAGCTCTACACCTTCGCCGACGCCCCGCACGACGACGGCGACGCTCGGGTGATCTCCGTGTCCTACCTCGGCCTGACCGGGGCGCAGCAGGACGACCCCGCCTTCGCCGGCTGGTACTCCTACTTCCCGTGGGAGGACCGCCGCGCCGACGGCGCCACCCTCGCCGCGAGCCTCCAGCAGCCGCTGCGGGAGTGGGCCGGCTGCGGCGCCGGCGCAGCCGAGCGGGAGCGGCGGACGCTGCGGACGATCGTGACCTTCGGATGGGACGGCAGGCCGTGGCGCCCCGAGCTGGTCCTGCAGCGCTACGAGCTGTTGTATGAGGCGGCGCTGGTGCCGGAGTCCGCCCACCACCGACCAGGGGGCCCGTCGGCACCCGGTATGCCGATGGCCCGGGACCATCGGCGGATCCTGGCCACCGGACTGGCCCGGCTGCGCAGCATGATCCAGTACCGCCCCGTCGTCTTCGAGCTGATGCCGCAGGACTTCACTCTCGGTCAGCTGCAGGACGTGGTGGAGGCGCTGGCCGGTCAGCCGGTGCACAAGCAGAACTTCCGCCGTCTGGTGCTCCAGCAGGACCTGGTGGAGAAGACCGGTGCGACCGAGGTGGAGACCGGTGGCCGCCCGGCCCAGCTGTTCCGCTTCCGCCGGGAGGTCCTCGACGAGCGGTTGGTCGCGGGGACCAAGCTGCCGGTGGCCCGCACCGGCTGATCCTGCTGGCGACTCGCTGAGTCTCACGGAAGAGGAACGACACGCTGCTGATCTGCTGGTTTTAAGCGCCCGTTTTACTTTCGATTTGATCCTGTTAGGTTATGTCTTTGGCAAATGAAGTCAAGAGTGAGCATTGGCGTCGACGACTAGCAGGGGGAAACCACACGTATGTACCGTCCTTCCACCTTCGGGTTGATCGAGTTCGACGCTGCGCAACTGCAGCCCGCCCACCAGCCTGGCCTCCGCTGGCTCGCCTCCTGGGAAGGTCCAGCCGGCGGGCCGTCGACGCAGGTGACCTTGGGGTGGGCCGACGGCGAGGGGTGTGCGGTCGTCGTGGCGACGTCTTCGTTGGCCCGACTCCCGCACAAGTCGCAGCGGCGAGAGGAGGCCGTGGTCCAGGGGCTGCGCCGCAACCGGCTCCCGTTGCCGACGGCCGTCTCGGCCGATCAGGTCGAGCAGGCCATCGAGCGGGCGCGGACCACGGCCGACTGGCACCCCAGCATCGTGCTCGCCGACGGCCTCGTGTGCACCGGTGCGGTGTCGACGGTGCACGGCGTGCTGGTCGGCCACGCCCGGGTCGGGACGAGCGTGGTCACGCTCGCCGCCGTGGGGCTGAGCGCCGACCAGATCCGTTTCCGGACGCTTGCCTGCGCCGGCGGCTACGGAGCCGACCCCTTGAAGAGCCAGCCGGCCCAGCGGGTCGCCGAGCACCGGCCGGAGCTGCGCTCCGGAGGATGAGGCATCTCGCCCCGATAGGCGCAACGAGCGATTGGACTTATGCTCACAATAAGCATTAAGGTGCAGGCGTCGTCGGCACCGGGCCGGCACCGACACCCCGGGAGTCCCCATGACCGAGGTCCTGATCTCCTCCGACACCCTCTACGACCGGGTCCGGCATGTGATCCCGCCGGTCGAGTGGCCCAGCCTCAACGACGACATCCAGGCCATCGAGGCGCTGAAGCGGACGCGCAACGCGGTCGTGCTCGCGCACAACTACCAGACCCCCGAGATCTTCCACTGCGTCGCCGATGTCGTGGGCGACTCCCTGGCCCTGGCCCGGGAGGCCCAGGCCGTCGACGCCGACGTCATCGTGATGGCCGGCGTGCACTTCATGGCCGAGACCGCCAAGCTGCTCAACCCCGACCGCACCGTGCTGATCCCCGACCTGCGGGCCGGCTGCTCCCTGGCCGAGTCGATCACCGCCGCCGACGTGCGCGGCCTGCGCACGACATACCCCGGCGTGCCGGTCGTGACCTACGTCAACACCTCCGCCGCCGTCAAGGCCGAGAGTGACATCTGCTGCACCTCCGGCAACGCGGTCAAGGTCATCGAGTCACTCGGCGTGGACCGGGTGATCATGATCCCGGATGAGTACCTCGCGCAGAACATCGCCCGGCAGACCGGGGTGGAGGTGATCACCTGGGCGGGGCACTGCGAGGTGCACGAGCAGTTCACCCCCGCCGACATCCGCCAGATCCGCCTCGACCACCCCGAAGTGGTGGTACTGGCCCACCCCGAGTGTCCGCCGGACGTGGTCGATGTGGCGGACCTGTCCGGCTCGACCGCACAGATGCTGGACTACGTGACCACGCAGGCGCCCCGGCAGGTGGCGTTGATCACCGAGTGCTCGATGAGCGACAACATCGCTGCGCGGCACCCCGAGATCGACTTCGTGCGCCCGTGCAACCTGTGCCCGCACATGAAGCGGATCACCCTGGGCCGCATCCGCACCGCGCTGGAGACGATGACGCACGAGGTCACCATCGCGGACGACGTGGCCGACGGGGCGCGTGCGGCCGTGCAGCGGATGCTGGCGGTATGACGACCGTCGCGCCGCAGGGGAAGGTCACCACCGTCGCGCGGCCGGTCATCGTCGGCGCCGGGCTGGCCGGTCTGACCGTGGCGCTGAGCCTGGCGCCTCGCCCCTGTGTCGTGCTGAGCGCCGGTGCGTTGGGCGACGCGTGCGCCAGCGGCTGGGCGCAGGGCGGCATCGCGGCCGCACTCGGGGCGGACGACTCCCCCGGCCGGCATGCCGCCGACACGATCCGGGCGGGTGGCGGGCTGTGCGAGCCCGAGGTGGTCCAGCGGATCACCGCGGCGGCTCCCGGTGCAGTGGCGTGGCTGGAGCGTCTCGGCGCACGGTTCGATCGGGGCGGCCACGGCTACGCCCTGGGCCTGGAGGGTGCGCACGACCGGCACCGCATCGTGCACGCCGGCGGCGACGGCAGCGGCGCCGAGATCCTGCGCGCCGTGGTGGCTGCGGTGCACAACACCCCCTCGATCACGGTGCTGGAGGGGGTGCGGGCTCGCCAACTGCTGACCCAGGAGGGGCGGATCAGCGGCGTGGTCGTCGAGGACGGCACGCAGTCTCGCGCGCTGGCCACATCGCAGGTGGTCCTCGCCACCGGAGGCATCGGGGGGTTGTGGGCGCACACCACCAACCCGTTGGGGGCGCAGGGGCAGGGGCTGGCGCTGGCCGCCCGAGCCGGTGCGGTGCTGCGCGACCTGGAGATGGTGCAGTTCCACCCCACCGTCCTGGACGTCGGCCGCGACCCGATGCCGCTGGTCAGCGAGGCGGTGCGCGGCGAGGGAGCATTGCTGGTCGATGCGGGCGGCGCGCCCCTGGTGTCCGATCCGCTGGCTGCCCGCGACGTCGTCGCTCGGGCGCTGTGGCAGCACTCCGGGCAGGGCAAGCAGGCGTTCCTCGACGCCCGCGGCGCGCTCGGCGCCGACTTCGCCCGGCACTTCCCCGGCATCGCCGGGGCCTGCGCGGACGCCGGGATCGATCCTGCGAGCGACCTGTTGCCGGTCCGGCCTGCGGCGCACTACCACTGCGGCGGCGTGCTGGTCGACGAGCGCGGAGGCAGCAGCGTCCCCGGCCTGTGGGCGTGCGGTGAGGTGGCCAGCACCGGCCTGCATGGCGCCAACCGGCTGGCCAGCAACTCGCTGCTCGAAGCCGTGGTGTGCGGCCGTGAGGTGGCCGCCGACCTGGGCCGCGTGCCCTCGGCCCCCACGATGACTCTGGCGTACCCCTCCGTGAGCGACCCGGCGGCGACCCACCAGATCGGTGGGGGGTGGCCGACGACGGATGAAGGGATGCTGGCTGACGTCCGTCGTCACCTGGACGCGACGCTCGGCATCGTGCGGGACCCGGCGCCGCTGGGCGCGCTCGTCGACCAATGGCAGCGGGTCGCCGTCGAGGTCGGCGCGGACGCGTTGGACGACGCGCGACTGACCGCCCTCCTGGTGTGCGCGTCCGCCCTGGCTCGGCCCGAGAGTCTCGGCGGTCATCGCTGGTCCCTCGAGCAGGTCACCTCCGACGACACCCCGGCGCATGCAGACGTGTCACGGCATACCTATGCCCGACTGGACCGCGCGAGCTCGGTCTGCGTGGTCACGCCGACGGCGGTCGAGGAGCATATCCAGGTCGCCACGGTGCGGGCCAGCGCGTGAGGGCGGCGCCCACCCCCCTGCCCTCGATGCTCATCGAGCCCGTGGTGCGGGAGGCGCTGCGTGAGGACCTCGGTCGGGCCGGCGACATCACGACGGCCGCCGTGGTTCCCGCCGAGCACGCCGATACCTTCGTGCTCGCTGCCCGCGAGGAAGGGGTGCTGGCCGGCGTGGACGCTGCGCGGCTGGTCTTCGTCCTGCTTGACCCCGGGGTGGGCTTCACGGCATACCGGCAGGACGGCGACCGGCTGCACCCGGGAGAGCGGATCGCGCAGGTGAGCGGACCGACCCGGGCGCTGCTGTCGGGCGAGCGGGTAGCGCTCAACCTGCTGGGGCACCTCAGCGGCATCGCCACCGCGACGGCCGGCATCGCCGATGCCATCGCCCACACCTCGGCTCGCGTGTGCTGCACCCGTAAGACCACCCCGGGGCTGCGCGGGCTGGAGAAGTATGCCGTGCGCTGCGGCGGTGGGGTCAACCACCGGTGGGGCCTGGACGACGCCGTGCTGATCAAGGACAACCACATCGCGGTCGCCGGCAGCGTGACCGAGGCCGTGCGTCGGGCGCGCGAGACCGCTGGGCATCTGGTCGCGATCGAGGTGGAGGTGGACAGCCTGGAACAGCTCCACGAGCTGCTGGCCTCCCCCGTCGACGCCGTGCTGCTGGACAACATGGGTCCCGCGACCACGGCCGAGGCGGTGCGCCGGGTAGGGGGCGCGATGACCGTGGAGGCCTCCGGCCGGGTGACGGCAGCGACCGCGCCCGCCCTGGCCGAGGCCGGGGTGGACCTGATCTCCGCGGGCTGGATCACCCACAGCGCACCGACCCTCGACATCGGACTCGACGCCGAGTAGCAGAACGACAGAAGGAGCGGCGAATCTCAAGGGGCCCCGATCCAGAGCTGGATCGGGGCCCCTCGAGGCGTTCACGGTGCGGCGCTCAGACGCCGACCTTGAAGCGCACGAACGACGTGATCTCGACGCCGCCCTCCTGGGCGACCTGGGCCACAGACTTCTTGGCGTCCTTGGCGAACGCCTGGTCCAGCAGCACGTTCTCCTTGAAGAACCCGTTGACCCGGCCCTCGATGATGCGGGGCAGCGCCTGCTCGGGCTTGCCCTCCTCGCGGGCCGTCTCCTCGGCGATGCGACGCTCCTGCTCGACGGTCTGCGCGTCGATGTCGTCGCGGGACAGCACCTTGGGGCTGAACGCGGCGACGTGCATCGCGATGTCCCGGGCCAGCTGGTCGTCGCCACCGGCGGTCGCCACGACCACACCGATCTGAGCGGGCAGGTCAGGGCTGGTCTTGTGCAGGTAGGACACGACGTTGCCGCCGTCGCCCGCCTCGACCCGGGCCACCCGGCGCACCTCGATCTTCTCCCCGATCGTGGCGTTGGCCTCGTCCAGCACCTCCTGGACGGTCTTGTCGTCCATCTGAGATGTCAGCAGGCCCTCGGCGTCGGTGGCGCCGGTGGCGACGGCCTGGGCCAGGACCCGGTCGGCCAGCTCGCCGAACCTCGTGCCCTTGGCCACGAAGTCGGTCTCGCAGTTGACCTCGACCAGGGTGCCGACGCCGTCCTCGACGCTGACCCGGACCAGCCCGTTACTGGCCGAGCGGCCCTCGCGCCTGGTGACACCCTTGAGCCCCTTGACCCGCAGGATGTCGGTGGCCTTGGCGGTGTCGCCGTCGGCCTCGTCGAGGGCCTTCTTGACGTCCATCATGCCGGCGCCGGTCTGCTCACGCAGCGCCTTGATGTCTGCGGCGGTGTAGTTCGCCATGGAAAAGATGTGCTCCTTCGCTACGCAGTGGTATCGCGCGGTTCAGATGTACCGCGCGGACGATGTGTCCCGGACGCTCAGGCCTGGGTGGCCGGCGCCGCCTCCTCGGTGGACTCCGCGGCCGGCGCGGCCTCCTCGCCGGGCACGACCTCGGGGCTCGCCTCGGCGACGGGCACCTCGCTAGTCGGCTGCTCGACCGCCGCGGTCTCCTCGGCCACCTCGGTCTCGGTCGGCGCCTCGGTGGGCTCGGTCTGCTCGGCCGCCGCGACCTCGCTCGGCTCCGTCTGCTCAGCTGCCGCAGGCGCGCTCGACGCGGTGTCGTCGCTGCCCCCGAGCAGCTCACGCTCCCACTCGGCCATCGGCTCGGCGGCCTCCTCGCCCTCGGCGGTGCCACCACCACCGGAGCGGGAGATCAGCCCGTCGGCGACCGCGTCGGCGACGACCCGGGTCAGCAGGGTGACCGAGCGGATCGCGTCGTCGTTGCCGGGCACCTTGTAGTCGACCTCGTCGGGGTCGCAGTTGGTGTCCAGGATCGCGATGACCGGGACGCCGAGCTTGCGTGCCTCGGTGACGGCCAGGTGCTCCTTCTTGGTGTCGACGACCCACACGGCCGACGGCACACGGGTCATGTCGCGGATGCCGCCCAGGGTGCGCTCGAGCTTAACGTGCTCGCGGCGCATCATCAGCAGCTCCTTCTTGGTGCGCCCGGAGGCGGCCACGTCGTCGAAGTCGACCTCCTCCAGCTCCTTGAGCCGGGTGAGCCGCTTGGACACGGTGCCGAAGTTGGTGAGCATGCCACCGAGCCAACGGTGGTTGACATACGGCATACCGACCCGGGTCGCCTGCTCGGCGATGGACTCCTGGGCCTGCTTCTTGGTGCCGACGAACAGGATCGTGCCGCCGTGGGCCACGGTCTGCTTGACGAAGTCGTAGGCCTCGTTGAGGTAGGTCAGCGACTGCTGCAGGTCGATGATGTAGATGCCATTGCGCTCGGTCATG
>NZ_JBPCKQ010000173.1:0-6424 GCF_051004135.1 Ornithinimicrobium sp.
GCGGCCGCTGCCCTGCTCGCCCTCGGGTCCCGGGAGTCGACGGAGGGTCCAGGACTCGGGGTGGTGCGCCTCGCCGAGATCACGGGCGGCGACAAGGGCCAGGTCTCGCGCCTGCTGGCGACGCTGACCGAACGGGGGTTGGTCGAGCGCGACCCGCAGACGCGCCTGTACCGGCTGGGATGGCAGCTGTTCGCCCTCGCCGCCCGGGCCGGTGACCAGCGCCTACTGGCGTTGGCGGCCCCCGTGCTGACCTCCCTCGCGGAGCGCGTCGGTGAGCGCGCCAGTCTCACCGTGCTCCACGGCGCCGAGGTGCTGACCGTGTCCTCCCTGGCCCCGCCGCGGGCCGTGCAGGCCATCGGCTGGGTCGGACGCACGGTGCCGGCCTACTGCACGTCGTCCGGGCGAGCGCTGCTCTTCGACCACAGCAAGGCCGACCTGGAGGCCCTGTTCGTCGACGAGCCGTTCGCGCCCCGAGGGTCGGGCAGCCCGACCGACGTGGCGAGCCTGCATCGACGGGTGGCGGCAAGCCGTGCCCGCGGCTATGCCGCCGTGGCGGGTGAGTTCGAGCCCGAGCTGGCCGCGGCAGCGGCGCCGGTCCGAGACCTGCACGGGAGCGTCTGTGCGGCCGTCAACGTCTCGGCGCCCCGGTTCCGCTACACCGCGCAGGGTCGGCTGGCCGGGCTCGGCCGGCAGGTCACGGACGCCGCCGACGAGCTGTCCGCGCTGCTCGGGCGCGACGGCTGAGCAGCCTCCTGCAGGTCACCGCCCTGGCACGTCAGGGATGGTGCCGCAGGCGGGCGCCGATCGGGTCGGCGATCCGAGCCAGCACCGGTCCGATCACCGCCAGCACCATCACGTATGCCGTGGCCAGCGGTCCGACCTGGGCGACTCCCGCCGAGACCGCCAGGCCGGCGATGACGATGGAGAACTCACCCCGGGACACCAGCACCGCGCCCGCCCGCAGCCGACCGGGACGGCCGACGCCGTCGCGCGCCGCGGCATACCAGCCGGTCGCCAACTTCGTCAGCACCCCCACCATCGCGAGCAGGACTGCCGGTCCGAGCAGGGGCAGCATCTCCATCGGGGCCGTGGCCAGCCCGAAGGCCACGAAGAAGACCGAAGCGAAGAGATCGCGCAGCGGGCTCAGCAGCTCCCGCGCCCGGTCGGCGAGGGCGTGGGGCACCGCGATGCCGACCAGGAACGCCCCCACGGCAGCAGAGATCCCCACCCCCTGGGCCACCCCGGCCACCAGCAAGGTCAGCCCGAGCATCCGCAGCAGCACCTGCTCGTCGTCGGGATGGTCCAGCAGACGCTCCAGCCGATCACCCCCGCGGTGGGCGACGAACAGGATGAACCACACCGCACCGAGCGCCAGGGTCACCCCGCCCGCCGCCTGCAGCGGTCCGCCGCCGGAGAGCAGCACCACCAGCACAGGCAGGTAGATCGCCATCGCCAGGTCTTCCAGCACCAGCAGGGACAGCACTGCGGGCGTCTCCCGGTTGCCCAACCGGCCCAGGTCGCCCAGCACCTTGGCGACGATGCCCGACGAGCTGATCCAGGTGACCCCACCGAGCGCCAGCACCCCGCCGAGCGGGAGTCCCAGCAGCACCCCGGCCACCAGTCCAGGAGTCACGTTGAGCACCAGGGCGACCACCCCGGACAGCCGGTGCCGGTGCAGGCTGGCCATCAGCTCCGACGCCGTGAACTCCAGGCCAAGCGTGAGCAGCAGCAGGATGACCCCGATCTCGGCGGCGACCTCGACGAAGGGCTCCGCGGCCCGCAGCGGCAGCAGCCCGCCGTCACCGAAGGCCAGACCCGCCAGCAGATAGAACGGGATCGCGGAGATGCCGATCCGCCTGGCCAGCAGCCCCAGGGCGGCCAACCCGGCGAAGAGCCCGCCGAGCTCCAGGAACAGCACTGCCAGGTGGTCCACGGCGGTACCTCGTCAGGGACCGTGCCAGAGAATCTCGCGCAGCTGGTACAGACCCGTCCCGGTGCCCACCACGACCAGCAGGTCGCGACCGTGCAGGACCTCCTCAGGCCCCGGCGAGGTGATGACGTCGACCCCACGCACGATGGCCACGATGGAGCAGCCGGTCAGCGTGCGGGCCTTGATCTCTCCGAGCGGGAGACCGTCGAACGCCGCGCCCTCGTCGATCCGCACCCGGGCCGTGGTCACGCCCGGCAGCTCGGCCGCCTCCCCGATCCGGTGCACCATGGACGCGCCGTTGAGCAGGCCGGCCAGGGCCTCGGTCTCGTCGTCGTCCAGCGGCACGGTCAGCGAGGCCCGGTCCGGGTCACGCGAGTCGTAGGCGACCAGCACCGAGCCGCCCTCGCGCTCCACGATCAGGCTCAGCGGGATCCCGGCCCGGGTCGTCAGCTCGTACTTGATCCCCACGCCGGGCAGGATCGTCTCGACCACCTGTGGGGTTGAGCTGCGCATGGTGCTCATCGGGACCACCTTGTTGCTGGGGTTGCTCGCGGCTGCTCGGGCTCGCTCGGACCCGACTGCGCAGGCCCTGTCCTGTCAGTGTAGGGACCGCACCGCCCCTGGTCACCGGTCTACGCGGGCAGAGTCCCGTCCTCCAGGTATGCCGTGTGCTCGCCTGCGCGGACCTGCTCCAGCAGGCGCACGACATACGGGGCGGCGTGCGCGCGTGCGGCCTCCAGGTCGCACCAGTGCACGGCCCGGATCTCGGTGGTTTCCAGCACCGCCTCGTCCACGAGTGCCGGGTGCTCGCCGAGGTCGAACACGCACAGCAGCGCGTCCTCCCACTGCCGGTAGGGCGGCAGCCAATCGAGCGCCAACAGGTCACCGGCCTCGACCGTGGCGCCGAGCTCCTCGCGGACCTCCCGCACGACGGCCTGCGCCGGGGACTCCCGCGGGTCGACGACCCCACCGGGCAGGTCCCACTCCTGCTTGTAGAGCAGCTCGCACATCAGGAACCGCCCCTCGCCGTCCCCGATCAGCCCCTGCGCGATGACCCGCTTGACCGGCAGCGTCGCGTTGAGCATGGCCAGGAACGCCTCCCGGGTGCCCAGCGCCGCGTCACCGGCCAGTCGGGCCAGCCTCGTGACGTCTCGGGGTATGCCGTCCGGTGTGGTGAGCCGCCCGCGCGCCACGCCCTCGGGGCGCAGGCCCGCCCGCTGCAAGGTGCGGCGCAGCGGCACCTGCTCGACGTCGACCTCGGCCTCGACCCGGTGCAGGCCGTCGTCGAGGGCCTGTAACACCGCCTCGCCGAGCGCTGCGGCAGCCTGGCCGTCGAGCCACCACGGGTCGCTGTCGTCCCAGGTCAGCAGACCGACGCCGGGGACTGTCTCGTTGATCTGCCAGGGCGCCACGCTGCTCAGCCTGTCACAGCCGTTCAGACGTGCCGACGGCTGGTGATCACCCGGAACCGTCCGGAGACGAAGGCCGCGTCGGTGTAGGCGGCGGTGGCCGCGGGGTTGGCGCCGGTGCCGTGATAATCGCTGAACGCCGCGGTCTGGTTGACGAAGATCTGGCCGGTGAGGTTCTCCGAGAGCGCGACCCCGGCGTCGGCTGCCGCTTCCCGCGTCGCCTCCAGCACCTGCTCGTCGGTGGAGTAGACCGCCGCCGTCATCCCGCCGTGCTCGCGGACCGTGCGACGGAACGTCTCCAGGGACTCATCGGTCGAGGCGGTGCGGATCAGGAACGCGACCGGCCCGAAGCACTCGTTGGTGTATGCCGTCTCGTTGCCGGCGTCGACCGCGACCAGGGCGGGGGTGCGCACGACCGCGTCGGGGTAGGTGGCGTGCTCGACGGCCCGGGAGTCCAGCACCACCTCACCTCCGAGCCGCTGCGCCAGGGCCGGCACGTCGGTGGCCCGACCGCGCACGTCGTCGTTGACCGTGGCGCCGAGGATCTCGACGGCCTTGGCGTCGTCGGCGGTGAACTTCGCGATGGCCCCGGCGATCTGCTCGGCGGCCTCCTCGAAGCTCAGCTCGCCCTGGTCGGTGCTGATGCCTTCGGCCGGCAGGTAGAGATTCTGCGGCGCGGTGCACATCTGCCCGGAGTAGAGCGAGAACGAGAACGCCAGGTTGCCCAGCATCCCCCTCAGGTCGTCCGTGGAGTCGATCACGATCGTGTTGAGCCCAGCCATCTCGGCATACACGAGCTTGCCCGCCGGCGTCGCCTCCCGCTCCAGCCACTGCCCGAAGCCGGGGCCACCCGTGTAGTCGATGAGCGCGACCTCGGGGCGCATCGAGAGGGTCTTGGCCAGGCCGTCGCTGCCCTGCGCGACATCGCCCTCGGGCGCCAGCTGCACCAGCGCCCGGTCGAAACCGGCCTGCGCCAGCGCATCGCGCGCGATCGCCACGGTCAGCGCCAACGGCAGCACCGCCCGGGGGTGCGGCTTGACGATCACCGGGTTGCCGGTGGCCAGCGAGGCGAACAGCCCTGGGTAGGAGTTCCAGGTCGGGAAGGTGTTGCAGCCGATCACCAGGGCCACGCCCCGGGGCACGATGCGGTAGTCCTTGCGCATCCGGATCGGCTCGCCCTTGGCCGGCTTCTCCCACAGCACGCTGCTCGGCACCCGCTCCTGCTCGGCCAGCGCCGCGACCACGGCCTCCAGCGCGCGGTCCTGCGCGTGCGGCCCCCCGGCCTGGAAGCTCATCACGAACGGCTGGCCGCTGGTGTGCATCACCGCATGCGCCATCTCGTGCGACCGGGCGTTGATCTGCTCGACGATCTCCACGCAGACAGCGGCCCGGGTCAGCGCCCCGGCGTCGCGCCAGGCCGGCATCGCCGTGCGAGCCGCAGCCATGGCCGCATCGACGTCGAGCTGCGGGTAGCGCACGCCCAGCGTCGGGCCGTAGGGCGAGACCTCGCTGCCGACGCTCTGCCCCGTCGAGGGCTGGTCGGCCAGGGCGTCGAAGTCGCTGCCTCGAGCCTTCTCGAAGGCGTTCTGCCCATCCTGCGGTGCGCTCTCGCCGTAGACCCGGGGCGAAGGCGACTCGGGGTAGCGGCTGTAGTAGCTGCGATCCGCGAGCGCGGTCCGCGCCGCCTCGAGGGTCTCGCGGTGGGCCTCGAGCAGAGGGTGTTGGCCCCCGGTCGTCGTGGTGGTCGTCGCCGTCGTCGTCACGCCCGCCACGATAACGCCGCACGGAGTGAACGACGACACACCATAAGGTCATACGGAACGTGCGCTGTGGCGCACATACCGTATGCCGCCGTCCGAGACCGACGTATGGCGTGCCGCCCGCCCGCGGAGTTGTCCACAGGACTTCGGCGCCGGATGGTCTGGCCGAGCCAGAGTGGCACCTATGACCGACGGCTCAGGGGCGAGCGAGCGGCGTCAACGCAGCGCTGGCGAGCGCGAGGAGCGTCAGCGCCGGGCGGGTGAGGTGGCCGAGGCCCACAGCGGAGTGGCGAAGTGCTCGGCATTGGTCGAGGCAGGCGTCAGCAGGGATGCCATCCGGGCAGAGATCGGGCCGACCGTTGGACTCGGATGGGGCGCCACACGGTGGGGATCACCTCGGAGCGCGGCAGCGAGCCTGCCCTTCGCTGGCGAGCCGTCTGGGAGTCAGGATCAGGTGTGGTGCTCGACGGCGTGACATCGCTCCAATCCGCCGGACTCACCGGCTGGTCGGAGGATCGAATCCACGTGTCTGTCCCGGGCAACAGCCGGGTCCACGAAGTCGAGGGAGTCCATGCGCACCGGCTGAGAGATGTCGGCGACGTCCTCACCGCGGGCACACCTCGCGCTCGACCCGAGGTGGCGGTCATCAGGGCGGCCCTGTGGGCCGGCACCGACCGGCAGGCCGCGACCCTGCTGGCCATGACGGTGCAGCAGCGGTTGGTCCACCCCGACCGGGTGCTGGACGTCTGGTCGCGGGTGCAGCGGTGTCGGCGACGAGCGCTGCTCAGCCAGGTCGTGGCCGACGTGTGCACCGGCGCGCACTCGCTGGACGAGCTGGACTTCGCCGCCATGTGCCAGGCACGTGGGCTGCCCGAGCCGACCAGGCAAGTGGTGCGCAAGGGGCGGCGGGGTCGGGTATATCTCGACGTGGGCTGGGAGGACCTCGGCGTGCATGTGGAGATCGACGGCGCCCAGCACACCCAAGGGCTCAACGCGATCGATGACGCCCTGCGGCACAACGACCTGGCTGTCGAGGGATCCGTCAACCTGCGCATACCGGTGCTGGGTCTGCGCCTTCGACCCGACGATTTCATGGGACAGGTCCTCGCGGCCCTCGACGCTGCCCGCGTCCGGAGGACCAGTTGACCTCTCCGGTCACTCCTCTCAGAGACAAGGTCATACGGATTGTGCGCCCCAGCGTAACTACTCAGGTGGGCTGAGTTGGTTGTTCAGTTCGTGGCTGGTAGCCAGGGTGTGCCGGCGAGGAGGTCGCTTAGGGCGTCGAGGACAGGTGCACCGTTCTTGCGGGCGGTGGAAACGTAACT
>NZ_JBPCKQ010000174.1:0-8163 GCF_051004135.1 Ornithinimicrobium sp.
TTTTCCGTCCCGAAGCTTTGCGGAGGTTGCTGTCCGTTGGGCTGGTTCTGCTGGGCGCGGTCACCGTCTTGGCGGTCCCTTTCCTTGGCCGGTTCGGCGCGCGCGCCAGCAACCCAACCCTGCTGGACCGCAACTACGTCGGGGGCTACCTGGCGATCGCCGCGCTGGTCCTCATCTGCGTGGTCGTGGCCTCGGTGGTGCGGGCCCGCCGCTCCGCCGACGCCACCGCATCAGGGCAATAGCGCCAGTCTCCTCGACGGTGAACTCGGGCCGAACCAATGGACCCCACCGCCCGCCCGCCGCTGGACGCGGGGTCTCTCATCGACGTACTCGCGACCGAGGGTGTGCACTGGCTGCTCACCGGTTCCGTCGCGCTGCAGCACCTCGGCGGCGATATCACCTCCCACGACCTCGACATCATCCCCGCCACCGACGCTACTGCGTTGATGAAGTTGCGAAACGTTCTGATCGCCCTCGACGTCGTCCCCACCCTTTGCGGCACCTACGACGACTTGCTCCCACAGAGCATCACGATGACCGTCGAGGGCCGCAACGTCCGCGTTCGGGGGCCCGAACCTGATCTTCGACCAGGTGTCGCGACAGTCTCCTCCCAAGGACCGCCACCGAGCCGAGGAATACGCCAAGGTGGCCGCGCGGATGCACCGGACCAGCTCTGATCGGTCGCGCGGCCCCGACCGGTGGCCCGGCCACGGTGGGTGGGGTGCGGGCGAATATCGATGTGGTGCTGCCGCATCTGGATGAGCGGCAACAACGGTTGGTGATGGCCGGGGAGGCACGCTCGCGTCGCCCAGGAGGATCGGTTGCCTTGCTCGAGCACGGGAAGGTAAGTAACATACATTCGTGCATGTACGTTGACGTGTCATTGGCGGATGGGCGGCCGGATGAGTACTGAGGCTTCTTCTCGACCGACCCAGCTTGAGCGAAGGGCGCGCACACGCGACGCGCTGCTCGAGTCGGCGGCACGGGGTATATCCCGGTACGGCTACGGCAACCTCGTGCTAGAGCGGGTGGCAAACGACGCCGGCTACACGCGTGGCGCTCTCTACCATCTGTTCAAGGACAAGGAGCACCTGACTCTGGCCGCCTTCGAATGGGTCCTCCAGACCTGGGACCGGGAGGTGGGACGAGCCATCGAGCTTCAGTCCGACCCCGTCGCTGCCCTGCTCACTCTGGCGCGATGTCACGCCGTCTTCTGCCGGCGTGACATCGCGCGTATGGCGGTCGCACTGCGGCTGGAGTTCTCGGGGCAAGACCATCCCGTCGGGCGCGAGGTCGAGCGGAACTACGAGCTGCTCGTCAGGCACTGCGTCCGGCTGATCAAGGCCGGCCGCAGGGCGGGAGCGATCCCACCTGGCGCCCCGGCCAGAACCCTCGCGCTCGCCTTCCTCGGTGCGCTCGAAGGAACCGTGATCGAGCTGGCCGGCCAGGCTCCGCACGACGAGCGCCTGGCGGCTCGCGCCGTCGCAGGGGTCCTCGGCCTCGACCCCCTTGCGGCGACACGCCACTGAAACGAAAGAGAGACCCCGAACATGAAACTTCCGAACACCGCGCCCCGGATCGTCGGCGAAATGAAGCTTCCGAACGCCGCACACACCTCCCGGCCCTGGCGGATTCATGAGATCGCGCCCGACTTCCGCCTCGAGGACGTGTGGGTGTTGCCGACCCCGGGAGGACCTGACGACTTCCCGCGACTGGTGCGTCAGTTCGCCGCGGGCGACACGTCGGACAACCCGTCTTGGGCCGCCCGCATGCTTTTCACGATTCGCTGGAAGCTCGGGGAGCTGCTCGGCTGGGACGACCCGGACTCCGGAGTCGGCTGCCGGGTGCCGACGTTGCGCGACCGCTTGCCGGCCGACCTGCGCGATGCTCCGGCCGGCCCGGAGTTCCCCAACCTCCCGTTCCGTTCGCTCTACCTGACCGACACCGAGTGGGCGGCAGAGCTGGTCAACCAGACCGTGCACGCGGTGTTGCACATGGGGTGGGTCCCGGACGATGCCGGTGGCTACCGCGGCCAGATAGCGGTCCTGATCAAGCCCAACGGCCTGCTCGGGAAGGTCTACTTCGCCGCAATCACGCCGTTCCGCTACCTGATTGTGTGGCCGCCGCTGATCCGAGGCATCGGACAGCAGTGGCAGGCCGGCATGCTGTGGGCCGGGGTATCGCCCAAGAGCACCATTTCCCCGGACCCCTCACCGCCAGCCCAATCCGGCGAGGTCTGAGCGCGAGCCACCCGAGCCGATGCTCGATCCGATGGTCGCCGGGCATGTGCACGACGGCCGGTTCGGCGACGAGCCTGGCGAGCCCGTCGTTGTTGCGGTTGATGATCCTGCAGCGGCACAGTCACCGGCCGCGGCTCGTGCCGGCGTAGCGTTCGGCGGCGGGTACCCAGCTCGAACGTCAGACACGGATGACATCAACACCTCTGGCGCCTTCGAGTGGGCGGAAGTCATCGTCTTGCGTGACGACCGGAAGTCCGTGGGCGGCCGCGGTAGCCGCGATCCACAGGTCGTTGACGTTGACGCGCCGGCCGGTCTCGGCAAGGTGCACCCGCAGACGGGCCCATTCGGCCGCGACCTCGGCATCGATCACGAGCACTTCGATGTCGGCCGTGGATTCCAGGGTGGCCAACCGCCGCGCGCGAACGTCGAGGTCGGCGGTGATCAGCACCCCTGCCTTCAGCTCGGCGATCGTCACCGGGCAGATGGCGCTCTGGTCCGGTAGCAAGCCGATGTTCATCGGCCGGTCCGACTCGAGGGCTATGAACACACTCGTATCGAGCAGGCCCTTCGCCGCGGGTGTCATCAACGAAGCGGAGCGAGATCATCCGTGGTATCGCCCGCCAGCACCGCCAGATCCTCGCGAAGTCCGGAGTCGGCCTGCGCGCGGCCCAGGCGCCGCGTGAGCTCTGCACGTGCGATCGGTCGGCGACGCACCGCAGGCACCGGCGTCAGCTGCGCGACGGGACGACCGCGAGAGGTGATCGTCACCTGCTCACCCGCTTCCACCCTGCGCAACACATTCCCAGTGCGGTTGCGGAGCTCTCGTGCTGCCACCTCGGTCATGCGACAAATGTAGCACTCCTGTAGCCCTCGGTTGGGCGACGCGTGCCTGGCCCAGCGGTCTTGCGACGTCGCCGCGACGGAGGGGCAAGGTGAGCGCTCCTCATCGGCCAGGTCCATCGACCAGGTCGAGGGTGTACTCCACCAGCACGGGGTCAGGAGCGAAGGAGGTGCGGCTGAGTCGGCCGGTCGAGCTCCAGCCGAGCTTCTCGTAGAACCTTCGTGCCCGCTGGTTCTCCCCAGGTGTCCTTCGCCGTGCCGAAGTGGAGCAGTTCAGCGCCCCGGGTCGCCGCGAACCCGACGATGTGGTCGCTGTCCCAGTCGGTCACGACGACATACGCCCGCACGTCCGGGTCCACGAGCTCCGCGGTCCACCGGGCCAGGACCCACTCGGTGGGGAAGGGGTGGGTGGCCGGCCGGCCGGGTCCAGCAGGACTCGCACGGTCTCCTGCGGCTGGTCTGCCGCGAGCCGGGCCCCGCACTCCTGTGCCCACGAGGTCGCCTCCTCGAGGTCCTCGACGTCGATGTCCAGGTGCTGGGTCGCGACCGGCCGGCCCCTCTCGGCGGGCCAGACCGGGGTCTGCCAGCACTCCTCATACTCCACGTTGACGGTGACCGACCCACCCTCGCGCGACGCTCGTAGCTGTGCCCAGCCGGCCTCCGGTGGCTCGCCCGGCCGGGCGGGATCCTCGTCGTGGACCGTGGTGCCGAGCAGTTGGGCGTAGAAGGCGGCGAGCGCGCGCGGGTCGGGCGCGCCGATCGTGACCGAGGTGAGCCGCAGGCGGGGCGGGTCGCTCATGGCTGTGCTCCCTACGGGAGGGGTCAGTTGAGCCAGCCTACGACGCTACGACTCCTCCGCCCAGGGGTCGAGGAGAGTCAGATCCAGATCGGTGAGCTCCTCGACGTCGGCGTAGTGTTCGGCGCACTCAGTGGTCAGCGGCAGGCACACGGACAAGCCCGACAGCGCGATGTCCAGGGTCTCGGCGAGCGCCCGCTTGCGACGGCCGTCCGGCAGCAGTCGGATCCCCGCCGCCAGCTCGGCTCGGTTGATGACCGTGGTGACCGCCACCTCAGGTAGGTCCCCCAGCCACCGCATCACACCGGGGTCGGCATGCGGACCACGCATCACCTCGGACACGACGTTGGTGTCGAGGATGATCACCGGGTTTGGGCCGGGTCGGTCTCGTTGCGGAAGTCGGCCGCGGTGGCCGGCGTGTCGGGTGCGGTTTCGAGGTCGACACCGCCGACCTGGACCGCGGCCTGCTGCAGCATCTCGATCCAGGTCAGGTCGGCTCGCTGGGGTGCGTCGAGCGTGGAGCGCAAAATCTCGCGGGCCTCGAACTCCATCGACCGTCCGTTGGCGGCTGCGCGAAGTCGTAGCCGCCGCTTGGTGTCCTCATCCAGCTGACGGAGACGAGACCGTGTGGAATACCTCACGTCACGCCGTGTTGCCCCAGCGTCCCCACCATCGACGCAGGAGAGATATGTCTGTCACCCCCGCACTATCCACCGCCGGCCCCGGCGCCCCGCTGAAGGCCACCACGATCGAGCGCCGGGACCTGCGTCCCGACGACGTCGCCATCGACATCGCGTATGCCGGGATCTGCCACAGCGACATCCACCAGGTGCGCGAGGAGTGGGGCGCCTCGATCTTCCCCATGGTTCCCGGGCACGAGATCGCCGGCACCGTCTCCGCTGTCGGCGACGGCGTCACCACATACCAGGTCGGGGACCGGGTCGGCGTCGGCTGCCTGGTCGACTCGTGCGGCGAGTGCGAGTACTGCCGGGGCGGGCAGGAGCAGTTCTGCGTCAAGGGCGCCGTCGTCACCTACAACGGCGAGGGCTACGACGGCGAGAAGACGATGGGCGGCTACAGCCGGCAGATCGTGGCCAGCGAGCGCTTCGTGCTACGCATCCCCGACGGCATCGAGCTCGATGTCGCCGCGCCGCTGCTGTGCGCCGGCATCACGACCTACAGCCCGCTCAAGCGCTGGGGTGCCGGCCCGGGCACGAAGGTCGCCGTCGTCGGCATGGGTGGTCTCGGGCACGTGGCGGTGAAGTTCGCCGTGGCGCTGGGCGCCGAGGTGACCGTGCTCAGCCAGACCACCTCCAAGAAGGACGACAGCCTGCGCTACGGCGCCGTCGACCACCGAGCGACCTCGGAGGAGTCGACCTTCACCGACCTGGCCGCGACGTTCGACGTGATCATCAACACCGTCAGCGCCAACCTGCCGCTGGACTCCTACCTGTCGACGCTCAAGCCCAACGGCGCCATGGTCAACCTCGGCGGGCCGAGCGACCCGTGCGAGTTCAGTGCCTTCTCCCTGCTCGCCGGTGGGAAGGTGATGGCCGGCTCGATGATCGGTGGCATCGCGCAGACCCAGGAGATGCTCGAGGTCGCGGCCGAGCACGGCATCGGCGCGGAGATCGAGCTCATCAGCGCCGACCAGGCCGACGAGGCCTACGACCGGGTCGTCAACTCTGACGTGCGCTACCGCTTCGTGATCGACACCTCGACGATCGAGGCCTGAGACTCACTGTCCGGCCCGTCGGCACCCGATCCGGGGCCGGCGGGCCGTCGCCTGCTCAGCCGTGCTTGGCCTCGGCGGCCCGCTTGATGCCCTTGGCGGTGCGCTGCACCCCGGTCTCGACATCATCGGCCTGCGCTCGCTCGCTGTTGATCCGCAGTGTCAGCTCGCAGGAGGAGTCACCGGCGGAGTCGATGTCGAGCTGTCCCTGGTAGTTGTTCGGGCCCTCCGAGCCCCAGGTCAAGGTCTTGCCCTCCTCCTTGACCGTGAACCACGCCTGGCCCTCGACCTCCCGGGCCGGTTGGTCGGAGGGGTCGATCTGCGCGGTGACCTGCACGGTGTCGTCGCCGGTCCGGTGGGCCGAGGTCATCTGCGGCAGGTACTCCGGCAAGTTCTCCACGTGGGACAGGTAGGTCCACAACTGCTGCGCGGAGACGTCGATCTGCACGGTGCTGGTGTGTGTCGTCATACCTTCGACGGTAGGTCGAATGGCGCGTCCCTGCCCGGTGAGCGGCCGGCAGCGACCGGGAGCCCTGGGTGAGCGAGCAACACCATGTCGTATGCCGAGTCACTGGCAAGAAGCGACTGCTTTGGCAGAGACGACGAGCATGGCAGGCAGGCTCGATGTCGACACTCGGCTCAGTGCGGAGGGCCGCGTGGTCATCCCGGCGGCCGTGCGGTCGGCGTTGGGGGTCGGGCCGGGTTGCCGTGTCCGATTCGTGGTCAGTGATGGCGAGGTCAGGCTGCTGACGGCTCAGTCCCTGCTGGCCGCGGTGTGGGCCAACAACCATGACGGCGCCATCCTGCCCGGCCTCGTCCTCACCGAGTCGATCGCCGTGACTCGACGCAGGGGCAACCGGAGCACTGCTGGCCAGATCCACGAGGCGCTGAGTGCTTTGGGTCTGCGAGTCGAGCACCCGACCGACGCAGACCTGGTCCGGGCCGCCGAGCTCTCGGAGGTCTCGACTGCTCACCCGGGGCCGGCGTCGTCCCCGGGGCCTCGCGAGGCGATGCTGTCCCTCGGTGATTCGCTCATCCTGGCCGTGACGGAGCGGCTCGGCTGCCTGGTCTTGACGCGCGATGCCTACGGGAAGTGGATGGTTGGTGGCCGCCCTGGAAGCCACACACCCCACGGTGAGGAAGCTCGACGGGCACTGCGCCGAAGCGGGCACGCTCATCATCTCCGCGCACCAAGCCATCGACGACATCCTGCGATGGACGCGTGCCGGACGGGCCGCGCTGCCGGAGGTGACGGCGGACGCCCTTCCGGCTGCTGCCTGCTGACGCGTGATCGGGCCGATCACCGGGGGGCGCCGGTGGGGACGCCGGCCTCCCACAGGCGGCTGACCAACCGCGCGAACTCTGCGGGCCGCTCAACCTGCGGGAAGTGACCGGTGTCGGGCAGCAGCACCGTGCGCGCGTGGGGGAGGGCCTTGGCGGCCGCTTTCAGGTGAGCGGCGGGCAGCACCTGGTCCTGCTCGCCCCAGACGATCAGGGTGGGCACGGGGTAGGCCGTCAGCCGGGCCAGCAGCTCGTCTCGCCAGGGTTGGTGCACGCCGCGGACCCCACCGACGGACAGCAATGCCTCGCGGAACGCCTCGGCCCGGCCGGGGACGGCGGCCAGTGCCATGGCCCGGTCGACCCGCGCATCGGTGGCCAGGGAGGGATCGGCATACAGCGAGCGCTCGACGGCGACGGTGCGCGACCGGGAGGAGTGGGTCAGGTGCACCGGGCGCTGCTCGCCGAGGGCGCCCAGCGTCGCCACGGCGGTCTCGGCGAGCACCTCCAGGCTCATCCCGCCGGGGGCGACCGGGGTGTGGCCGAACCCGGGGAGGTCCAGGCTGATCACCCGCTGAGCGACCAGCAGGTCGCGCTGTTCGCTCCAGTCCTCCAGGCTGCGGCCAATGCCGTGCAGCAGCAGGACCGGCTCGGCGCTGTCCGCGCCGGTGACCCGGAGGCGTACCTGCGTGCCACCTGCGTCGAGGGTGCGGAGCCCCGGCAAGGCGTTGACCGTGGGCGCGACGCGGTCCGGGCCAGGGGTGTTCGGCTCGGGTGCCCTTCGCCGGGTGCTCCGGCGGCGCTCGACTCGTCGCTGGGCCGCGGCGAACAGCGAGCCGCCCGCGGTCGGCGCGACTCGCTCCAGCAGGTCCAGCGCCACCGCGTCCTTGCCCACCAGCACCTGGGCACGGCGCCGCTCCACACCGCGCAGGATGATCCGCGCGGCGTCAGCCGGATCGATCCGCAGCAGCCGGTCGAACGCCTCCCGCCCGGCCTTGGCCTCCTGTTCGTCGAGGCCCTCGCCGGTCCGGGAGTCCAGCGCGATGCGGGTGCGCACCCCGCCGGGGTGCACGCTGGTGACGCCGACATCCCGGTTGGCCAGCTCGTGCCTCAGCGCCTGGCTGAAGCCGCGAAGGCCGTACTTGCTGGTGGCGTAGGCGGTCTGCCCGGGCGGGGCGATCAGCCCGAACAGCGAGGACACGTTGACGATGTGGCCGCCGGGGCGGGCAGTGAGCGCGGGCAGGAAGGCGCGGACCAGTGCGATCGGGGCGTGCAGG
>NZ_JBPCKQ010000175.1:0-18500 GCF_051004135.1 Ornithinimicrobium sp.
CCAGGCAGTCCGCGTCCGTGGCGAACCACGACTGGAACTCGCCCAGTGATCGCGGGTAGTGCACCCCACCGCGTAGATGATCGATCCGCACCGCGCCAGTTTAGTTGGCTCAGATGGATAGCCCTAAGTTATGTAATGGACTCCAGAGGATGAGGATGATGTGTTCGACGGACGCGAACCGATCTACCGGCAGATCGCCGAGGCGATCCGCGGGGAGATCCTCTCCGGTGCCCTCGCGGAGGGGGATCAGGTGATGTCGACCACGCAGTACGCAACGACCTACCGGATCAACCCCGCCACCGCAGCCAAGGCCTTCGCCGAGCTGGTGGCCGAAGGGGTGCTGCACAAGCAGCGCGGCCTGGGCATGTTCGTCAGCAACGGGGCCACCCGCGCAGCTGCGAGCGCGACGGCGCAAGACCTTCGTCGCCGAACGGCTCGACCCGGTCCTGCGCGACGCGGAGCTGCTCGGCATCACCCGCGAGGACCTCGCCCGCTACCTGAGCGGAACCACCACCACCGGCCTCGGCCTCGGCCACCAGGAGTCAACATGAGCGGATACGCCGTCAAGACCGCGAACCTGTCCGTCCGCTACGGGACCACAATGGCCCTGCAGGAGGTCGATCTGGACCTCGCGCCCGACCGTATCCACGGCCTGCTGGGCCGCAACGGCACCGGCAAGACCACGCTGCTGTCGGTGCTCGCGTCGCTGCGCCGACCGCATGCCGGCTCGGTGCGCGTCGACGGTCAGGACCCGTTCGAGCACGACGAGCTGATGGAGAGCGTCTGCCTGATCCGCGAGAGCGGCGACGTCGTGCCCGACACCCCGGCTCGGGCCACCCTCGACTTCGTCCAGCGGGCCCGGGCCACCTTCGACCGCGGGTATGCCGATCGGCTGGTCGAGTCCTTCGGGCTCAACCCGAAGATCAAGCCGGGCGCCATGTCCCGAGGACAGCGGTCGGCCCTCGGGGCAGTGATCGGACTGGCCTCGCGGGCGTCGCTGACCATGTTCGACGAGGTGCACCTGGGCATGGATGCGCCCACTCGGCAGCGCTTCTACGACGAGCTGATCGCCGACTTCGCGCAGCATCCACGCACCGTGATCATCTCCAGCCACCTGATCAGCGAGACCGAGCCACTGCTGGAGACCGTGACCATCCTGGTCGGTGGCACCGTCCGGCTCAGCGCCGAGACCGACGACCTCCGGCGCCGCGGTGTGACCCTGACCGGCCCGGTTGCCGCGATCGACAAGGCTGCAGCGGGACACACCGTCATGGGCACGCGGGACCTCGGTCCGACGCGGCAGGTCACGCTCTTCGGCGGCCTCGATCCACGGGCGCTGCAGGAGGCCGAGCGCTCCGGGCTGCAGGTCGGCCCGGTGCCATTGCAGGAGCTGTTCATCCACCTCACCGAAAGCCAGGAGTCGTGATGACCTCCATCGCGCAGTCGCCGGTCAGCGCCACCCGTCGCTCCCCCCAGTGGCGACGCGCGACCAAGACCCTGCTGCGCATCAACCTCGAACGCGCCGCTTGGTTCTTCGCCCTGGCCATCGTCGTGGTCGCCGCCATCCTGTTCACGAGCAGTAGGTTCACCGAGCCGCAGATGTCGGCGGTGCAGTTCGCCTACCACGCGACGCTCTGGTACCAGTTCGCCATGATGGTCGTGGTGTTCGTGGGCTACGCAGGAGTGCACGTCGCCCACGGCATGACCCGACGTTCCTTCGTCATGGGCAGTCTGCTCGCAGCCGCCGGCACCGCCGTCGGGTACGCCGTGACGATCACCCTGCTGCTGCTCGTGGAGAGGTGGGCCTACCAGGAGTTCGGCTGGTATCACGGGCTCAGCAACATCGATGCCGAAGTGCTGGACAGCGGCCTGTGGCCCTACGCCTGGGGATCCGTCCTGGTCTTCGTCGTCGGCAACCTCAGCGGCCTGCTCGTCGCCGCGGCGTACTACCGGCTCGGCCCGTGGTGGGGCACGTTGTGCCTGCCACTGAGTTTTGCGCCGCTGTTGCTGGTCTCGGTCTTCGCGATGGATCACGAGCTGCAATGGACGCCCTGGGACATCACCACCGATGTCCTCGGCGCCGCGAGTCCGGTGCTGGTCGTAGTCGTCATCGGCGCGGGCGTCCTCGCCTACCACCTGCTGATACGCCACATGCCGATCTCGACACACCGTCCCTAAGGCCCCACCGACGGCTCGTCGGTGAAGCCTGCACGTCACGCCGCGTATAGATTCCGCGGAATCTATATGCGGTACGATCTCGGAGTGAGCACTGACCTGGCGCAGCTGTTCGACGACCTGGTGCGACTCGAGACCGATCTGTGGAACCGGGTGGACGCCCGACTCCGGATCGAGCACGACCTCTCGCTGGCGTGGTTGGAGCTGATGAAGGTGATCGACCGCACCCCGGACTGCCGTGTGCTCGACATCTCCAGCGCTCTGTCCATCACCGTGGGAGGCACCAGCAAGCTCGTCGACCGCATCGAGGTCGGCGGCCTGTGCCGTCGACGGCCACATCCGGCCGACCGTCGCTCCTTCGTCATCGAGCTCACCACTCCTGGCACCGAGATGCTTCGGACAGCGTCCATGACGTTCCGGTCCGAGCTCACGCACTCCCTCAACGACGCGATGCCCGATCGGTCACTACGCCGGTTGGCGGATCTGACGCACGCCCTGCGGCTGCACCTGCACCCGGGCGCTCAACCCCCGATCCAGAGGATGGCCTGACCCATGGCGACGATGCGAGCGAGGCCAAGGTGGGTAACTGCAGCGGCGAGCCTGCTGCGGTCAGCGGGGTCGGTAGGCCAGGTCGGTGATCTCCCGGCCGGCGCGCAAGCCCTTGGTCTCGAAGCGGGTCATCGGCCGCAACGACGCCCGGTCGGTCGACACGAGCTCGAAGCGGTCATCGGCGTCCAGGACGGTGCGGATGTGCCGGCCGTAGTGCGCCCAGTCGGTGGCCAGCCGCCACACTCCCCCGTCCACCAGCACCCGGTGCACGACGTCGACGAACGGCACGGCGACCAGCCGGCGCTTGTGGTGCTTGTGCTTGGGCCACGGGTCGGGGAAGTACGTCCAGATCTGCGCCGCCGAGCCCGGCGCGAGCAGCGTGCCCAAGGCCTGAGCGGCGTCGGCCTCGACAAACCGGACGTTGGGCAGCGGTTCGTCCCCCATCCGGGCCAGGGTCTGCGCGATGCCTGGGCGCCACACCTCCAGGGCCAGGAAGTCCCAGTCCGGCCGGGCCGCCGCGCCTTCCCGCAGGGCGTCGCCGGAGCCGGAGCCGACCTCGACCACCAGCGGGGCAGTGCGGCCGAACAGGGCGGGGAGGTCGAGTCGGTATGCAGGGTCCACCGTCGTCGCGCCCCCCTCCCCGCGAGGCACGTCCACGACATACCTCGGGGCCAGCGCCTCGTATGCCGAGGCGTGCCGATCCTTCATCCGCCCACCGCGCCGGGTGAAGGAGCGGGTGCGCGCGCGATGCGAGGAGTCGGGCCCGGCCTGCGATGGGTCGGCGCCGGAGACCGACGCCGCCTGCTCCCGGTGTTGATCGGAGTCGCGCGCCGAGGATGGCCCCCGGACGTCGCGGGTCACTTCTTGGCCTTCTCGCCCGCACCGCCGTCCTGGGCCAGGGCGGCGATGAAGGCCTCCTGCGGGACCTCGACGGTGCCGACCATCTTCATCCGCTTCTTGCCCTCCTTCTGCTTCTCCAACAGCTTGCGCTTGCGGCTGATGTCACCGCCGTAGCACTTGGCGAGCACGTCCTTGCGGATCGCGCGGATCGTCTCCCGCGCGATCACCCGGGCACCGATGGCGGCCTGGATCGGCACCTCGTACTGCTGCCGCGGGATCAGGTCCTTGAGCTTGCCGGCCATCAGCACGCCATACGCATAGGCCTTGTCCTTGTGCACGATCGAGCTGAACGCGTCGACCTGGTCGCCCTGCAGCAGGATGTCGACCTTGACCAGCTCGGCGCTCTGCTCCCCGTCCGGCTCGTACTCGAACGACGCGTAGCCGCGGGTGCGTGACTTCAGCGCGTCGAAGAAGTCGAAGACGATCTCGGCCAGCGGCAGCGTGTAGCGCATCTCGACCCGCTCCGGGGACAGGTAGTCCATCCCGCGCAGCGACCCGCGCCGGCTCTGGCACAGCTCCATCACCGTGCCGATGTAGTCACTCGGGGTCAGGATCGTGGACCGCACGACCGGCTCGGTGACCTCGGCGATCCGCCCGCTCGGGAACTCACTCGGGTTGGTGACGTGCACCTGGCTGCCGTCGTCCATGCTCACGAGGTACTCCACGTTGGGCAGCGTGGAGATCAGGTCGAGGTTCGATTCGCGCTCCAGCCGCTCCCGGACGATCTCCAGGTGCAGCATGCCCAGGAAGCCGACCCGGAACCCGAAGCCGAGGGCCACGGAGGTCTCCGGCTCGTAGACCAGCGCCGCGTCGTTGAGCTTGAGCTTGTCCAGGGCGTCGCGCAGCGTCGGGTAGTCCGAGCCGTCGATCGGGTAGAGCCCGGAGAAGACCATCGGCCGCGGGTCCTTGTAGCCGCCGATCGACTCGGTGGCCATCCGCGCGGCGCTGGTCACGGTGTCGCCGACCTTGGACTGACGCACGTCCTTGACGCCGGTGATCAGGTAGCCGACCTCGCCGACCCCCAGACCCTGCGAGGGCTTGGGCTCCGGGGAGATCACCCCGATCTCGAGCAGCTCGTGGGTGGCCTTGGTCGACATCATCGCGATCCGCTCGCGTGGTGACAGCGACCCGTCGACCACCCGCACGTAGGTCACCACCCCGCGGTAGGTGTCGTAGACCGAGTCGAAGATCATCGCGCGGGCCGGCGCGTCGGGCCGGCCGGTCGGCGGGGTCAGGTCGGTCACGATCCGGTCGAGCAGCTCGGTCACGCCCTGCCCGGTCTTGCCCGAGACCAGCAGCACGTCCTCGACGTCGCAGCCGATCAGCCCGGCCAGCTCCTCGGCATACTTCTCCGGCTGGGCCGCGGGCAGGTCGATCTTGTTGAGCACCGGCAGGACGGTCAGGTCGTTCTCCATCGCCAGATAGAGGTTGGCCAGGGTCTGCGCCTCGATGCCCTGGGCGGCGTCGACCAGCAGCACGGCCCCCTCGCAGGCAGCGAGCGAGCGGCTCACCTCGTAGGTGAAGTCGACGTGGCCGGGGGTGTCGATCATGTTGAGCACGTATGCCGTCTCACGGGGGGCTGCCCCCCCCGGGTTCCCCCCCGCTCGAGCCGGCTGCGCCGGCGCGCTCCGGCTGTCCCGGTCGGCAGGCTCGTCCCTCGCGCTGAGCGCCCAAGGCATCCGCACCGCCTGGGACTTGATCGTGATGCCGCGCTCGCGTTCGATGTCCATCCGGTCCAGGTACTGCGCCCGCATCTGCCGGTCGTCGACGACCCCGGTGATCTGCAACATCCGGTCGGCCAGGGTCGACTTGCCGTGGTCGATGTGCGCGATGATGCAGAAGTTCCGGATCACCTCCGGCGGGGTGGCCGCAGGCTGCGGGGCGTGGCGAGCGATCGGGGACACGCTGGAGGGACTCCATCAGGGCTCGGGGGACAGTGCGCCCTAGTCTCCCACGCCTGCGGCGCAGTTTCCCGCGTTCAGCCCGCGCCGGGGGTCACCCGGTGCACACCCGGGAACCGGTCGAAGTCCCGGTCGAAGGAGGCGATGGACGCCCGGTGCTCGAGGGCGAGCGCGGCCAGATGCGCGTCAGTGAGCAGGTTGCCGCCCACACCGACCGCCTCGAGCAGCTGCGCGAGCACCCGCTGATGTCCCGCGGTGGGGTGGACGACGACCGACGGAGGCTGCTGCAGCCAAGCGTCCGTCACCGACAGCGCCCGGTCCAGCCGCAACGGTCGCGGCAGCACACCGGCCCGGGTCGAGATCCGCAGGAACCCCAGGAGTGCCACCCAGGCGAAGCCCACGGTGGCGGCCCCCGACAGCGCGTCGTCCAGCCAGCCACGGGCCTGCTGGTGCTGATGCGCGTCCTGGTTGACGGCATACAACAGCACCGTGGTGTCGAGGAGGATCATGCGCCCCGGGACATCTTCTGGATCAGCGCCGCGTCCTCCAGATCCGCAGCGAGCGCGCCCGCCCGGTCGAGATCGACCAACGGCTCGCCCATGGAGAACGTCGGCGTCCGGAACGGCTCGGCCGCACGTGCCGGCTCGGTGCGACTCTCGCGAATCGCGTCATTGAGGGCACGCTTGAAGCTGACACCGCTCCGGAGCATCCGCTGGCGCAGGATCTCTCGGGTGTCCGAGTCCAGCGTGACAGTGGTGCGCATATTGACAGCATAGCATCACTACTTCTGATGCTCCGCTGTCATCAGAAGCTGATACGGTCGCTCTGCTGCTCCTGCCGAGCGCGTGCGGGTCGCCGCTGACCTACTCTGCCGTCTCACCGGAGGACCGGCCCGCCGCCTGAACCTCGCCCCCCTCGGCATGCCAGTGCGGGGTCTCCGACGGCTCGTCGAACGCCCGAGCCACGATCACGTCGGTCGAGGAGTGTGCCAGGATCGAGATCACGATGGTCAGCGCCACCAGGTGGAAGATCTCGTCGGCGGCCGCAAGGGGACTACCCAGCACGATGAGCCCGTAGACCACCGAGGCGAAGCCCTTGGGACCGAACCACATCGCCGCGGCCTGCTCGCGCAGGCTCAGCGGGGTGCCGGCGAAGCTGGGCAGCAGGGCCAGCGGCCGTGCCAGCACGATGGCCAGCACCGCGAACGCCCAGCCGGTCCACGGGATCTCACCGAGGAATGCCGGGGACATCAGCGCGCCGAACACCAGCAGCGCGAACAGCTTGAGCAGCTCGGCGATGGACTCCCCGAAGTGCTCGAAGGACTCGCGCTGATCGGGGCCGGCGGTCGCGACGGTGATGCCCGCGGCGAAGGCCGCCAGGAACAGGTTGCCGTGCACCGCCACGGTCACCGCATAGACCAGCAGCCCGATGGCGAAGCCGTTGAGCGGTGCGTAGCGGGCCGAGGTGGACAGGATCGGCAGCGACTCGAGCCAGATGGCCAGCAGCGGCACAGCGACGCCGATGACCACGCCAAGGACGATCTCCAGAGCCAGCTCGCCGGCGTGGATCTCACCCGAGCGCTCCGCGATCGCCAGGAAGACCAGCACGAAGGGCAGCGCCAGTCCGTCGTTGATGCCGGACTCCACGTTGAGCAGCTGCCGCAGCCGACCGGGCACCTTGTCGTTGCCGACCAGGGCGGAGGCGAAGACCGGGTCGGTCGGGGCGAGCACCGCCCCGATCAGCCAGGACTCGGCCCAGCCCAGACCGGCCACGTAGTGCGCCAGCAGCGCGGTAACCACCAACGTCAGCGGCAACCCCAGCACCAGGGCCCGGCCCGGCAGTCGCCAGGCCCGGCGCAGGTCCTTCCAGCCGAGCTGCATACCGTCGGAGAACAGGACCGCGAACAGGGCGAGCTCGGCGCCCAGCCTGACGACATCGTCCTGCGGGGTCAGGCTGACCCAGCCCAGCACCCCGTCGCCGACCAGGAAGCCGGCGACCAGGAAGACCACCGCCGTCGACAGCATGGTGCGATTGGCGACGGCCGAGACCAGGACGGCGGCGAGCAGGACGACGGCAAAGGTCAGTGTCAACGGCACGCCCCCGAGCATGCCCCATGACGTGCCGGACGTCCCCTCCGGCCGCGCGTCGACCGGACGACGATAGGGTCGGGGCGTCCATCAGCACGCACCTACCGCTTCGCGGACGTATGCCTCGGAGGTACTCCAATGACGGATCTGCAACTGCCCGACGGCGTCGAGGTCACCGGCGAGATCGGACCCGGCTACGACTCGATCCTGACCCCCACAGCTCTGGGCCTGATCGCCACCCTGCACCGGGAGCTGGAAGGTCGCCGGCAGCAGTGCCTGGCCGCCCGGGCCGAGGTCGTCGCTGCCGTGGACGGCGGTGACGACCTCGACTTCCTGCCGGAAACGGCCCAGATCCGGGACGACCCCGACTGGCGAGTGGCCCAGCCGGCCCCCGGTCTGGTCGACCGCCGGGTCGAGATCACCGGACCCACCGACCGCAAGATGACGATCAACGCGCTCAACTCCGGGGCCAGGGTCTGGCTGGCCGACCACGAGGACGCCAACACCCCCACCTGGGGCAACGTCGTCGAGGGACAGCTCAACCTGCGCGACTCGATCACCGGCGACATCGACTTCACCTCCCCCGAGGGCAAGTCCTACGCGCTGCGCACCGACGCCCCGCTGGCCACCATCGTGCTGCGGCCCCGCGGTTGGCACCTGAACGAGAAGCACGTCCTGGTGGACGGCCGCCCCGTCTCCGGCGGGCTGGTCGACTTCGCCCTGTATCTGTGCGCTTCCGGCCAACTGCAGCTCGACCGCGGCCAGGGGCCCTACTTCTACCTGCCCAAGATGGAGCACCACCTCGAGGCGCGGCTGTGGAACGACGCATTCACGATCGGCCAGCAGGCGGTGGGGATGGCGCACGGGACCATCCGGGCCACCTGCCTGATCGAGACCCTCCCCGCGGCGTTCCAGATGCAGGAGATCCTCTACGAGCTGCGCGAGCACTCCGCGGGGCTCAACGCGGGCCGCTGGGACTACATCTTCAGTGCGATCAAGACCTATCGGACCCGCGGCTCGCAGATGCTGCTGCCGGACCGCAACGCGGTGACCATGACGGTGCCGTTCATGCGCGCCTACACCGAGCTCCTCGTGCACAGCTGCCACCAGCGCGGGGCCCACGCCATCGGCGGCATGGCCGCACAGATCCCCAGCAAGGACGAGGAGGCCAACCAGGCGGCCTACGACAAGGTCGCGGCCGACAAGTCCCGGGAGGCAGCTGACGGCTTCGACGGCTCCTGGGTCGCCCACCCTGGGATGGTGGCTACGTGCGAGGACGCCTTCGGCGCCGTGCTCGGCGACCGGCCCCACCAGCTGGACCGGCTGCGTGCGGACGTCGAGGTCAGTGCCGCCGATCTGCTCTCCCTCGGCCGGACACCCGGGGAGGTCACCGAGGCCGGGCTGCGCAGCAACGTGTCCGTGGCCATCCAGTACCTCGCGGTCTGGATGACCGGGCGTGGTGCGGTCGGCATCTTCGGGCTGATGGAGGACGCCGCGACCGCGGAGCTCTCCCGCTCCCAGATCTGGCAGTGGCTGCACAACGACGTGCAGCTCGACACCGGCGAGACGGTCACCCGGGAGCTCGTCGACCGGATCGTCGAGGAGGAGGTCGCCAAGCTCGACGGCGACCCGCAGCAGTATGCCGAAGCTCGCGCGCTGTTCATGGAGGTCGCGGTCGCGGACGACTTCGCCGACTTCCTCACCCTGCCGGCTTACGAACGGATGGCCTGAGCCCGGACGGCTCGCGCCCCCAGGGTCTCCTGCCGACCTCGGCCGCCGCCGGTGGTTCACTCGGCCGATTGTCGGGAGGAGCGAACCCCTGCCTCCGGGGCCTCAGGGCTCGGTCGGACCGGTGAAGGTCAGCAGGTCCTGACGCATCTGGTCGAACTCCGGTTGCGACCCGTAGAAACTCTCCACGGCGTCCAGCGCCTCAAGGGTGACCTGCTCCCCCTCGGCGTCGATCTGCCCGGTCAACCGCAGCAGCGTGAAGCCAGCCCCGAGGACGAGGGTGGCCTCGTCCACGGCATCGTCGGCCGGGTCGGCACTGCTGTCCAGCACATCGAAGAACACACTGTCCACGGAGCCCGCATCCTCATCGTCCGCATCCTCATCCGCGCCGGCCAGGAGGTCGCGCACCGTGCTGGAGGGGGACAGCTCGATGCTGCGCCCACTCCACTCGCTCAGCATGTCGTAACCCTCGTCGGACCCGAACGGCCCGAACTGCGCGCCCAGGTCGGAGTAGACGTCGGCGGTGAAGTGGTCTGCGAAGCGGGGATGCAGCAGGACGTCCGGCTCCATCGTGGTCTGCGAGGTCGAGGTGGTCGAGTCAGCGGCGGCGACAGTGGACGCCCCGGCACCGGCCGGATCCACCGCGAGCTGCTCGGTCCCACAACCGGTCAGCACGATGGCGAGGAGGACCGTCCCCACCCCGCCCAACGCTCGCTTGGCTCGAGCGCACCCATCCGTGAACCCCACATCAGTAAGATAACCCCTACTCACGTAAAGCGCACGCGCGCCGCCGCATACTCTCACGAACCGGTCGGTTCGGCACCGCTTCAGCCGGCGAGGACCACGATGAGCGTGCGTGGGCCGTGCACGCCTTCGACCCGGTCCAGCTCGATGTCGCTGGTCGCGCTGGGACCGGCGATCCAGGTCTGCGGCCGGCGCGGGTCCAGCCGGGCCACGGCCTCTGGCGTCAGCCCCACGATCTGCGCCGCCCGGACCACGCAGACGTGCACGTCGGGGATCAGGCTGATCGCGCGCCGTCCGCACCTCTGGTCGCCGTCGAGGACCACGACCCCGGTGTCGGCGATCGCCACCGCGGCACCCGTCACCACCGCGCTCACCGCGTCCAGATCTGCCCAGCCCACGTCGGCCGCATCCGGAAGCACCCGCACCTGGCCCGCCTCGACCACCGGGCCCAGCCAGACCTGCGCGACGAGCGGCGGGGCGACCACAGAGCGCAGCTCCCGATCGGCCAGCACGCCTGCGAGGGTCTCGGAGATGGACTCTTCGGAGTCTGCGCAGGTCACGAGCTCGGCTTGGTAGTCCAGCAGCCGCTCAGTGAAGACCGCCCGCAGCTGCGCGTCGGCATACCCGGCCTCGGTGCGGTAGTCGTGGGGCACCTCGGGCACGGTCGGCGCCTCGCCGATGGCGGTCCGGACGCGACGCAGGATCTCGGTGCGAGCCTCGCTCATCCTCGCTCACCCATCTGCGGTGCCCCGCTCCCGCTGGGCCCACCAGGCGCGGAAGGTCTGCTCCGGCGGGGTGGGGACGTCGCGCGCGCGGCTCCAGCCGGTCATCACCGAGGACAGCGGACCGCGCAGGTGACCATCCTTGACCAGCGGGCGGCCCAGGCGCATGGCCGAGGTCGCCGCCGCGAAGCGTCGCTCGTCGCGCATGACGTAGGCGGCTGCAGCCATGGCGACCGCCTCGGCGCCGGGCAGATGGGGTCGCGAGGCGGCCGCCGCCTCAATGTGCCGGGCGCGCAGGTCGACCAGGATCGAGGGGATGTCGATCTTGACCGGGCACACGTCGTAGCAGGCCCCGCACAGCGAGCTCGCGTAGGGCAACGAGTCGTTGACCGAGTCGCCGGTCAGACCGGTCAGCTGCGGAGACAGGATCGCCCCGATGGGCCCGGGGTAGACCGAGCCGTAGCTGTGCCCGCCGGTGCGCTCGTAGACCGGGCACACGTTGAGGCAGGCCGAGCAGCGGATGCAGTGCAGTGCCGCCCGCCCCACCTCGTCGGCAAGGACGTCGGTGCGCCCGTTGTCCAGCAGCACCAGGTGGAACTCGCGTGGACCATCCACGCCGTCGGTGTATGCGGTGGTGCCGGTCCACAAGGTCGTATAAGGGTTCATCCGCTCGCCCGTGGACGAGCGCGGCAGCAGCTGCAGGAACACCCCCAGGTCGGACCAGCGGGGCAGCACCTTCTCGATGCCCATCACGGTGATCAGGGTCTCCGGCAGGGTCAGGCACATCCGGCCGTTGCCCTCGGACTCGACCACCGACAGCGTGCCGGTCTCGGCGATCGCGAAGTTGGCCCCGCTGATGCCGACCTTGGCGTGCAGGAACAGCTCACGCAGGTAGGACCGGGCTGCCATGGCCAGCTCCCGGGGCTCGCTGGTCAGGTCGGGGTCCACCCCGGGCATGTGCCGGGCGAACACCTCGCGGATCTCGGTGCGGGACAGGTGGATCGCCGGCACCAGGATGTGGCTGGGCCGGTCGTCGCCCAGCTGCACGATCAGCTCGGCCAGGTCGGTCTCGTGCGCGGCGATGCCGTTGGCCTGGAGGTGCTCGTTGAGCCCGATCTCCTGGGTGGCCATCGACTTGACCTTGACCACCTCCTGCTCGCCCGTCGCGCGCACCAGGTCGGTCACGATCTGGTTGGCCTCGGCAGCGTCCCGGGCCCAGTGCACGGTGCCACCGGCCGAAGTGACCTGAGCCTCCAGCTGCTCCAGCAGCTCGGGCAGCCGGGCCAGGGTCTCGGCCTTGATCGCCGACCCGGCGTCGCGCAAAGCCTCCCAGTCGGGGACCTCGCCGACCACGGCGGCCCGCTTGGCCCGGATGGTCGAGGTGGCGTGGCCGAGGTTGCGGCGCAGCACCGAGTCCGCCAGCGCCGCGGGGGCGGCCCGAGCGAAGCTGCGCTCCCCCTGGATCGGCGAGGCGTCGCGCGCGTCCGCCCGGGCCCGGCGGGACGGCATACCCAGGTATGTCGTCACCCCGCTCCTCCCGGCTCTCGGACCGCGGCAGGTTCGACCCGCTCCTCCGTCGCCGCCAGGATCTCGGCGAGGTGCACCGTGCGCACGCCGGTGCGCAGGTGCCCCAGCCCTGCACCGATGTGCATCAGGCACGACGCGTCACCGGCGCTCAGCACGGAGGCTTGCGTGGTGCGGACCTGGGTGACCTTGTCGGCGAGCATGGCCGTGGAGGTCTCGGCGTTCTTCATCGCGAAGGTGCCCCCGAAGCCGCAGCACTGCTCGGCGTCCGGCAGCTCGACCAGGTCGATGCCACGGACCTCGCGCAGCAGTCGCAGCGGTTTGTCCGCCACCCGCAGCATCCGCAGCGAGTGGCAGGTGGGGTGATAGGTCACCCGGTGCGGGAAGAAAGCCCCGACGTCGGTCACGCCGAGCCGGTCGACCAGCAGCTCGGACAGCTCGAGGGTCTGCGCCGAGACCCGCTCCGCGCGGACCGCGAGCGCCTCGTCGCCGGCGCGGCGGGCGACCATCGCGTGCTGGTGGCGCACCGAGCCGACGCACGATCCGGACGGCGCCACGATCGCCTGCACCCCGTCGTCGAGGGCGGCCTCGAACGTCGCGACGTGGTGCTCCACCAACCCCAGGGCGTGCTGCTGATAGCCGGTGTTGATGTGCATCTGGCCGCAGCAGGTCTGCCCCGCCGGGAAGCCCACCTCGTGGCCCAGCCGCTCCAGCAGCCGCACCGTCGCCTTGCCCACGTCGGGGAACAGACTGTCACCCAGGCAGGTCACGAACAGGGCAATCCGCACCGGTCGGCCTCCTCCGTCGGGACCCTCAGACTAGTGCCACTCGTGGGACGCCGCCGAGGGGGCCGACCGTCGGTGCGTTCGACCCCCTCGGCAGCCGTGACACGGTGCCCCCTGCTACACCGGTAACGGCTACGGCTCATCGCACGGTCGGGAACCCATCCTGGCGATCCGCGGTGAGCCACTCGTGAGTGTCATTCGGAGCCGAGGCCGCCGCGGATGGGGAAAGGGCTCCCGCGCCGACGGCGCGAGAGCCCTGCGGTCCCGGGTGGACGGCCCGACGGCCGGTCCTTGGTGGAGCTGAGGGGACTCGAACCCCTGACCCCCTCCATGCCATGGAGGTGCGCTACCAGCTGCGCCACAGCCCCTGAGTGGGACCGCAGAAGCATACGCACAACCTAGGGCCACGGGCCAATCGCCTGCCGCGTCTGACTGCACAATGAGTGTCCGCACCGTCCCTTGCCGATGAGTCCCAGCGCTGGAGCGATCCGATGGCCGACACCCTCCTGCCCACCCCGCCGCCAGGTCCTGAGGCCGCGACGGCGTGGGTCGCCTCCCAGCTGTCCGCGCTGAGCCTCGAGCGCCCGGAGCAGATCGCCGCCAGCCCGGCGTTCCGCGGGGGTCAGCGGGCCGCCGACGAGGCCTTGGCCTGCTACGACGCCACCGGGTATGCCGCGGCCCGCAACGAGGTCTGGCCACCGGCACGACGTGGAGCCAGCGCCCTGTCTCCTTGGATCCGGCACGGGCTGCTGTCGCTGCCGCGGGTCTGGGAGCACGTCGAGGGCGCACCGGCCCGTGACGTGCGCACGCTGCGCGAGGAGCTGCTCTGGCAGGAGTACGCCCGACACCTCTACGCCCGGCTGGGCACTCGCACCGGGGAGTCGCTGCGGTATGCCGTGCCGGACCGCACCGAGCGCTCTCCCGATGCGCGTGAGGTGTGGGACCCGCGGATGGCCTGCCTTGGCCTGGCCACCGACGAGCTGACCCGGGACGGCTGGCTGGTCAACCAGCACCGGCTCTGGCTGGCCGGCCACTGGACGGTGCGGCACGGCTGGGGTTGGCGCGACGGTGAGGACGCCTTCTTCACCCATCTGCTGGACGGGTCCCGGGCCGCCAACCGGCTGGGCTGGCAGTGGGCGGCCGGCGCCGGCACCGGCCGCCCCTACGCCTTCTCCCGCTGGCAGGTCAAGCGGCGCGCCCCCGGCCTGTGCGAGCAGTGTGAGCTGTCCTCGACCTGCCCGGTGCAGGAGCGACCTGCGGACGTCCCGCTCGAAGCACTGCTCGACCCTCCTGAGCTGCTGCGCGCCGACCCCCGGCTGGAGCGCACGGCCGGGCCGCCGCGTCCCACCCGGGTCGCCGACCCGGACGTGGTCTGGCTCACCGCGGAGTCCCTGGGCGACGCAGACCCGGCGCTGTCGGCATACCCGGGGCTGCCGGTACTCTTCGTCTTCGACGCACCACTGCTGGCCCGGCTGCGGCTGTCCGGCAAGCGGCTGGTCTTCCTTGCCGAGACGCTGGCCGACCTGGCCACGCGACGCGACGTGGAGGTACACCTGGGCCGGCCGAGCGACGTCGTCGCGACCCGTCGTCCCGCGGTGACCTACGCACCCGTGCCGGGCATGCGGCGCCGGCTGGACCGGCTCAGCGTGGCCGACCTGCACCCGTGGCCGTGGCTGGTGCCGCCACACGACGGCCCGGTGAGCTCGTTCAGTGCGTCGCGGAAGGCAGCGCAGGTGTGAGCACCCCGGTGTTCCAGGTGACCAGCCGCCACTGGTCGTCCTGCTCGGCCAGCTCGGCCCAGTGCGCGTTGCGCAGACCGACCAGCGACCGCCACGCCTGCTGCTGGGACCACCCGAGCAGCCCGGCGACCAGGGCGCGGCCCGCCAGACCGTGGGTGGCTACGACGACCAGGTCGTCCTGTGTCATGGCCGCCGCGATGTCGGCGGCTGCAGCCGCGGTGCGCACCGCCACGTCCGCGACACGCTCGCCGTGGTCGCCGCGCACGACGTCCTCCCCCCGAGCCACGGCGCGCGACTCCTGCGGGTGGTCGCGCTCGATCTGGGCATGCGTGCGGCCGCTCCAAGAGCCCACGTCTATCTCGCGGAACCGGGCGTCGAGGTCGATGGGCAGCGCGCCGACCGCAGCCAGGGCCCGGCCGGTGTCCGCCGCGCGGGCCAGGTCGCTGGCCACGACGCGGCTCGGCCCCCGAGCGGCGAGCTCGGCCGCCGCCGTCGCGACCTGCTCCCGACCCCGCTGCGACAGCGGGGTGTCCAGCTGCCCCTGAAAGACGCCGCTCACGTTGTGCTCGGTCTCGCCGTGCCGCCAGACGATCAGCCGCCGCGTCACCGGCCCTGGTCGGCCGACTGCTCGGCGACGTCCAGCGCGATGTCCGGACAGTCCTTCCAGAGTCGCTCGAGGTCGTAGAAGGCGCGGTCCTCGGTGTGCATCACGTGCACCACGATGTCGCCGAAGTCGAGTAGCACCCACCTCGACTCCTTGCGACCCTCTCGGCGCAGCGGCTTGCAGCTGAGCGCAAGAAGCCGCTCCTCGACGGCATCGACGATGGCATCGACCTGACGCTCGTTGGGCGCCGAGGCGATGACGAAGACGTCGGTCAGGGCGAGCTGGTCACTGACGTCGAGCGCGCTCACCCGCTCGGCCAGCTTGTCGGCGGCCGCGGCTGCGGCCGCTCGGGCCAGGTCGATCGCTCGGGGGCTGGCCGTCACATGTGCTCCTTGGTGTAGAGGTCGTATTTGCCGATGTACTGCACCACGCCGTCGGGCACGAGATACCACACCGGCTCGCCCCGGGCCCGCCGCGACCGACAGTCGGTGGAGGAGATCGCCATTGCCGGCACCTCCAGCAGGGTGACCTGCTGCTGCGGCAGCCCGTCGTCACTGAGCGTGTGCCCGGGGCGGGTCACCCCGACGAAGTGCGCCAGGCCCCACAGCTCCTCGACACCCTTCCACGACAAGATCTGGGCGAGGGCGTCCGCACCGGTGATGAAGAACAGCTCGTCGTCCGGCCGCTCCGCACTCAGGTCGCGCAGGGTGTCCAGGGTGTAGGTGGGGCCGTCCCGGTCGATGTCCACCCGGCTGACCGTGAAATGTGGGTTGGAGGCGGTGGCGACGACCGTCATCAGGTAGCGGTGCTCGGCCGGGGTGACGTCGCGGGTGTCCTTACGATAAGGCTGGCCGGTGGGGACGAACACCACCTCGTCGAGCTCGAGCCGCGCGGCGGCCTCACTCGCGGCGACGAGGTGGCCGTGGTGGACGGGGTCGAACGTCCCACCCATCACCCCGACCCGCATCAGCGGCTGCTGCCGCGCCCCGAGTCGGGGTCGACCTCGTCAGCCTCGGTGCCGGAGCTGTGGTGCGGATCCAGCGCCAGGGTGTTGCGGAAGGACCACAGCAGGGCCAGCAGGGCAAGGAAGATGACCATGGCGATCACGCCGATCCAGATCGGCTCGAAGAGCACGTCGGCGGCCGCGTGGCCCCCGCCCTCGGCGTTCGCGAGGATCGGGTTGCCGAGGATCAGGGACGTCATGCAACCAGCCTACCGCCTCGACCGGCGCCTACAGTGGACCGTATGCCGCAGCACCTGTCCGTGGTCGTCCCCCTCTTCGACGAGGACGAGGTCCTGCCCCTGCTCGTGCGCCGCCTCCGCGCCGTGCTGGACCGGCTGGACCTGACCTACGAGGTCGTGGCCGTCGACGACGGGAGCGCTGACCAGACCCCGGTGCTGCTGCAGCGCTACCGGCGAGAGTGGTCCCAGCTGCGGGTGCTGCGACTGCGGGCCAACGCCGGGCACCAGGCGGCGATCTCCGCGGGGCTGGCCGCCGCCCGCGGAGACTGGGTGGTGACCCTCGACGCCGACCTGCAGGACCCGCCCGAGGTCATCGAGCAGATGGTGCACGAAGCCCGCTCACAGGAGGTTGACGTCGTCTACGGCGTCCGGTCCGACCGGTCCTCGGACTCGTGGTTCAAGCGCTCCAGTGCCCGGGCCTTCTACGCCACGCTACGGGCCGCAGGGGCCCGCGACGTCCCTGACGACGCCGGCGACTACCGGCTGATGTCACGAGCCACGGTCGACGCCGTGGGCGCCCTGCCCGAGGCGCACCGGGTGCTGCGTCTGGTGGTGCCGTCGCTGGGGTTCCCGTCGGCGACCGTGACCTACCGCCGGGAGCCTCGCGCGGCCGGGCGGTCGAAGTACCCGCTCTCGCGCATGGTCCGGCTCTCCCTGGACGCCTTCACCGGGTTCTCGCTGGCCCCGCTGCGGTTGGCCACCTGGTTTGGGCTGGGCGGCTTCGTGGGGGCGTTGCTGCTGCTGGCCTACGCCCTGGTGTCCAAGTGGCTCGGCTTCACCGTCGCCGGGTGGACCTCGACGGTCGTGGTCGTGGCCGGGATGGGCGCCCTACAGCTGCTATGTCTGGGGGTCCTCGGCGAGTACGTCGGCCGCATCTACGCCACGCTGCAGGGGCGACCCACCTACTACGTGGCCTACGACTCCGCCGGGGACGACTCCGCGCTCGAGGGCGAGCACATCCCGCGCGAACGACCACACCAGTAGCCCGAGGACGCTCGCCGCGGCGCCGGCTGCGAGCGTCGTGCCGACCGGGGGCGCGGTGATGGCGACCAGTCCGCCACCGACCGTGGCCGCGACGGCGCGACGCAACTGGCTGTAGGGCAGCGGGGATCGCCACCGCGGGCGCAGTCGCTGGCCCAGCACGAAGCCGTAGCGCAGGAGTCCGGCGACCAGGACCCACCAGCCGACGACCAGTGCAGCAGCGGAAGAGAGCACGAGGATCAGGGCGGCATCGGTCTCGGCGTCCAACCGGGCCCCGAAGGCCGAGGCCGAGTGCGTGCGCCGCGCCACGGCGCCATCCACCCCGTCCAGCAGCCATGCCACGACGGCCAGCACGAAGAGTCCCCAGGACTGGGCGGGCAGCGACTCGAGGAGCGCCAGCGCCACCCACGCCGCGCAGCCCGAGGCCAGGGTCGCCCGCACCAGGGTCACGACATCGGCCGGGCTGTGACTGCTGCCCGCACGGCGGGCCAGTGCGGCAAGGAACACCCCGATCAGCGCCCCGGCCGCCACCACCGGGGCCACCGCGGACCAGCCGCCGGCACCCGCGGCTCCGCCCAGCAACACGCTCAGCACGATTGAGGCGGTCGCCCCGGACGCCGCCCACAACCGCATGCTGCGCATGCTGATGGCCACGGGCACCTATCGAGACTACTGCGTTTCAGGACGCCCGATCTAGGATGGAACCGCATCGAATCGCCGGCCTGCGAGCCCGGCGATGATGACGGCGACGATTCCGGGCAGGTCGAGGAATGGGGTGGCGGTGGAAGCTTGCGCTGCGACGCTCGACGCACGGGCCTA
>NZ_JBPCKQ010000176.1:0-21820 GCF_051004135.1 Ornithinimicrobium sp.
CTGCGCCTCCAACACCTCGATCCGCTCCAGCAGGACCCCGATCACCGTGTCCCGCTCCAGCACAGCCACCCGCAGCTGCTCCACCGTCGGCTCAGCCGGAATCGGCGGCAGCGGATCATCGGACACCTAACAACTGTCCCACCAGTCGCACCAGTATCAACCCGCCACGCCGAACACCTGAGTAGTTACGGTTGTAGCCGCAAAGTCCCTAGCAAATCGCTAGGCGGCGGCAGTCTCCTTCTCCTTGGCCCGGGCCTCCTTGGCCGCGCCGCCGTAGAAGAAGAGGCCCAGCCCGATGGCCACGACGAAGAGCACCGACATGCCGATGAGCAGCGGATAGGGACCGAACTCGAAGATGAGCGGGACGGAGGCCGCAGTCACCAGGCCACCGCCGAAGAACGGCTCGAAGACCAGCTGCTTGTAGCCGAAGGCCTCGAAGGCCGGGCTCTCGGCATCCGGGTCGACGATGCGCATCAGGATCAGACCGGTCGCCGTGACGCCCATGGACTGACCGAAGTCGCCGATGCCACGCTCGAACCAGTAGTCCGGGATGATGCGCGGCGCCAGCAGGAGCAGCAGGCCGACGGTGAGCACGATGCCGGCGAGGCACAGGATCAGGAACGGACCGATGTTGGCCCCGATGGCGGTCAGCGACAGCGTGGCCAGCGCACTGACGATCAGGAAGTCCAGGGCCAGCCCCTGGATGCGCAGCATGATCTGGTGGTCGATCAGTGGCCCGGCACCCATCCGCTCGGCCGCGAGCTGCACGACCACGCCGCCGAGCATGGCCAGCGGGAAGAGCGGGACGAACTCGAAGATCTCGATGGTGTCGGCCCACACCGCCTGCTCGATCAGCTGCAGCCCTTGCAGCAGCAGCCAGCCGAGCAGGATCGACAGCGCCACGATGGCCACGTGCAGGCTGAGCGGCTCCACCGAGGCGGGCCGGCTGGTGAGCTCTCCTGCCGGGTGGTGCTCGTCCTCGCGGAACAGGCCCTTCTGCTCCTCGATCGAGAGATCCGCGCTGCCGGTGATGATGCGGGTGCGACCCGTGCGGACACCCCAGTTGATCAACAGGATGCCGATCATGATCCCCCCGACCACCCCCACGGTGGCGATACCGAGGGCGAGGTCCCCTCCGTCCTCGAAGCCGAGCTCGGTCAGGGTCGGGCCCATCCCTGCTGCCGTGCCGTGCCCTCCCTCGAAGCCGATCTCCAACAGCGCTCCGACTATCGGGGTGGCGTTGAACAGGGGCACCAGGACCGCGACGGTGAGCAGCAGGGCAATGACGTATTGGCCGGAGCCGAGCGCGATGCCGAAGGACAGCTGTGGCCCGGCCAGATCGCGAGCCCGGCGGAAGCTGGGGAGCTGCTGGCCCAGGAAGAGGGTGGCGAAAACGATGCTGATGAGCAGACCGGGCAGACTGCTCCACACCTCCAGCATCTGCGAGTTGAAGATGCCGGCCTCCTCGAGACCGTCGAACCCGAGCAAGCCGGCGATGGCCCCCAGCACCTCCGGGCCCAGCGCCAGCATGATGAACCCCGCGATGATCGAGCTTGGCAGGAACAACTTCTGCACCCAGCTCGTCTTGACCCGGATGACCTTGCCGAGCAGGAGAAACACTCCCAGGACCAGGATGGCGAAACCTACGACGGCGCCCGTCATAAAAGACTCCTCTGCTCGGATGGCTCAGCATGGCAGGGATCAGCGGAAATGAACATAGCCTTCCCTCAGGTAAAGCGATGGCTGGATCCATCGCCCGGTCGGCCGAGCGGGTCGGTTCGTCTACGCCTCGCGACCGGCGTGCGTGAGGCGCTGTCCCAGCAGGTATGCGGCATCGCCGAGTTTCGGGAGGGCTCACGATGCGGAAGGGCGCCTCGATCCAGACGAGGTGACGGGCATACCAGGTCGGCTCGTCCGTGCTGGCAACAAGGCGAGTGTGGTCGGCGTCGATCGGCTCGAGGCGACCGAGGCTGCGGGGGATCCAGTGGGCGACGGCGGCAACCGGTGCATCGACGACGATCTCGACCGCATACCGCCAGCCGTGCGCGAGATGCTCCGCAATGGCGCGCGGCCGGAGTATCCGGAGGCGCTGTTCGACACGCTGGTCGAGCTTACTGGGGTGAGCTCTGGCCGGACTTCCGCAGTTCGTGGGCACATTTCGGGGGTGCTGATCACGTCTGTGCTGGTCAGGCTCACCCGGGGTGCGCAGGCGTGGTGATCGTGTAGGCACACGAGTTGGGCGTGTCGCTGGACGTGGCCTGCAGCAGCGTGGTTTCGTGTAGGTATGTACTTGCGGGAGACGCGGCGGAAGAACGGGACGGCTCGACCGTGTCGTACCTGCAGTTGGCGCACAACGAACGCCACCCGGACACCGGCGCTTCGACCGCGAAGGTGATCCACTCCTTCGGCCGGGCGCAGGACGTGGACCGGGACGCGTTGACCCGGTTGGTCTCCTCGATCTCTCGGTTCCTGACCCCGAGCAGGCTGCGGTAGCAGCGGCCACCGGGCAGGTGGAGGTGCTGGAGTCCCGCCGGCTGGGTGGGGCGTGGACGTTGGACCAGCTCTGGCAACGCCTGGGCATCAGCGCGGCGATTACCAAGGCCGCGGTCGGGCGCCGGGTCGACCCGGTCCTGGTGGAGCGGGTGCTGTTCGCGCTGGTCGCGCAGCGGGCCCTGGAGCCGGCCTCCAAGCTGGCCGCGACCCGGCGGGTGGCCGAACGGGTCGCCATCGAAGGGTTGCCTGGGCTCAGTGATGACCAGGCCTACCGGGCGATGGACTTCCTGGGCGAGGCGTTGCCGGAGATCGCCGGGCAGGTGTTCGCCTCGGTGGCGCACCTGTTGAACCTGGACCTGGACATCGTGTTCGTGGACACCACGAGCACCTACTTCGAGGTCGACGTGCCCGACGACCTCACCGAGACCGCGTCCGGCGTGGCCGACGAGGGTTCCAACCCGGTGGAGTCCGGGAGCAGGGCGTTCGGGCACTCCAAGGACTTCCGCACCGACTTGCCGCAGGTGGTGATCGCGATGGCCGTCACCCGTGACGGTGTCCCGGTGCGGTGCTGGACGTTCCCGGGCAACACCGCCGACACGGTCATCATCGCCACCATCAAGGACGACCTGGCCGGGTGGAACCTGCACCGGATGGTGTGGGTGGCTGACCGCGGGTTCGCCTCGGCCGCGAACCGGGCCAACCTGACCCGCGGTGGTGGGCATTACATCCACGCCGAGAAGCTGCGCCACACCAACACCGAGGCCACCGCCGCGTTGGCCCGCCCCGGCCGGTATCGCACCGTGGCGGGGAACCTGCGGGTCAAGGAAGTGCACGTCGCACCCGGCGGGGTCGGTGACGGGGACGGCGGGGCCAGGGCGGTGCGGTTCGTGATCTGTCACAACCCCGAGCAGGCCGAACGCGACGCGCAAGTGCGGTCCAACCTGATGAGCCACTTGGAGTCCCTGATCGCCGGGTCCGACCAGTGGTCCGCGCGGGCCCGGGGCGAGCTGGTCGGGTCGATCAAGACCAAGCCGGGGCTGGCCCGGTACCTGCGGCGCACCAAGACCGGGCTGCTGTGGATCGACAAGAGGGCCGCCGGCGCCGAGGCGCACCTGGACGGCAAATGGTTGCTGCGCACCTCCGACCCGACGCTGTCCGCGGCGGACCTGGCCGCAGCGTACAAGCAGCTCCTGGCGGTCGAACGTGGCTGGCGGGACATGAAAGGCCACCTGGGCCTGCGCCCGGTCTTCCACCACCGGGAGGATCGGATCCGCGGCCACGCCCAACTGTGCTGGCTGGCGTTGCTGCTGATCCGGGTCGCCGAGAACACCACCGACCGCACCTGGCGCAACCTGCGTCACGAGCTGGACCGGATGCACCTGGTCACCCTGGCCACCCACGAGGGCCACGTCGCGCAACGCTCGGCCACCACGGCCGGGCAGAAGCACATCCTCACCAGCCTGGGCCTGCCCGAACCGCCCAAGTTCTTCGACTTCACCACCAGCACCTGACCATCCCCGGCGCCCCTCCCAGGCCCCGGTCGCGTAGTAACACGACCCCACCACGCCCGTCACGGCATACCCGCAGGTCAACCCACAAATTCAGCCACCCGTGTGCCCATCAACTGCGGAAGTCCGGTCTGGAGATCGCCTGTTGGAGGTCGGGTGCGCGACCGGAAAGGCCACGCTGCCGCTGGCCCGTCGCGGCTTCCGCATCACCGGCGTCGAGACCGGTCCCCAGCTGGCCAAGGTCGCGCGGCGCAACCTGGCGGCCTACCCGGACGTGGAGATTGTCAACGCAGCCTTCGAGACCTGGAAGCCTTCGCTGTTAGGCATGTTCGACCTGGTGTTCGCCGCCACCGCGTGGCACTGGATCGACCCGGCGGTGCGATACCAGCGAGCCTGGGTGCTGCTGCGGCCGGGTGGCGAACTGGCCTTCTGGAGCGCCGCTCACGTCTTCGCTGAGGGTGACGACCCGTTCTTCGAGGAGATCCAGGAGGTCTACGAGGAGGCCGGTGAAGGTCTCCCGCCGGCGCGGCGCGCGCGGCCGGGGGCCCTTCCCGACGATCGCAGTGAGATCGAGGAATCGGGTCTCTTCCGGGACGTGGCCTTTCGGCAGTTCGACTGGGAGGTGGACTATGACGCTCAGGAGTACCTTCGGTTGCTCGATACGTTCTCCGGGCACATCGCGATGCAGCCCTGTCAGCGGGACCGGCTCCACTCAGAGATCAGGACCCGGCTGGCTCAGCGGCCGGACGGGCTGCTGAGGCGTGGCTGGGGAGCCGTCTTGCACGTCGCCCCGTCGGGCTTGACCTGTCGAAGGTCTTGACAGTGGGATGGATCGATGGGTAGGTCGGCCACTCCTGAGCGCAGGCGACTTGCCCATCGCCTGCACATTCGCTGCCGACGACGGGCCCACTCGGATGCGGCGGTGGCGCGCCCTTGCTGACCTGGCCCATCCCCGCGCCTGTCGCGCTGCGCAAACCTGGAGGTCAAGTTCGCGCCAGCCGTGGGAGCCCCCGCGGAGCTGGCCTGGCTCGCCGCGGCGGAGCAGACGTGCTGCGCCTTCGTCGCCTGGACATTCACCGATCACGACGACGGCCCCATCCTGCGCGTCACGGCCAAGCCAAGCAGTCCGCAGGACGTCGCCCCGTCGGGGTGGCAAGCGGGGCATCGTGAAGCACGTGGGCGGGTGGCAGGACGACGCGCCCGTTGCCGCCACCGGACACAATGGGTCACGGGTTCGACTCCGGTCGGCACCAGGCATGCGCACGCCGACCGATGGAAGGGGGCCACGCGTGTCCGTTCACCGCGACATCCTCGACGTGCGCCACCTCCTCGACACCGGACGGGTCGGCCGCGCGATGCGGCAGCTGATCGCGGGGCAGCAGTGGGTGCCGCCGCTGATCACCACCAGCCGGCTGACCACCGCGGCTGTGATCTCCTACCTGCTGACGCTCTGGCTCACCGACGGGCCGATCGACCTGACCTGCTCACTGACCGCCATCCTGGTGGTGCAGACCTCGGCATACTCCACCGTCCGGATGGGGATGGTTCGGGTCGGCGCGGTCCTCACCGGGGTCCTGGTCGCGGTGGTGCTGTCGTCCTGGGTGGGCCTGACCTGGTGGAGCCTGGCCATCGCGATCGCCGCGTCGCTGCTTCTCGCGGCGATCCTGCGGCTGGGGGAGCAGGCGTTGGAGACGCCGATCAGCGCCATGCTGATCCTGGCCATCGGCGGTCAGGACATCGGCACCGAGACCAGGGTGGTCACGACGCTCATCGGGGCGGGTGTGGGGATTGCGTTCAATTTGTTGCTCCCGCCGCCGGTGCCGAACCGCCAGGCGATCGGCCTGGTGCGCGGCGTTGCGCGGCAACAGGCGGACTGTCTGCGCAGGGCCGGCGAGTCGATGGCTGCCGGTCCCGTCACCAGGGGGGAGGTCGAGGCCCGGCTCGATCAGGCCCGCAGCATCAACAAGGTGGCCGAGCAAGCCTCGCTGAAGGTTCAGGCGGTCAAGGACGTGCGTCGCCTCAACGCTCGGGCGATCGGAACCCCCGAGATCGAGCCGGTGTTGCGGACCGGGCTGGAGGCACTGGACCACTCCCTGTTCGCGATACGAGCGCTCTTCGTCGCCATGCGCAAGGACGCTCCGGAGCAGCTGACTCCCGACGACGGGTATGGCGAGGAGGTGCGCCCGGCGTTCGCCGTCGTGCTCGCCAACGTGGCTGACTGCCTGGATGCCTTCGGTGCCATGATCGAGGCGGAGGCCGAGCAGTCCGACGAGGAGGTCGAGCGCAACCTGGCGGAGAGCCTGGAGGTCGCTCGGGAGGCCCGCGCGATCCTCACCGATCTGCTCATGGTCGACCCGAAGGCGGAGACCTCGCTCTGGATGCTGCGGGGCTCCACTTTGGTCGCCGTCGAGCAGGTGCTCGCCCCGCTGAGGCTGGAGGACCGCTCGCGGGTGCGCCGCGAGCAGAAGCGGTCGGCAGGAGCGCAGCTCGCCGCCACCACTTTGTTGCTCCGCGACATGCTCCCCTCACCCGCCATGCCACGCCTGTTGCCTGCGGCCGCCCGGGAGGAGCTCACCGCCGGCAAGGCCGCCCGCCGTAAGGTGCGACGACTACGCCGCGGGGTCACCCGGCGACCCAGACGGTGAGGGGTCGTGAATGAGAGGTGTGCTGGCGCGCCGCGCCGGGTCCATCGCGCGGTGGAGTGCCTGTGGCGCAGCGCTGGGCATGCTGATCGGCGTGGCCATCCTGCTGATCGACGCCCGGTGGTATGCCGTGCAGCCGGAGCCCGCGGTGGTGATCTCCCGCGAGGCGACCGTGCCGGAGCTGGTCGTCGACGGCTGTCGGGACGCGACTTTCGCGGCTCGCCTCATCGGGCCGCGGCCAGGCTTGGACCACCTCGTGACCTTCAAAGGCTGCCTGGGCGATCACGTCCTCGGCGAGGCCATCGAGATCCGGCGGCACGACGGCCGGGTCTCGGTCGACCTGGGTACCCCGCTTAGCGCTGCTGCCAGAGTCGGGTTGATCGCTCTGGTCCTCGGGGGGCCCGGCGCGCTGCTCGCGGTGCGTGACGCGGCCCTGTGGGCCGTCGTGATGGGCCCGATCGTGCTGGTCCGGCGCTGGCGCGGCCGTCGCACCGAGCGTTGACCGGGGTGTCCGGGCCGGGTCTGTCCCCGGTGCCTGCAACGATGAGCACAACAGTCAAACGGCCAGAAGGGCAGGACCATGGGCAGGAACAACCAGCAGCGGCGGCGCGCCAAGGCAAAGGCTCGCAAGGCGCCGGCCGGGGCCGGAGTGGCTTCTAGGGGAGTGTCTGGTGCGGCTTCCGGGGCGGAGCAGGCGTCGGCGTTCCGGGCCGCTGCCCGGGCGTCGACGTCGCCGGATGACGCCGACGAGGCCGGCCGGCTGGTCGGCGAGGCGCTGCTCGCCTCCGAGCGTGGCCACCCAGACTCCGCCGCCCACCTCGTTGACTTCGCGGGGACGACGCGGCGTCAGTTCTTGGTCTCGCGGCATCTGCGAGACGTGCTTCGCGTTCAGCTGGACGCAGCGTGGCGCGGTGGCTGGCAGCCGGCCGACCTGATGCGGCTGGCCGGCCGCCGGATCGACTCTGTGGGCGCGGCACTGCTCGGCGATGCCATCGTGGAGGACCTCGAGCGGTATGCCGTGGGCACCGTCGATCCACGCTGGACCGGGCAGCTGTCCGAGGCCGAGGCGAGCCGGTGGTGGGGCCAAGACACCGACTGGCTGACCGCGCGGGCCGCGGCGCGCGCCGACGGCTGGGGCGCGACATGCACCGCCGCGCTCGCGGTCAGTGACTTCTGCGCAGGGCTGCCGGCCCTGGAGGCGATCGGACCGCGACCGGGAGAGGCAACCCCGCGCCGCGAGGCCTCGTCCAAGCCGGTCGCCGTCGATGAGCGGACCCTGAGCCGGGTGCGCCAACTGCTGGCCAAGGCCGAGTCCACCACCTTCGACGCCGAGGCCGAGACCTTCACCGCCGGTGCCCAGGCGCTGATGGCCCGGCACAGCATCGATGCCGCCATGCTGCAGGCCTCCAGCCCACAGTCCGACGCGCCGAACGCCCGGCGCATCGGCGTCGACCGACCCTACGAGTCGCCCAAGGCGATGCTGCTCAACGCCGTGGCAGGCGCCAACCGGTGCCGCGTCGTCTGGTCGCAGGAGCTGGGGTTCGCGACGGTCCTGGGCTTCGCGCCCGACCTCGAAGCGGTCGAGACGCTCTTCACCTCACTGCTGGTGCAGGCGACCTCGGCAGTGACCCGAGAGGGCTCACGTCACACCGGCGCCGGGCGATCGCGCACCCGGTCGTTCCGCAGCTCCTTCCTGACCTCGTATGCCGCGCGCATCGGTGAGCGGTTGCGCGAGGTGACCGACGCCGAGACCGAGGCGGCCGCTGCTCGCGACGAGGCCGATGCACAGAGCGCCGGCTCGGCCCAGGTCGGCGGTCCCAGCAGCACCCGTCGATCGGAGACTGCGCTGGTCCGCGTGCTCGCCGACCGGTCCAGCGCGGTGGACGACGCGGTCGAGACGATGTTTCCCCGGGTGGTGCACCGCTCAATGTCGCTGCCCCAGGACCGTGAAGGCTGGATCTCCGGGCGTGCGGCGGCCGACCGCGCGAGTCTCGACCTGCGCACGAAGGTGTCCAGCGCCCCGGACTCCCGCGTCGGTTAGCGGCTGCACCCGGCCCGCAAGGCACGACCCCCGCCCTGCGGGGCACCACCCGGCCTGCGACGATGGACCGATGGGCGCACAGGATGGGCACGAGGTGCCGACCGAGTATCAGGACAGCACGCAGGAGTCGGCGGTGGACGGCGCCGCGGAGCGCCCGCCGCAGCGCCACAAGCCGGGCCTGGACACCGACGAGCAGACGCCGCGCGACATGGAGACCGAGGAGGGCAATCTGCTCGAGCTTCCCGACGGTGCCACCTTCGGCACGGACGAGCAGCCGTCTGCTCAGGAGCGTGAGCGTCTGCTACGCCACGCCGCGAGCGCGGAGCAGGAGATGCAGGACAGCGCCGAGGAGCAGGACCGGCCGGGGCGCTAGCCCCGGACAACCCACTGATCCGAGGTGGGAGCAGCGCGCGCCGCCCCCGCCCCCGCCCCCGCCCTCGGTCAGGGTTGCTCAGCTGTCGCGCTGCTGGGCCGCCTCGAAGCGTCGGTCGAAGCGCTGCAGCTTCTCCATCGCCTTGACGATCTTCTTGGTGTCCGCAGATCGCAGATCCGCAGTGATCTTCTCGATCTGTCGCGGGTTGATGCCGGCCGCCTTGGCACGCTTGAGGTGGGCCGAACTGTCCAGGTTCATGGCTAGGACGTACTGCGCCATCGCCCGCATCTCGGCGCTCTCCGGCGCCTCCGCGGTGGTCCTGGACTGCTGGCTCTGCAGGGAGGTGGCCGACAGCGCAGGCAGGAACACGTTGGCGTAGCCCACGTTGCCGGCGCGGTTGGGGTGGTAGGACTCGATGATCGGGTAGCTCAGTCCGTTGATCCACTCGGTGTCGTCGCAGACCGCGTGACCGAGGAAAGCGCGCCGGGGGTCGACGTAGTCGAAGCCGGCGTTCGTCGAGGTGCTCCGAATCAGGTTGTCCAGCTCGTCGGTGGCGCTGTTGAGGCTGGACATCTCCGAGCCGGAGAAGAAGGTGGCCAGGTTGCAGTCCTCCCCGTTGAAAAGCCGGGGGTAGCCGCCGATCACGATGTCCGCGTTGGGCGCCCGGTTGTCGATCGTGGCGAACAGGTTGTGGTAGCGGCCCGGCATCCGCTGGTTGAGGATCGTGCGGGCATCGGAGATGGCACCCTTGCAGTTGCTGATCCACCCCGGCTGCGCACACTCGGTGATCACGTCGGCGAAGCCCACGTCGTTGCCGCCGATGGTCATCGTCACGTAGTCGGTAGCGCTCGTCAGCGAGCCGACCTGGTTGGCGGCCACATCGCTGGTCACCGCACCGCTGCACGCCTGGTAGTTCAGCTGCAGGGCCCGGCGCTGGGCGATCAGCACCGGATATCCGTAGGGCGAGCGGTAGCAGCTGTCGGTCGGGGCGTAGGTGCCGACCCCGGCGGAGTAGGAGTCACCGAGCGCGACGTATGTCGTGTCGTCGCTCTGCGCCTGGGCCGCCAGTGGGGCGGTCAGCGCCAGGAGGCCGGAGGCGGCGAGTGCGCTCAGCGGACGTCTTTGGGTTGGCTTCACCATGCGAGCCTCGCCGAGGGCGACCGACCCCGCAACCGATCGCTACCCAACACCTGCGCACATCCCGTGAGATTTCCGCATACATCTGGACACTTCTCGAGGAGCATCGTGCAGAGGGTGCCGAGTGTCACCGTACGCACCATCGCGCACCCGAAAACCGGTGCATGAGGTGACATTCGGCACCGAACGCACACCCTTAGAGATCTGCCCCTGTCGGTTGATCCAGCGTCGAGGCAGCGACCGCGCGCTCGAAGGCGGCCCGGGCCTTCACCCAGGGTCCGCGCCTCGCAGCCAGGTCGTCGAGCAGCGGAACGAAGTCGGCCGAGAAGGCGATGCTGGCCTCGCGGGGCAGCAGCGAGGGCAGGTTGTCGATGGCGATCACGTCGAGCGGCACCGGTCCCTCGTGCACCCGCCGCGCCGGGTCGTCCCAGGTCGTGACCGCGGTGTTGACCGGCAACAGGTTGTGCCCCGAGGTCACGTCGCAAGTCACGTCGGCGATCACCGACAGTCGGCGCCCCGACGCCTGGGCGTCGACCGCCTCCACGAACGGTTGTTGCGGACGGAAGGTCACCACGCAGTTGACCAGCAGGTCGTGGTTCAACAGCGCGGCCTTGTCCAGCAGCCGGGTGTCTTTCGTCCCCCACTGCGTCACCGCGCAACCGGCCCGGTGCAGCGCTGCCTCGGCTCCGCGGCCGCTGCGGCCCCTGGCCCCGATCACCAGGGCCTGCACCCCCGCCGTATGCGGTGCGCCCAGCCGGGCGTCCAGGTCCGGCTGGGTCATCGGCGCGAGGGGGGCGACCAGCTCGCGCCGGTGCTGCAGCACCGCGAGACCCGCACCCACATACCCGGCCCAGTGCCCGAACGCGACGCTGCGGTGCCCGGCCACGGTGAGGTACTCGACGTCGAGCAGCTCACCCCCGCCCTGGCCGAACCGGGCCAGCAGCTCACCGGCACCCCGCTGCCCCTTGAAGGCGTGAGCGAAGAAGATGTGGGTATGCCGCAGCGTCACCGGCTCGGGGGGCAGCTCCTTGATTCCCACGACGTAGGCATCTGCGGGGGCGTGCTCCCAGACACCCGCCGGGACGACTTCGCAACCGGCCCGCCGGTAGTCGGCCTGGGCGAAGACGCGCTGCGCCGACTCCTCGACCGTGATCCGCGCGCCGGCCGCGACGAGTCGGGCGGCATCCGCCGGCACAATGGGCACGCGCTGCTCGGTCGAGCGCATCTCGCTGCGGATCCACAGGTGCAGGTCGTTCACGCCCACACCCTACGGTCGGTCCGGGCGAGCGCATCGGCATACCGACACGGGGCAGCATGATCCTCTGGACAACAGGAGGGGAAGCAAGCACAGTTGGCCTGGGCGGATGGGCCACTCCCCGGAGGACGGCGCACCGGCCGGCAATGACGCCGACGTAGGAGGAACGATGGTCGACCCGGACCCCGAGCAGCAGCACCCCAACGAGCCCGTCGAGCTGCAGGTCGACAAGAGTCGCGCGCACGGGCCGTCTGCCGGCCCTGAGCAGATGGCGGCTGACCGGGCGCACCAGGTGCTGGCCCGGCTGCTGCGGGCGGCCTACCCGCACGACACCTTCCCGGACGGGCCCTACGAGCGGACCGCCACCGCGGTCCAGGAGGCCGCGAGCGCAGACGCCGGGGACCAGCGCACGCTGAGCGTGGGGCTGGCCGGGCTGGACCGCGCCGCAGGCGGCGACTTCCTGGGTCTGGACGACGAGGCCGCCGAGGCGGTGCTGCGCGACCGCGGCGACGACTATTTCTTCCGGATGATCCGCAGCACGGCGGTCGTCGCGCTCTACGACGACCAGGAGGTATGGGGTGTGCTTGGCTACGAGGGTGCGTCCTACGAGCAGGGGGGCTACCTGCACCGCGGATTCGACGACCTTGACTGGTTGCCGACGGCCCGGATCGAGGAGCACGACGGTGAACCCCGGACCGAGCTGGTCACCACCGAAGGAGGGCAGGGATGAGCGCCGACCCCACCCAGCAGACCGACACGCACGGTGCGGCCATCGAGCATGACGACTCGGTCGTGGTCATTGTCGGCTCGGGGGCCGGCGGGGGAACCCTGGCCCATGAGCTGACCGCCCGAGGCGTGAAGTGTGTGGTCCTGGAGGCCGGGCCCTACCTGAGCCAGGACGACTGGGTCAACAACGAGTGGGAGGCGTTCGGCCAGATGGCCTGGCTGGACGTGCGCACCACCTCGGGGGCGTGGCGGATCACCCGCGACTTCCCCAACCTGCCGACCTGGATCGTCAAGGCCGTCGGCGGCACCACCACCCACTGGGCCGGGGCGACGCCCAGGTTCATGGAGCACGAGTTCGCCGCGCACACGACATACGGCGATATCCAGGGGGCCAGCCTGCTGGACTGGCCGATCACGCTGGCCGACCTGGCGCCCTACTACGACCGCGCTGAGCAGGCGATGGGCTCCACCCACCGGCACGGTCGACCGCCGTTGCCGGCCAACAACAACTACACGGTGCTGGCCAATGGCGCCGAGCGTGCCGGCTACACCTACTACGCCACCGGGCCCTATGCGACCAACGCCGAGCCCTACGACGACCGGCCGGGCAGCATCCAGGACGGCTTCAACTTCCAAGGTGACAAGCACGGGTCCAAGTGGTCCACGCTGGTCCGGGAGATCCCGCGGGCCCTGGCGACCGGGCACCTGGACCTGCGGCCGGGCTGCCAGGCGGTGCGGATCACCCACGACGACGCCGGCGCGGTCGACGCGGTGGAGTATCTCGACGCGGCAGGCAGCCTGCACCGGCAGGCTGCGCGGGTGGTCTGTGTGGCGGGCAACTCGATCGAGACACCTCGGCTGCTGCTGATGAGCGACTCCGGCCGGCATCCCCGCGGTCTGGCCAACGCCGCGGACCAGGTGGGCCGCAACTACATGCGCCACCTGACCGGCACCGCATACGCGAGGTTCGAGCAGCCCGTGCGGATGTACCGCGGCGAGACGATGGCCGGCATCGTGGCCGATGAGGCCCGGCACGACACCTCGCGTGGCTTCGCCGGCGGCTTCTACCTGGAGACCCTGGCGCTGGGGCCGGCCTTCCTGGCCAGCTTCATCGAGCCGGGCGCCTGGGGGCGGGAGCTCACGTCGTGGATGGAGGCGTATGCCAACATCGCCGGCACCTGGATCGTCGGTGAGGACATGCCGCAGCCGGGCAACCGGGTCACGCTCAACCGCGACGTGCAGGACCAGCACGGCCTGCCGGTGCCCAACGTGCACTACAGCGACCACCCCAATGACGTCGCGATGCGCAGCTACGCCTACGGTGTGGCCGACCAGATCTACGGCGCGGTGGGAGCGCTCGCCGTGCACCACACCCCGCCCTACCCCTCGACGCACAACCTGGGCACGTGCCGGATGAGCGCCGACCCGGGCGACGGTGTCGTGGACAAGTGGGGACGGGCGCACGACGTGCCCAACCTGTTCGTCAGCGACGGCTCGCAGATGACCACCGGCGCGTCCGCCAACCCGACGCTGACCATCGTGGCGCTGGCCATCCGGCAGGCCGAGCACATTGCGCAGGAGCTGGCCGCCGGCAACCTCTGACTTCCGGCGCGGTAGCTTCCACGGTTCCATGACGTCCTGGTCAGCACCCTGTGCGTCGTGGCAGCGGCAACCTGTCCTGGACCCCTCCCTTCCCACCGGTCCGACCACGACCCTGAAAGGTCCGCCGTGCTCCCGACATGTGGGGTGCATGACCAGGTTGACCCCCATGGGCGCAGCGGCGTGAGAACGAGCGAGCAGGAACGAGACGCTGCGGCACGGTTCCGCGCGATCTATACCGACCTCTACGACGACCTGTGGCGCTACTGTGTGCGGCGCACCGACACCGTCCACGATGCCGAGGATCTGCTGGCAGATGTCTTCACCCTGGCGTGGCGTCGGCTGGACGACGTGCCGTCGCCTCCGGACACGCGAGCCGCTCCGGCGGGTCACCGAGCCGGTCTTCGCGGTCCTGGCGATGGAGTCCGAGCCGGTCGGTCCACGCCTGTGAGATCGGCGCGACCCAGCCGCCGCCGCTGCTAGTGTCGCCGTGTGTCGTCCGCCGGACGCCCTCATGGGTGAGGCGCACCGCCTGGGGCGGATGCTGGCCCCGGCGTCGGTGGCGCTTGTCGGCGCGTCGACGGTGCCCAACGTGGCCGGCAACGACATGGTGCTGGAGCTGCAGGTCTCGCGCTACCCCGGCCGGATCTACCCGGTCAACCCCAAGTATGCCGAGGTCGAGGGTCATCCCTGCTACCCGAGTCTGCGAGAGCTCCCCCATGTGCCGGACCTGGCCGTCCTCGGCGTCGGCAACGACCGGCTCGAGGAGCAGGTCGCCACGGCGATCGAGCTAGGGATGGGCGGTCTGGTGATTCCGGGCAGTGCATTGCTGCCGACCGACAGCGAGGAGTCCTCGCTGCGCAGCCGGATCCGGAGCATGGCCCTCGCCGCAGACCTGCCGATCGTGGGCGGCAACTGCATGGGCTTCTACAACGTCGAGCGGTGGTTCAGAGCCTTCCCCTTCAACCGGCCCTACGAGCTCCAGGAGGGCGGGGTCACCCTGTTGGCGCAGTCCGGCTCCGTGCTGACCGCGCTGCTGTGGAACGACCAGAAGCTGCGCTACAACCTGGCCATCTCTCCTGGCCAGGAGCTGGTCACCAGTCTCGCCGACTACATGGACTATGCGCTCGCACAGGACAGCACCCGCGTAATCGCCCTGTTCGTCGAGTCGGTGCGCAAGCCCGAGGCGTTCCTGCGCGCACTGGAGAAGGCGGCCGACCGCGACGTACCGGTGGTCGCACTCAAGGCCGGTCGCACTGTTCAGTCCGCGAAGCTCGCGCTCAGCCACTCGGGAGCGATCGCGGGAGACGATGCCGCATACCGGACGATGTTCGAGCGCTACGGAGTGCTGTCCGTGAAGTCCCTCGATGAGCTGGCCGCGACCGCGCTCCTGCTGTCCGACAGGCGCCGCCCCGGCCCAGGCGGCCTCGCCGCGATCCACGACTCCGGTGGGGAACGGGAGCTGCTGATCGACCTCGCCGCCGACGTGGGCGTGCCCTTCGCCCAGATCAGCGAGACGACGACCACGGTCCTCGCCGAGCACCTCGACCACGGGTTGGAGGCGATCAACCCACTCGACGCGTGGGGGACGGGCAACGACTACCAGACCATCTTCGAGCGCTGCTGGCAGGCGCTGATGGACGACGATGACACGGCACTCGGGGTTTTCGTCATCGATCTTACGTCGGGCTTCTACCTGCACGAGTCCTTCGCCCGCATCTGCCGGCGCGTACACCGGCGCACCACCAAGCCGGTTGCGATGCTGACCAACCACATCGGCACCGACTCCCAGGACCTGGCCCGCCGGCTGACCGATCTGGGCATCCCCGTGCTCGATGGCACCGTCGCCGGCCTGATCGCCGTCCGCAACGCGCTGGAGCACCGCGACTTCACTCGCCGGCCGATCATCGACCCACCGACCAAGCCCGACCCGTCGGTCACCACGCGCTGGCGCGCCCGCCTCTCCCGACCCGAGGTGCTGACGGAGAGCGAAGGGTTGGAGCTGCTCGCCGACTACGGGGTGCCCACGGTGCCGCACCGTGTCGTGTCCGACGGCGAGGCTGCCCTCGCCGCGGCAGCAGAGGTCGGCTACCCCGTGGCCGTCAAAACCGCCGCGCTGGGTGTCACGCACAAGTCCGACGTCGGTGGCGTGGTCCTGAACGTCTCCAACCAGAGCGAGCTGCGTGCGGCTTACAGCGACCTCGCCGAACGACGCGGCCCCGAGGTCCTCGTGGCCCCGATGATCGTGCCCAGGGTGGAGATGGCGCTCGGCATCGTCTCCGACCCGCAGTTCGGGCCGATGGTTCTCATCGCAGGCGGCGGCGTGTTCATCGAGGTGCTCGGTGACCGCCAGCTCGGGCTCGTGCCGATCGACGCGCCCATCGCCGAGCGAATGATCGACAAGCTGGCCATCGCTGCCGTCCTCGACGCCGTCCGTGGCGGGCCGCCGGCCGACAAGGCCTCGGTGGTTCCGGCTCTCGTCGCCCTCTCCGACCTGGCTGCTGACGTCGGGGACCTCATCGCAGAGCTCGACGTCAACCCCTTGGCGGTCACCCTGGATGGCTGCATGGCTCTCGATGCCCTGGTCATCCCCACCGCTGCCGTGGCGACCGCTGCCGCGGCGGTCGGCCTCGACAGCGCAGGCTCCGTTGACCCTGCCGCACCAGCCCTCGTGCGACACGAGAACCCCGACCCCGACCCTCAGGAGAGCAGCATGTCCGACACCTTCACCGCACTGGTCGTCCGGGAGGCCGAAGAGGGCAACCCCAAGTCCGCGAGCGCCTCGATCGAGCAGCTCACCGACGCGGACCTGCCCCGGTATGCCGACGCCGAGGAGGTGGTCGTCGACATCGACTACTCCTCGCTGAACTACAAGGACGGCATGGCGCTGACCGGCAAGGGGCGGATCATCCGGTCCTTCCCGATGGTGCCGGGGATCGACTTCGCCGGCACGGTTGTCAGCTCGGAGTCCGAGCGCTTCGGGGCCGGCGACGGCGTCGTGCTGACGGGCTGGGGGGTTGGCGAGCGCTACTGGGGCGGCTACACGCAGCGCCAGCGGGTCCGGGCCGACTGGCTGGTCTCCCGTCCCGACGGCCTCAGCAGCACACAGGCGATGGGCATCGGCACGGCCGGGCTGACGGCCATGCTGTGCGTGCTCGGGTTGGAGGACGGCGGGGTGTCGCCCGAGGACGGGCCGGTCGTGGTCACCGGCGCGGCCGGCGGCGTCGGCAGCGTCGCCGTGGCGATCCTGGCCAACCTGGGCTACCAGGTGGCCGCGGTCACGGGACGGCCCGAGCAGCACGACTACCTGCGCTCGCTCGGCGCGACCGAGTTCCTGAGCCGCGAGGAGATGACCGGCGAGGGCAAGCCGCTGGAGACCGAGACGTGGGCCGGCGCGGTCGACACCGTCGGCTCGACCATGCTTGCCAGGGTGCTGGCCCAGGCCAGGTATGGCGGCGTGGTGACCGCGTGCGGTCTGGCCGGCGGCGTCGACCTGCCGAGTTCGGTGATGCCGTTCATCCTGCGCGGCGTCCGGCTGCAGGGCGTCGACTCGGTGCAGGCGCCGCTCGAGGTCCGTGAGACCGCGTGGGCCCGGCTGGCCCGCGACCTGCCCGGCGAGCTGCTGGAGTCACTGACGGAGGTCGTGGCGATGAGCAGCCTGCTGGAGCGTGGTCCCGCGATCCTGGCCGGTCAGGTGCGTGGCCGAGTCGTGGTGGACCCGCACTCCTGAGTCGGCAAGCCTCTGCAGTTGTGTCGTCCCGGCGACACAACTGCACAGGCTTGCGCGATGCTGCGACAGGCCGGCCGGGCCTACGCTACGAACAGCTGCTCGTCGAGGTGGCGACTGATCGCCCAGGCGCCACCAGAGGTGTTGGCCAGCACCGTATGCGTCACCCCCGTCTCCTTCTGATGCACGCTGCGGCAGGACACCCCGGCGTCCATCCCCTCGAAGGCCACGCGGTCCCCGGGCAGCGGCAGCCAGAAGCCGAGACCGTAGTGGGCTGACTCCGTCGGCGCCTCGCTGCGGGGCCGGGTCATCTCGGCATACCACTCCCGGGAGACCACCCGCGCGTGGCCCAGCGCCTGCCAGAGTGCGTGGACGTCGGCTGCCGTCGTGTAGATCCCACCGTCACCGCAGCCACGCACCGGCAGGTGCAGCACGTTGGTCCGCAACCCGTCGGCGTCCAGGTAGCCCCGGCCGGCGCTGGCCGGCAGCTCGTCCGAGCGCAGGAAGGCGGTGTCCACCATGCCGGCCGGCTCGCACACCCGCCGCTGCACGAGGGCCGGGAAGTCCTGCCCGCTCGCGCGCTCGGCGAGCAGCGCCAGCACGACATACCCACTGTTGCAGTAGGAGAAGCGCTCGCCGGGTGGGAACTTCTGCGGGTGCCCCTCCAGCACCGTGAGGTAGTCCTGCGTCGTCGCCAGCCGGTGCTCGACGCTGACCGCGTCGTCGATGAGGGGCAGGTCGGCGCAGAGCAGAGCCCGCATGGGCGCGTCCAGGCGCAGCAGCCCCTCCTCGATCAGGCTCACCACGACCAGCGCGGTCAACGGCTTCACGCCGCTGGCGAGGGCCAGCTGGGTGTCCATCGTGTGCGGTATGCCGTAACCGCGCTCGGCGAGCCCGAAGGCGGCTGCCAGCTCCGGGTGCTCGCCGCGGTCCACGCGCACCACACCCGAGAAGCCGCGGCTCTGCGCCAGCGTGGCGACCGAGTCCGCCAGATTGCTCCTCCTGTGGCGATAGCCCGCGACGTGGTGCACGTCGACGGCCTTGTTGCACCGACCGAGACGTCCGGGCCGGTGACGCCCACGGGCGAGTCCGACCACGGCGGCACGCCGCCACCGAAGCGGGACGCCTAGTCACGGCGAAGTCATCGGCCGACCACCGCACCGTGCCAGGTCACGGTGCGGTGGCCGACCAGAGCACCAGCCGGTGCTCATCGCACGACAACGGTCCGCCCAGCTGCGACCATCAGCCGTGCTGCGGCATACCCCCCACGGCGTCGACATAGAGCCCAGGGCCGGGCCACCGTCCACTCGCACCGCACCCGGAAAGAAGGAAGTCATGGACAACCTCGACATTCAGTCGGCCGCCCACCTCGTGGACCGGGAGGAGCTGGTGGAGTGGTCGGAGTCCTTCGACCAGCTCGTCCGGGACCGCGGTGCGGCAGGTGCCTCGACCGTGCTGCGGATGCTCGGTGAGCGAGCGTCCGCCGCTGGGATCGGGGGGGCCGAGCCGGTCACCACCGACTACGTCAACACCATCCCGGTCGGCCAGGAGCCCATGTTCCCTGGAGACGAGAACCTGGAGCGCAGCTATCGCCGGCTGCTGCGGTGGAACGCGGCCGTGATGGTGCACCGCGCGCAGCGCCCCGACGTCTCGGTGGGTGGACACATCTCGACCTATGCCGGTGCCGCCACCCTGTACGAGGTGGGGCTCAACCACTTCTTCCGGGGACCCGATCACCCCGGTGGCGGCGACCAGGTGTTCTTCCAGGGGCACGCCTCACCGGGGATGTATGCCCGCGGCTACCTGGAGGGGCGCCTGTCCGAGGCGGACCTCGACGGCTTCCGGCAGGAGCGGTCCAAGGCCCCGCACGCCCTCCCCTCCTATCCGCACCCGCGGATGAAGCCCGACTTCTGGCAGTTCCCGACCGTGTCCATGGGCATCGGGCCGATGAACGCGATCTACCAGGCCCAGTTCAACCGCTACCTGACCGGCCGCGGCATCAAGGACACCGCGGACCAGCACGTATGGGCCTTCCTGGGTGACGGCGAGATGGACGAGCCGGAGTCACGCGGGTTGTTGCAGCTGGCTGCCAACGACCGGCTGGACAACCTCACCTTCGTGATCAACTGCAACCTGCAGCGACTCGACGGTCCGGTGCGCGGCAACGGCAAGATCGTCCAGGAGCTGGAGGGCTTCTTCCGCGGCGCCGGCTGGAACGTGGTCAAGGTGCTGTGGGGCCGGGAGTGGGACGCGCTGCTGGCCGCCGACCACGGCCGCGACCTGGTGCAGATCATGAACGAGACCCGCGACGGGGACTACCAGACCTACAAGGGGGAGTCCGGCGGCTACATCCGGGAGCACTTCTTCGGACGGTCCGAGGCCACCACGAAGCTGGTGTCACACCTGAGCGACGCCCAGATCTGGAGTCTGAAGCGCGGCGGCCACGACTACCACAAGGTGTATGCCGCCTACCGTGCGGCCACCGCAGGCAACGTCAGCGGCCGGCCGACCGTCATCCTGGCCAAGACGGTCAAGGGCTACGGTCTGGGGGCCAACTTCGAGGCCCGCAACGCCACTCACCAGATGAAGAAGCTGACTGCGGCGGACCTCAAGGGATTCCGCGACCTGCTGCACATCCCGGTGACCGACGCGCAGATCGACGCCGACCCCTACGACGTGCCCTACTACAAGCCCGGCGACGACGCGCCGGAGATGCAGTACCTGATGGAGCGCCGGCGTGAGCTCGGCGGCTTCGTGCCGTCCCGGCGGACGCGGTCGACCCAGCTCACGGTGCCGGATGCCTCAGCCTTCGCCACCTCCCGCAAGGGCTCGGGCAAGCAGCAGGCCGCGACGACGATGGCCTTCGTGCGCATCCTGCGTGACCTCATGCGCGACAAGGGGGTGGGCTCGCGCGTCGTGCCGATCATCCCCGACGAGGCCCGCACCTTCGGGATGGACTCCTTCTTCCCCACGGCCAAGATCTACAACCCGGACGGGCAGCGCTACGCCGCGGTCGACCGGGCGCTGTTCCTGTCCTACACGGAGTCCGAGAAGGGGCAGATCCTGCATACCGGCATCAACGAGGCCGGCTCATTCGCCGCGTTCACCGCCGCCGGCACGTCCTACGCCACGCACGGCGAGCCGATGATCCCGGTCTACGTCTTCTACTCCATGTTCGGGTTCCAGCGCACCGGCGACGCCATGTGGGCCGCGATGGACCAGATGACCCGGGGCTTCATCATCGGCGCCACGGCCGGGCGGACGACGCTGACCGGGGAGGGCCTGCAGCACGCCGACGGGCACTCGCCGGTGCTGGCGGCCACCAACCCGGCGATGAAGGTCTACGACCCGGCCTTCGGCTACGAGATCGCGCACATCGTCGCGGCAGGGCTGGCCCAGATGTACGGCCCGGACAGCACGGATCCCTCGGTCATGTACTACCTGACGGTCTACAACGAGCCGATGCTGCAGCCGGCCGAGCCGGAGGACGTCGACGTCGACGGGATCGTGCGGGGCCTGCACCGGGTCCGCGCGGCCGACGGTGACGGGCCGCGTTGCCAGCTCATGGGCTCGGGCGTCTCGGTGCCCTGGGCGCTCGAGGCGTCGCGGCTGCTGGAGCGGGACTGGGGCGTGAGTGCCGACGTGTGGTCGGTGACCTCGTGGGTGGAGCTGCGCCGAGACGGCCTGGCCGCGCAGGAGCACAGCTTCCTGCACCCCGACGAGCCGGCCCGGACGGCCTACGTGGCCGACAAGCTGCGCGACGCGCGTGGCCCCGTCGTCGCCTCGACCGACTTCGCTTCGGACGTGCCCGACATGATCCGCCAGCTCGTGCCCCACGCCTTCGCCACCCTGGGCGCCGACGACCACGGGTTCTCCGACACCCGGGCCGCGGCCCGCCGGTGGTTCCACATCGACGTGCACTCCATGGTGGTGCGGGCGCTGCAGATGCTTGCCGACGAGGGCAGCATCGACCCCGGGTGTGCGCGCAAGGCCGCGGAGCAGTACCGCCTGCTCGACGTCAACGCCGGCACGACCGGCACCGCGGGCGGCGACTCCTGACCTGAGGTCACCCCGTGCGGATGGTGCCGAAGGTCGCCATCGGCACATGCGGGCACTCGAGGACGACGAACGGGCACCCCCTCAGGCGATGAGGAGGTGCCCGTCGGCGCGTCGCGGGAGTCTTAGGCGGAGTCTCAGACGAACTGTCGCGACAGCGTGGCGTGCCGGTTGACGTCCTTGTAGAGCAGGTAGCGGAAGCGCCCCGGGCCGCCGGCGTAGCAGGCCTGCGGGCAGAACGCGCGCAGCCACATGAAGTCGCC
>NZ_JBPCKQ010000177.1:0-30776 GCF_051004135.1 Ornithinimicrobium sp.
TGAGGTTCTTGACCTCGTCGTCGGGGATGCGCACGCCGAACTTGTCCTCGGCGTTGACCACGATCGTCATCATGGACAGCGAGTCGATGTCGAGGTCCTCGGTGAAGGACTTGTCCATCTGGACGGCATCGGTCTCGATGCCCGTCTCTTCGTTGACGATCTCGGCCAGACCCTCGAGGATCTCCTGCTCGTTCAGTGCCATCTGGCGGTGCTCCTTGTCCATCGGTGTTGTTGGGCTGACCCGGGATACCCGCCGGGCCGCGGGATTCTTGTCACGGCATGACCACCACTTGGGCGGCGTAGACCAGTCCGGCGCCGAAGCCGATCTGCAGGGCCAGCCCGCCGCTGCTGACCTCACCCTCGTCCAGCATCCGGGCCATCGCCAGCGGAACTGACGCGGCCGAGGTGTTGCCGGTCTCTGCGATGTCCTTGGCCACCGCAATCTCCGGGGGCAGCTTGAGGGTCTTGACCATGGCGTCGGTGATCCGCAGGTTGGCTTGGTGCGGCACGAAGGCGTCCAGGTCCTCGGAGGTGATCCCGCTGGCCTCGATGGTGCGGCGGGCCACCGGGGCCATCGAGAAGACGGCCCAGCGGAAGACCGACTGACCCTGCATCGCGAACGAGGGCCAGCTGATCGGCTCGGCACGATCCGGGTCTTCCATGGCCGGGCGCAGCTCGGTCCAGGACTGGCGCTGCGTGATCTTGTCCCAGTGCTCGCCGTCGGAGCCCCAGAGCGTCGGACCGATGCCGGGGAAGTCCGAAGGCCCCACGACCGCCGCCCCGGCACCATCACCAAAGATGAAGGCGGTGCCCCGGTCGGTCGGGTCGGTGAAGTCGGACAGCTTCTCGACGCCGACCACCAGGACGTGCCGGGCACTGCCTGCGCGGATCATGTCACTGGCCATGCCAATGCCGTAGCAGTAGCCCGCGCAGGCGGCGGAGAGGTCGACCGCGGCCGGGTCGGGGACGCCCAGCCGGACGGCGAGCATCGGGGCAGCGGCGGGCGTCTGGTAGGGGTGGCTGATCGTGGCCACCAGGATGACGTCGATGTCCTCGGCGGTGACCCCTGCCATGTCCATCGCGGCCAGACTGGCGTGCTCGGCCATGTCGATGACGGTCTCGTCCGCGGCTGCGAAGCGACGCTCCACGATGCCGGTCCGCTGCCGGATCCACTCGTCGGAAGAGTCGATGTGCCGGCAGATCTCCTCGTTGGTCACCACCCGCTCCGGCCGGTAGGCACCGATTCCGTGGATGCGCGCGTGCCGGGGTCCGTCCGGCACCTGCAGCTCTGGCCGCTTCCGCTGCGTGGCGGGTTGCGGCCCGGTGATCGTCGGGGCGCTGATCGGGCCGCTCATGGGGCTGCTCGTGGGGCTGCTCATGGGCTGTCCTCGGTGGGGTGAAGTCGCAGCACGGGCTGGCCGGGGTTGACCGGGTCCCCGGCCTCGACCAGCCACTCGATGACCTGCCCGCTGTAGGGCGCGTGGACCTCGTGAGTGTCTCGTCGAGTCGTGACGCTGGCCACGACCTGCCCGGCCCGCACGTGCGCCTCGGCGTCGACCTCAGGGGTCGGAGCGATCATGCCCTTGACGGGGGCCACGACCAGCCGCCAGGACGGGCTTTCGGTGGACTCCTCCAGGGGGGCGTGCTCGCGGATCATCCGGTGGGCGGCGTCGAGGTCGTCGGGGGTCTTCAGCGCCAGGATCTCGATGCCCGGCAGGGCCCGCTTGGCCAGGCCGGCCAGGGTGCCAGCAGGCGGAATCTCGATGAGCCCGGTCACGCCCAGGTCGGCGAAGGTCTGCATGCACAGGTCCCACCGCACGGGGTTGCGCACCTGGTTGACCAGCCGGCTCAGCACCTCCCGTCCGGACTGCACCACGCTGCCGTCGAAGTTGGAGACCAGCGGCGTGCGGGGGTCGTGCACGGAGATTGCTCTCGCGTATCTGGACAGGGTCTGCCCTGCGGGTGCCATGTGCTCGGTGTGGAAGGCGCCGGCGACGGGCAGCGGGATCACGCGCGCCTTGGCGGGCGGGTCGTCCCGCAGCGCCTGCAGCTGCTCGACGGTGCCTGCCGCCACCACCTGCCCCGCGCCGTTGGTGTTGGCGGCGGTCAGGCCGTGGCGCGCCAAGACCTGGGTCACCTCGTCGGGGTCGCCGCCCAGCACCGCGGACATCCCGGTGTCCCGCACGGCGCTGGCTGCCGCCATCCCCTTGCCCCGCTCGCGGACCAGCACCATCGCCTGCTCGGCGCTGAGCACCCCGGCCGCAGATGCGGCGGTGATCTCCCCCACCGAGTGACCCCCACCGGCTCCGACGGCCTGGAACCCGTCGGCCGGGTGGTCGAAGAGCGCGAGCAGCGAGATGAGACCGGAGCCCACGATGAGCGGCTGGGCGACGGCGGTGTCCTTGATGGTCTCGGCGTCGGAGGTGGTGCCGTGGGCGACCAGGTCCATCGAGGCGACCGCGGCCAGCCACTCCATCCGGTCCCGGAAGCCCGGAAGCTCCAACCAAGGGGAGAGGAATCCGGGTGTCTGGGAGCCCTGACCGGGCGCGACGATGACGAGCACACGCCCACTCTGCCGTGTCCCCGGAGCACCGCCCCTCAAGGATGGGCACGACATCTGCTGTTCACCTTTGTGGGGAACCTACAAAGCGCTCACCTCGTGGCTCCTCCCGACACAGCCTGGCGCCAGCCGCTCTGGGGCTGGTCGCCGACCCGTCCAAGGGCCAGGGCGACGCGAGCGACCCAGGCGTCGCGGGGATCGGTCAGGTCCAGGTGGACCGTCTCCTCGATGCGGCGCAGCCGGTAGCGCACGGTGTTGGGGTGCACGAACAGCAGCCGCCCGGTGGCCTCCAGCCCCCCACCCCCGTCGAGGAAGGCGGTGGCCGTCTCCAGCAGCGCGGAGCCGCGGTCACGCAGCTGCCGATAGACCCGATCCACGAGGGCTCGTCGGGCCGGTGCCTCGCCCAGCAGGGCCCGCTCAGCGAGCAGATCGTCCGCCGCCACCGGCCGGGGTGCCTGCGGCCAGGCCCGCACCGCATCCAGACCGGACAGCGCAGCGCGCGCGGAGCGACCCGCGGCATACAGGTGGGGGACCTGGGGTCCGACCACGATGGGCCCGGGGCCGAAGTGAGCCAGGAGCTTGGCCGCGTCGGCGACGGGGTCCGCGGTGCGGCCCAGCACACAGATCAAGCGCTGCCCCTGCACCGCGGTCAGCGCGTCCAGCCCGAGCTGACGAGCCGCGTGGCGCAGCGGCAGCACGACCCCCGTCACCTCGGAGGACCCGGCGGCGTGCCGGGCGGCCCCGGTGATCACCGCCACCTGGGTGACGTCGGACCAGCCCAGTTCGGCGGCTCGGCTGCGGAGCGTCTCATCCGCCTCGCCGCGCACCACGGCGTGCACCACCAGGGACTCCAGGCGGGCGTCCCAGGCTCCGCGGGACTCCGCCGCCGAGGCATAGATCTGGGCGGTGGTGAAGGCCACCTCGCGGGAGTAGCGCAGCACGGCCTCGCGCAGCGCCGCCTCGTTGCCGTCGGCGGCGAGCAGCCCCACGTGCTCCTCGACGGTGTCGACCGTGGTGCGCACCAGGTCGAGGGTCTGGCGCAGAGTGATCTTCTGGGCCAGCTCCCGCGGCGCCGTTCCGAAGATGTCCGAGGCCACGACCGGTGTCGGGTCGCCGCTGCGGAACCAGGCAAGGAAGGCCGAGATGCCGGCCTGGGCGACCAGGGAGACCCAGGACCTGTCTTCGGCCGACAGCTCGCGATACCACTCGAGGTCGCGCTCCATCCGTTGGGCAGCGGCAGTGGCTACCGCGCCAGCATGCCGGGCCGGCGCGTCCCGGGATGAGTCGATGCTCACCTGCTCAGCGTAGTTCGTCCGGCCACAGCCGGGAACCGTCCTGCTTTGTATGCCGTGCACAACGGCGCGCGAAGGGCCGACGGCGCCGCGCGTGTCATGCACGACCACCGCCACCGCCCTCACCCCCGCTGCCCTCGGGCAGACTGGGGCCGTGCAGGCGCGATCCGACGACCAGGCCCCGGCCCATGGAAGGGACAAGACGGCGGAGCCCCTTGTCATCGGACACCGCGGAGCCTCCGGCTACCGACCCGAGCACACGCTGGCCTCCTACGAGCTCGCCGCCCGGATGGGCGCGGACTGCATCGAGCCCGATGTGGTCTCCACCAAGGACGGGGTGCTCGTGGCCCGGCACGAAAACGAGATCTCCGGCACCACGGACGTCGCTGACCACGCGGAGTTCGCCGACCGGGAGACCACCAAGACCATCGACGGCCGAGAGATCACGGGATGGTTCACCGAGGACTTCACCCTCGCCGAGCTGAAGACGCTGCGGGCGGTCGAGCGGCTGCCCGACCTGCGCCAGGAGAACACCGTCTTCGACGGACGCTTCGAGGTCCCGACCCTGGCCGAGGTGCTCGAGCTGCGCGCACAGTTGGCCAAGGAGCTGAAGCGTGACCTGTGCGTGTACGTCGAGACCAAGCACCCCACCTACTTCGACTCCATCGGGCTGAGCCTTGAGCAGCCGCTTGCCGTGGCCCTCAAGGATGCACACCTGGACCGCAAGAACGCCCCCGTCTTCGTGCAGTCCTTCGAGCTGACCAACCTGCAGGAGCTGGACGACGACCTGCGCGTCAAGGTGCCGCTGGTCCTTCTGACCTCCACGGGCGCCCCCTACGACCTGGTGGCAGCCGGTGACCCCCGCACCTACGCCGACCTGGTCACCGCCGAGAGCCTGCTGGCGCTCAGGGACGACATCGAGGGCATCGGACCGAGCAAGTACCTGGTCATCCCGCTGGAGGCCGACGGCACCCTCGGGGAGCCGACCTCACTCGTCGACGACGCCCACGCGGCCGGCTTGGTCGTGCACCCCTACACCTTCCGCGCCGAGAACGTCTTCCTGCCCACCGACCTGCGCAGCAGCGAGGGCCCGGCCGACTTCGGCGATCTGCAGGCGGAGATCACCGCCTACCTCGAGGCCGGGATCGACGGGTTCTTCACCGATCAGCCCGACATCGGGGTCGCTGCCCGGGACGCGTTCGTCGCCGACAACTGACCGGCACACCGCCTCAGGCGTCGCCACCCGCCGTGCCGGAGGTGCCGGCGGTCACGTCGTCGATCCGGTACTTGGCGGCCGCGTCGAGCGGGACCTGAGGGTCCAGCTCGCCGCGGTCGGCCAGCATCTGCAGGGCCTTGACCGCCATGCAGGGACCGTCGATGCGGAAGAACCGGCGCGCTGCGGCCCGGGTGTCGGCGAAGCCGAAGCCGTCGGCACCCAGGGCGTAGTAGTCCTCCGGCACCCACGAGGCGATCTGATCCTGCACCTGCCGCATCCAGTCACTGGTGGCGATCACGGGCCCGGAGCCCTCGGAGAGCCGCCGGGTGACGTAGGGCACCCGGCGCTCGGCCTCGGGGTCCTCGAACGCCGCCTCGTCGCAGGCCATCGCCTCACGCCGCAGCTCGGTCCAGGAGGTCACCGACCACACGTCGGCGGACACCCCCCAGTCCTCGGTGAGCAGATGCTGGGCGTCCAGCGCCCACGGGACCCCGACTCCGGAGGAGAGCAGCCGCACGCACTTTCCGTCGCCGGAGCCACCGTCGTCGCTGTCCTTCGGTGGCTTGCCGGGGCTGATCAGGTGCATGCCCGCCAGGATTCCCTCGACGTCCACGTCCTCGGGCTCGGCCGGCTGCTGCATCGGCTCGTTGTAGACGGTCAGGTAGTACAGAACGTTCTCGGGATCCTCGCCGTACATCCGGCGCAGCCCGTCGCGGATGATGTGCGCGATCTCGTAGCCGTAGGCCGGGTCGTAGGAGACGACTCCGGGGTTGCTCGCGGCCAGCAGCAGCGAGTGCCCGTCGGCGTGCTGCAGCCCCTCGCCGGCCAGCGTGGTGCGCCCCGCCGTGGCGCCGATCATGAAGCCCCGGGCCAGCTGGTCGGTGGCTGCCCAGATGAAGTCGCCGGTGCGCTGGAAGCCGAACATCGAGTAGAAGACGTAGAACGGCACCATCGGCACGCCGTGTGTGTCGTAGGAGGTGCCGGCCGCGGTCAGCGCCGCGACCGATCCCGCCTCATTGATGCCGACGTGCAGGATCTGGCCGTCGGTCGACTCCTTGTAGGCCAGCATCAGGTCGGCGTCGACCGAGGTGTAGGTCTGGCCGTGCACGTTGTAGATCTTGGCGGTGGGGAAGAAGCTGTCCATGCCGAAGGTCCGCGCCTCGTCCGGGATGATCGGCACGATGTGCTTGCCGAACTCCTTGTCGCGCATCAGGTCCTTGAAGATCCGGACGAAGGCCATCGTGGTGGCCACGCCCTGCTTGGAGCCCTTCTTGGCCGCGGCATAGGCCTGGTCACCGGGCAGGCTCAGCGCCGTGCCGGCCTTCGGGCGACGCTCCGGCACGTAGCCGCCGAGCTCGCGACGCCGCTGCTGCAGGTACTGGAGCGCCTCGTCGTCCTCGCCCGGGTGGTAGTACGGCGGGGCGTAGGGGTCGGCCTCGAGCTGCTCGTCGCTGATCGGGATCTTCAGGCTGTCCCGGAAGCCCTTGAGGTCCTCCGGGGTCATCTTCTTCATCTGATGGGTGGCGTTGCGCCCGGCGAAGTGGCTGCCCAGGCTGTAACCCTTGATGGTGTGCGCCAGGACGACCGTCGGCTGGCCGGTGTGGTCGACGGCGGCCTTGTATGCCGCATACACCTTGCGGTAGTCGTGCCCGCCCCGCTTGAGCTTCCACCAGATGTCCTCGTCGGACCAGTCCTTGACCAGATCCTTGGTGCCGGGGTCGCGGCCGAAGAAGCTGTCCCGGATGAAGGCGCCGTCGTTGGCCCGGAAGGTCTGGAAGTCACCGTCGGGAGTGGTGTTCATCAGGTTGACCAGGGCGCCGGAGCGGTCGCTCTCGATGAGCGGGTCCCAGCCGCGGCCCCACAGGGTCTTGATGACGTTCCACCCCGCCCCGCGGAAGTAGGCCTCCAGCTCCTGGACGATCTTGCCGTTGCCGCGCACCGGCCCGTCGAGACGCTGCAGGTTGCAGTTGACCACGAAGGTCAGGTTGTCCAGCTCGTCGTTCGCCGCGACCTGGAGCAGACCCCGGGACTCCGGCTCGTCCATCTCGCCGTCACCGAGGAAGGCCCAGACGTGCTGGTCGGAGGTGTCCTTGAACCCGCGGTTGTGCAGGTACTTGTTGAACTGGGCCTGGTAGATCGCGTTCAGCGGCCCGATGCCCATCGACACCGTCGGGAACTGCCAGAACGAGGGCATGCTGCGCGGGTGCGGGTAGGAGGGCACCGCGCGCACGTCGCCGGTGTAGCTGTGTGACTTCTCCTGGCGGAAGCCGTTGAGGTCGTCCTCGCTGAGCCGCCCCTCCAGGTAGGCACGGGCATACATTCCGGGGGAGGCGTGGCCCTGGAAGAACACCTGGTCGCCACCGCCCTCGTGGTCCCGGCCCCGCCAGAAGTGGTTGTAGCCGACCTCGTAGAGGGTCGCCGCGGAGGCGTAGCTGGAGATGTGCCCACCGACGCCGATGTCGGGGTGCTGGGCTCGGGTCACCATGACTGCGGCGTTCCAGCGGATCCAGGCCCGGTAGCGACGCTCGACGTCCTCGTCGCCGGGGAATGCCGGCTCCTCGTCGGGGCTGATGGTGTTGACGTAGTCCGTGGTGGTCAGCGACGGGATGCCGATCTGGGTCTCCCGGGCCCGCTCCAGCAGCTTGAGCATCAGGAAGCGGGCGCGCCGGCGACCGCCGGCCTCCACGGCGCCGTCCAGCGATTGCAGCCACTCCTGCGTCTCCTCGGGATCGGTGTCCGGGATCTGACTGGGCAGACCGTTGAGGATGGTGCCGGATCCGGATCGCTGCTTCGCCACGGTGCGTCCTCTCGATTGCGCGTAACGCTTGACCTCGGATCAGTCTGTCACGATGTCTGTGGACAGGTCACCGGGGCGGACTGGGGCTGACGGATTAGGCTGTCCCCCAAAGCCCTGCGCAAGGGCTCTACAACGCGAGGTGGGTCTAGTTGTCTGGGCGCACCACAGGAGGAGGGAGCAGCACGTGGCAGACACCGACCGCGGCGTCCTCGCCGGACCGGTGAGCAAGCTAGGCTTCAGGCCCGGTCAGGTCGTGATCGAGTTCGGCTACGACGACGACGTCGACGAAGAGGTGCGCACGGCGGTCGAGGACACGGCCGGCGGCGCACTGGAGGACGAGGGCTACGACGGAGTGGTCGACGCCGTGCTGCTGTGGTGGCGGGACGGCGACGGCGATCTGACCGACGAGCTCGTCGATGCGCTGACCATGGTCGAGGACGGGGGCTTCATCGCCCTGCTCACGCCGGGGATGGGCCGCCGGGACCGGGTCGAGCCCTTCGACGTGGAGGAGGCCTGCAACACCTCGGGACTCAACCCCAGCGGCGCTGTGCCGATCCGCCGCGGCTGGGTGGCCCAGCGACTCGTGGGGCGCAAGTGAACGCCGCCCAGCCGGAGCAGCCGGCCTACGGAGCGGACAGCCCGCGGGTCGGGGATTCGGCGCCCGACTTCTCGCTCACCGACCAGTACGGCCAGCAGGTCACCCTGTCCGAGGTGACCCGCGACAGGCATGCCCTCCTGGTGTTCTTCCCCTTCGCATTCTCCAGTATCTGCACCGGCGAGCTGTTGGAGATCCAGCTCAACATCGACCGGTTCAGCAACGACGAGGTGCAGGTCTACGGCATCTCCTGCGACCCGGGCCCGTCGTTGAAGTGGTGGGCCGCCTACGAGGGCTATCGCTTCCCGCTGCTGTCCGACTTCTGGCCGCACGGCCAGGTGGCCGCGGCCTACGGAGTGCTCCTCGAAGCCGCCGGTATGCCGGTGCGGGGCACCTTCCTGGTGGACCGCGAGATGACGGTGCGGTGGTCGCTGGTCCACGGCCCCGGTGAGCAGCGCGACATCGGCGTGCTGCACGAGGCCGTGCGCGACCTGCACGCCACCGCCTGAGCACCCCGCGCGCACCGCTCCTTGGTTTCCGCGCCTGTGTGCACTGGCCGGCGCGGCAAGGCTCAGGTGGCACAATGTGCGGGTCGCCCGAGAGGGCGACGTGGAGGGGCCTGTAGCTCAGGTGGTAGAGCACCGCGTTTACACCGCGGTTGTCGTCGGTTCGAGCCCGGCCGGGCCCACGTGACATCGACCGACGGGGTGCCGCTGCGCGAGGTGGTCGCGGCCCTGGAGCGCCTCTACCCGCCCGACACGGCACAGTCCTGGGACCGGGTGGGCCTGGTGACCGGGGAGGGGGCCCAGCCCGTGCGGCGGGCGCTGCTCGCGGTGGACCCCACCTTGGCTGTCATCGCGGAGGCTCAGCGGCTCGGCGTCGACCTGATCATCACCCACCACCCGTTGCTGCTCAAGGGTGTCCACGCGGTGACGCCCGACACCGCCAAGGGCGCCGCCCTCACGTCCTTGATCCGCTCGGGAACCGCACTCTACTGCGCACACACCAACGCCGACGTCGCCGAGCCCGGGGTGGGTCAGGCCCTGGCCGCCGCCTGCGGTCTGGCGCAGACCCGGCCGCTGCAGGTGAGCGAGGGAGTGGAGCTGGGCCGGGTGGGCGACCTCGGCGAGCCGGTGAGCCTGGCCGACTTCGCTGCCCGGCTCGCCGCCGAGCTGCCCCCCACCGCCGCGGGAGTCCGGGTGAGCGGTCCGCCGGACGGCCGGGTCCGGCGGGTCGCCGTCCTCGGTGGCGCGGGCGACTCGGCGTTCGAGGCCGTGCGCCGCAGCGGCGCAGACGTCTACGTCACCGCCGACCTGCGGCACCACCCGGCGCTGGAGGCGCGAGAGGAGGCGCGGGCGAGCGCGGGCACCGCATACGGCACGCCGTTCCTCATCGACGCCGGCCACTTCGCGAGCGAGTGGCTGTGGCTGCCCAGCCTCGCGCAGCGGCTGCGGCAGGAGCTCGGCTCTCCGGGCGATAGGTTGGACCTCCCGATCTCGTCCGTGCGCACCGACCCCTGGGACTTCGTCGTCGGCGCGTCCCGGACACCCTGACCGTGGCCCGACCGTCCCGTCTGCGAGGTATGCCGTGAAAGCCGACCCGACCCGTCAGCTCCGCCTGCTCGAGCTGCAGTCTCTCGACACCACCTTGACCCAGCTCAACCACCGGGCCAAGAGCCTGCCCGAGCACGCCGAGATCGCTTCGCTCCGCACCGCGCTGGAGGAGCTGGACTCCGCGGTGGTGCGCACCAGCACCGAGCGGGGCGACCTGCAGCGCGAGGTCCGCAAGGCCGACAACGACGTGCAGCTGGTGCGGGACCGCGCCGAGCGGGACCGCAAGCGGCTCGAGGCAGGAGTGGGCAGCGCCAAGGACCTGCAGGGCCTGCAGCACGAGCTGGAGTCACTGGCCCGGCGTCAGGCGGTGCTGGAGGACGCCGAGCTGGAGGTGATGGAGCGGGCGGAGACTGCCGAGTCCGCCGCCGAGCAGGCACAGGAGCAGCACATGCAGACCGAGCAGCGGCTCGCGGAGCTGCAGTCCCGGCGCGAGGCTCTGATCGCGGACCTCGAGAGTCAGCGGGCCGAGGTCGCCTCCGGTCGGGCCGAGCTCGTGGAGGCCGTGGGTGCGGACCTCGTGGCGCTCTACGACCGGATCCGCGCGCACAGTGGCACGGCCGCCGCGGCGTTGGTCCGGCGCTCCTGCGGCGGCTGCAACATGGAGCTCGGCGCAGTCGAGCTCGGCCGGATCGCCGAGGCCGACGACGACGAGGTGCTGCGCTGCGAGGACTGCGGCCGGATCCTGGTGCGCACCCCCGAGTCCGGGGTCTGAGCGTGCCGCGCGCGCTGCTGGTCGAGGCGGACGGAGGCTCGCGGGGCAACCCAGGGGTCGCCGGCTACGGCGCGCTGGTCCGTGACGCCACCACCGGCGCGCTGCTCGCCGAGCGAGCGGCCCCTCTGGGGCGGGCCTCCAACAACGTCGCCGAGTACTCCGGGCTGATCGCCGGTCTGCAGGCCGTGCTCGACCTGGAGCTGGCCGGGGACGCCGAGGTCACCGTCCGGATGGACTCCAAGCTCGTCGTCGAGCAGATGGCCGGGCGGTGGAAGGTCAAGCACCAGGACATGCGACGACTGGCGCTGCAGGCCCGCGACCTGGTGCGTCAGGTCGAGTGGGCGGGCGGGCAGGTGGACTTCAGGTGGATCCCCCGGGCCGACAACGCCGCCGCTGACGCTTTGAGCAACGACGGCATGGACGGGCACACGGTCCGCCGCGACCACGGGGGCGCCCCGGCCGACCCGGACGCCCCGGCGTTCGGCGAGGGCTGGGCACCGGTCGCCGAGGTCGTGCTCTCCACCGAGACCACGCCGACGCTGGAGGGCTCGTGCCGTGTGGTCCTGGTCCGGCACGGGGTCACCGAGTTCACCCTCGCCCGGCGGTTGGACGGCCGCGGCGGCGCCGACCCTGAGCTGGCCGAGCTCGGTCTGGAGCAGGCCCGCGCGGCCGCCGGCGCCGTCCGTGACCTGCTCGCCCGGTCCGAGCCCGGCCCGGTCACCGTCCTGACCTCGGCACTGACCCGCGCTCAGCAGACCGGCGCCGAGATCGCCGCGGCCCTCGGGGTCGAGCCTTCGGTGGATGCCGACTGGGACGAGCAGAGCTTCGGCGACTGGGACGGCGCCGCCATGTCGGAGCTGGCGCAGGGGCACCGCGACGAGCTGGTCCGGCTGCGCTCGGACCCCGACTACGCCCGGCCGGGTGGGGAGAGTCACCGGCAGCTCGCCGCCCGGGTGTCCGACGCGTTCGCCCGGGCCGTTGCCCGCGGCGGGACGGTCGTGGTGGCCAGTCACCGCAAACCCCTGATGTGCGTGCTGGCGCAGGTGCTCGGGATCGACCACGAGCGGATCTGGTCGATCGCCACCGCCCCCACGTCGCTGACGGCGCTCGAGGTCTGGCCGGACGGTGGGGTGCAGGTCGCCTTCGTCAACGACGTCCACCACCTGCAGGGGCTGGAGACAGCGTGACGACGCCGCCCACCTCGCCCGAGCCGTGCTCGGTCGATCCTGCCGGGCGGGGCTTCGGCCTGATCCACGAGGTGCAGATCGAGCACGCGGCCGCATTCGCGGCCAACCGGACCAACTGGGATGACCGGGCCAAGGTCCACGCCGCCAGCCAGACCTACGACCTGGAGGGTCTCATCGCGGACCCGCATCGGGTCTCCGACGTGGTCGCGCATGACCTCCCGGTGCTCACCGCATACCTGCCCGGCGGGTCGCTGGACGGACTGGACCTGGTGCACCTGCAGTGCCACATCGGGACCGACACCCTGTCGATGGCCCGGCAGGGGGCGCGGGTGACGGGTGTCGACAACTCGACGGCAAGTCTGGACGTCGCCCGGGAGCTGGCCGGGCGGGCAGGCGCCGACATCCGGTATGTCGAGTGTGACGTGACCGAGGCGGCGACCGCGGTCGAGGAGCAGGTCGACGTGGTCTACACCTCGATCGGCACCATCTGCTGGGTCCGCGACCTCACCGCGTGGGCGAGAACGATCGCCGGGCTGCTGCGGCCCGGCGGCGTGTTCTACTTCCGCGACTCCCACCCGATGCTGGCCACCCTGGACGACCTGGACCCCACCGACGTCCGGGTGCTGCACCGCTACTTCGGTGGTGATGTGACGTTGCACATCGACAACGAAGGGACCTGCACCGACGGTGACCCCTCCCTGATCGAGCACACCCACAGCTACGAGTGGCACTATGCCATGTCGGAGACCGTGCAGTCGCTGCTGGACGCCGGTCTGCGGCTGCGCCTGATGGCGGAGGGACGCACCCTGGACTGGCAGGCGTTGGCGCAGATGGTGCCCGAGGGCGCCGACTGGGTCCTGCCCGCGCCGTGGGCCGACCGGGTTCCGCTGAGCTACACCCTGATCGCGACGAAGGACTGAGAGCTGATGCGCTACGCCGAATCGATCATCGACCTCGTGGGGGACACCCCGCTGGTCCGGCTCACCCGGGTCACCGAGGGCATCGAGGCCACAGTGCTGGCCAAGATCGAGTACCTCAACCCCGGCGGCTCGGTCAAGGACCGGATCGCGGTGCGGATGATCGACGCAGCGGAAGCGGACGGGCTGCTCGGACCCGGTGGCACCATCGTCGAGCCGACCAGCGGCAACACCGGCGTCGGGCTGGCCCTGGTCGCCCAGCAACGCGGCTACCGGTGTGTCTTCGTGTGCCCCGACAAGGTGGGGACCGACAAGATCAACGTGCTGCGCGCCTACGGCGCCGAGGTCGTGGTCTGCCCCACCTCGGTGCCGCCGGACCACCCTGACTCCTACTACAGCGTCAGTGACCGGCTGACCCGCGAGATCGAGGGGGCGTTCAAGCCCAACCAGTACGAGAACCCGCAGGGTCCGCGCAGTCACTACGAGACCACCGGCCCCGAGATCTGGGCGGACACCGAGGGCAAGATCACGCACTTCGTGACCGGCGTCGGCACCGGGGGCACCATCACCGGCACCGGGCGCTACCTCAAGGAGGTCTCCGAGGGCGGGGTGCGGATAGTCGGCGCCGACCCCGTCGGCTCCGTCTACTCCGGCGGCACCGGACGGCCCTACCTGGTCGAGGGTGTCGGCGAGGACATGTGGCCCGGTGCCTACGACCCGTCGGTGCCGGACGAGATCATCGCGGTCACCGACGCCGACTCGTTCGCGATGACCCGCCGGCTCGCCCGCGAGGAGGGACTGCTGGTCGGCGGGTCCTGCGGGATGGCGACCGTCGCGGCGCTGCGCGCCGCGCGCGAGCTCGGCCCCGACGACGTGGTCGTGGTCCTGCTGCCCGATGGCGGCCGGGGCTACCTGGGCAAGATCTTCAACGACTCCTGGATGCGCAGCTACGGCTTCCTGCCCGGTGCGCAGGAAAAGACTGTGCACGACGTGATCAGCTCGAAGACCGGCGATCTGCCGGCGTTGGTCCACGCGCACCCCACCGACACGGTCCGCGAGGCGATCTCGATGATGGCGGAGTATGCCGTCTCTCAGCTGCTCGTGCTGGGCGCCGAGCCGCCGGTGATGATGGGTGAGGTCGTGGGGGCGCTCAACGAGCGTGACCTGCTCGACGCCGTGTTCAACGGCAAGGTGCAGATGAGCGACACCGTCGCCGACGTCGTGGGCCCGCCGCTCCCGTTGATCGGCTCGGGGGAGGCCGTCCACGACGCGTGGGAAGCACTCGGGGGGTCGGATGCGTTGGTGGTGACGGACGACGGGCGGCCGGTGGCCGTCCTGACCCGCCCCGACCTGCTCACCTTCCTCTCGGAGTGATCTGCTGACATGACCGGATTCGCCACGCGTGCCATCCACGCCGGCCAGGAGTTCGACCCCACCACGGGGGCCGTCATCCCGCCGGTCTACCAGACCTCCACCTTCGTGCAGGAGCACGTCGGTGGGTTGCGCAAGGGCTATGAGTACGCCCGCGGCACCAACCCCACGCGCGACGCGCTGCAGACGCTGATCGCCGACCTGGAGGGCGGCTCGCACGGACTGTCCTTCGCCTACGGCCTCGCGGCCGAGGACGCGGTGCTGCGTGGGCTGCTGCGCCCCGGCGACCACGTGCTGATGGGCAACGACGTCTACGGCGGCACGCACCGGCTGGCCAACCGCATCCTGGCGCCGTGGGGAGTGCAGCTGAGCACGGTGGAGATGTCCGACGTCGACGCGGTGGCTGAGGCGATCCGGCCCGAGACGCGGGTGCTGTGGTTGGAGACGCCGAGCAACCCGTTGATGAAGATCACCGACATCGAGGCGGTGGCCGTCCTCGGGCACGAGCACGACACGACCGTGGTGGTCGACAACACCTTCGCGTCCCCGGCGCTGCAGACCCCCCTGGCCCTCGGCGCCGACCTGGTCGTGCACTCGGCCACGAAGTACCTCGGTGGCCACTCCGACGTCCTGGGGGGACTGGTCGCCACGAGCGACGCCCGGATCGCCGAGCAGGTCGGCTTCCTGCAGTTCGCGGCCGGCGGCGTCTCCGCACCGTGGGAGGTGTTCCTCACCATCCGTGGCATCAAGACCCTGCAGATCCGGATGGCGCGGCACAGCGACAACGCCGAGGCGGTGGCCAAGGAGCTGGTCGACCATCCTGCGGTGGAGGCCGTCTACTATCCCGGCCTTCCCGAGCACCCCGGGCACGAGGTGGCCGCGCGGCAGATGCGCCGGTTCGGCGGCATGGTCTCCTTCGCGCTGCGCGGCGGCGCCCCGGCGGCGCGGATCTTTGCGGAGTCGACGTCGGTCTTCCAGCTCGCCGAGTCCCTCGGCGGGGTCGAGTCGCTGGTCAACTACCCGGCCGAGATGACGCACGCCTCGGTGCGCGGCACCGAGCTGGAAGTGCCCGACAACATCATCCGGCTCTCGGTCGGCATCGAGGACCCGGACGACCTGGTGGCCGACGTGCAGACCGCCCTGCGCCGTCTCACCTCCTGAGGCGTCCTGCACATCGCGCGGCCGCACGCGCATTGCGCCGCTTCCCGACACGGCGCGATGCGCACAATCCCGCGCGATGTTGCTCAGGAGGTGCCGTCCAGCATCCGGTGCTCAGGCGGTGGCCTCCAGGACCCATGGCGCACGAGGCGAGCTGGGCTCCTGCAGGGTCACCCCGAACCTCGGCTTCAGCGATTCCGCCAGAGCATGCGGGGTGCGCGGGTCGGCAGGGCTCTCACACAGGGCACGGGCGAGCAGTCCCCTCGTGTGCTTGGCCATGTGCGTGGCCCCCGGCACGCGCACGGCCACCCAGCGCTGGGTGAGGTCGTCCTGCGGAGCCCAGGCGGCGGCATACGTGCTTGAGCGGCAGTCGACCACCAGACCGCGCCCGACCAGTCCCGGCAGCACCGCGGCCAGCGGTGTGCGCCAGTGCGCGACCAGCGGCCCCACGCCCGGAAGGTTGACGCCCATGGACAGCCGGTAGGGCGGGATGCGGTCGCTCAGCCGCACCGCACCGAACAGTGCCGAGATCACTACGACCCGCCGGTGCGCCCGTCGCCGGGCCATCGGGTCCAAGCCGGCCAGGCCGAGCGCGTCGTAGAGCACCCCGGTGTAGAGCGCCGAGGCGGGCAGAGCGGGCGCCGAGTCCAGCCTGGTGTTGCGGGCGATCTCCGCGGTGAGGTTCGGGCTGACACCCAGCACCTTCGCCGCGTCCGACCTCCGGCTGACCTCGCTCAGGGCCTCCACCACCTCAGCCCGAGCGGGACCGAGCGAGGGCATGGCCAGGGACTCCGGCTGCCAGCTGCGGCCACGAGTGCGGTCGGTCTTGGTCTCCGAGGGGGGCAGCAGGATCAGCACCGGGGCAGCCTAGTGCGGACCGATGCCGTATGCCGTGGTGCTGGCCGGTCGTCCCGCCCGATGCCGACCGGTCGGCCGGGCAGCGGGTGTCAGCCCCCGCCCGGGTCTCGCCCGACCGGTCCACGCCCAGACTTCAGCTGTGACCGGCGTCGCTTGGCGTCGAGGCGCCGGTGCTGCGAGCCGCGCGTGGGGCGGGACGGCCGTCGCCGCGGTGCCGGGGGAGCGAGCGCATCGGCCAGCATGCGGACGAGGCGAAGGCGCGCCGCGACCCGGTTGCGTCGTTGTGACCGGAACTCTGCGGCCGCGATGGACAGGCGCCCGTCGACCAACCGGGGCTCGAACGCCGCCAGCAACCGGTCCCGCTGCTCGGGGGTGAGCGCCTCGGAGGTGGCGGGGTCGAAGTCGAGCTGGACCCGGCTGTCGGTGGTGTTGACCCCCTGACCGCCCGGCCCGGAGGCCCGGGTGAACCGCTCGCGGAGCTCGGCAGCCGGCACGACCAGACCGTGCGGCAGGCCCGGGCCCGGTGGCACCCGGAGATCACCGCCGGGCCGGTTCGGCATACCCCTGCTCCATCGTGCATCCCTTCGAGGCCGTCCCCATCGCAACCCTGACATGGCGCGGCATGTTCCGTGGGGGCGACCTAGAGTGAGCGACATGGTCCACGGAGCGACGACGCTGCACCCGGCGTCCGGCGGCACGACGACGCGCCTGGAGGCGGCCTTCGCTGCCGTGCGGGCCGAACTGGGCGTGCGGGAGGAGTTCCCCGTGGCCGTGCTCCAGGAGGCTGGACAGGCGGCTGGTCACCCGGTGCTCCCGGATCGTGACCTGGCGTCGCTGGAGTTCGTGACCGTGGACCCGCCCGGGTCGATGGACCTGGACCAGGCGATGCACCTCTGCCGAGCCCATCCCCAGGACGGGCCGGGCGCGGCCTACCGGGTGCGCTACGCGATCGCGGACGTGCCCGCGTTCGTCGAGCCCGAGGGCGAGGTCGATGCGGAGGTGCGGCTGCGCGGGCAGACGATCTACTGCCCGGACACCAGGGTGCCCCTGCACCCGGTGATGATCAGCGAGGGCGCGGCCAGCCTGCTGCCCGACCAGGACCGGCCGGCCTACGTCTGGGAGATCCTGCTCGATGACAGCGGTGCGACCTTGGCGGCATCGGTGGACCGCGCGATGGTGCGCAGTCGGCGGCGCTTTACGTATGCCGAGGTGCAGCAGGCCGTGGACGACGGCACCGCGGAGCAGACGCTGATGTTGCTGCGTGAGGTCGGCCGGCTGCTCTCCCGCCGCGAGGTCGCCCGGGGTGGCGCCGGCCTGCCAATGCCCGAGCAGGAGGTGCACGAGGTCGACGGCGGCTACACCTTGCGGTTCCGTCCGCTGCTGGAGGCCGAGGAGTGGAACGCTCAGATCTCGCTGCTCACCGGCATGGCGGCCGCCGAGCTGATGATCCAGGGTGGAGTCGGCATCCTGCGTACCATGGCCGCGCCGGACGAGAGGGCCCTCGCCCGGTTCCGCCGCCAGGTGCGCGCCTTGGGGGTCGACTGGCCGGAGGCCCAGACCTACGGTGAGCTGCTGGCTAGCCTGGACCGCACCGACCCCCGGCACCTGGCGCTCATCCACGACGCGACGTCGCTGTTCCGCGGGGCCGGCTACACCCCCTTCGACGGAACGGTGCCCGAGGAGAGCGAGCAAGCCGCGATCGGTGCCCCCTATGCCCACGTCACCGCGCCCCTGCGCCGCCTGGTCGACCGATTCGGCCTGGTGGTCTGCGCTGCGCTGAGTGCCGGCGGTCCCGTGCCGGACTGGGCGCGATCGAGCCTGCCCGAGCTGCCCGAGGTCATGGAGCGCAGCAGCCAGCAGGCCGGCGCGGTCGAGCGGGGTTGCGTCGACGCGGTCGAGGCGGCGGTCCTTGCGGCGCGGGTGGGCGAGCGGTTCGCCGCAGTGGTGGTGGACGAGGGGTCGGGCGGGACGCTGGGTGTGCAGGTCACCGATCCTGCGATCAGCGCCAAGGCCGAGGGGGAGGCGACATTGGGTGAGCGGGTCACCGTCCAGCTGGTCGAGGCCGATGTCGACGCCCGGCGGGTCCGCTTCCGGGTGGTCGATCCGGCGTGACCGGCCTGCCCCGGGTGGTGGCCAGTGACTGCGACGGCACCCTGCTGCGCACCGATGGCACCGTGTCGGACCGCACACGTGCCGCGTTGACGGCGATCACCCGGGCGGGATGCGTGCTCGTGCTGGTCACCGCCCGGCCACCCCGGTGGGTCGATCCGCTGCGGGACGTCGCCGGGGAGCACGGCATCGTGCTGTGCGGCAACGGCGCCTTCACGTATGACGTGTCCGCCGGTGAGGTGGTCGATCACCGGTTGATCGAGGCGGCGCTGGTGGGCGAGCTGCTGACCGAGCTGCGTGCGGCCCTGCCGGAGGTCCGGGTGGCCACGGAGGGGCTGCTCGGCTTCGCGAGGGAGGAGGACTTCGAGCGGGCCTCGGGGCGGCGCGACGGCGAGTGGCTGGTCGGCACGGTGCAGCAGATCGGGAGCCACCCGGCGGGCAAGATTCTGGTCCGGCACTCGCAGTGGACGCCGGACGAGGTCCATCGCGCGGTGGCCGAGGTCGTCGGCGACCGGGCCGAGGTGTCGCACTCCGGGACCCCTGGGCTGGCCGAGATCGCCGCACCGGGAGTCAGCAAGGGCCTCGCCCTGGCTGACTGGTGCCGAAAGCAGTGGGTGCCGGCGGCCGAGGTGTGGGCCTTCGGCGACATGCCCAACGACCTGCCGATGCTCACCTGGGCGGGCCGCTCCTTCGCGGTGGCCAACGCGCACGCGTCGGTGCTGGCCGCGGCCACCGATCGCACGGCGTCCAACGACGACGACGGTGTGGCGCAGGTCTTGGAGCAGGCCCTGGCCACCGTGACCACCTGAGTGCCGACAGGTGGCGTCTACACAGCCAGCGGGGTGGTCCAGGCGATCCCGGTGAAGCGGGCGAAGTCGCTGTCCGCAGTGTGCACCGTTCCCCGATGCTCCGCAGCGGTGGCCGCGATCTGAGCGTCGGTGGTCAGGTTGGCGGCCGTCCCGACCGACTCGAGCAGGTCCAGCACCTCGCTCAAGTGCAGACTCCCGGGTCGCAGGAACCTGACGCACGGCTGGTTCAGCCAACCCTGGACCGTGCTGCGGGCGTCGCTCAGGGGCATCGGGTCGGTCAGCACCCTGCGATGGGTAGCAATCCGCACGAAGCCGAGCACCGCCGGCGCGGTCAGCCCCACCGGCTCGATACCGGACAGCGTCTCCTGCCACCAGGAGCGGGCGGCGGGGTGCTGCTCGAAGGCCGTGACGGTGGCATACAGGAGCAGGTTGACGTCAGGGACGATCACCCGGGCCATCCACCGGTGATCGCCTCGTCCTCCAACTCGTCGGCCAGCTGGTTGAGCCGCCCGGGATCGATGCCGGGTTGCAGCTGCGAGTCATGGGGCGTGACGGCATACGGCATCACCGAGCGTTGGCTCGACAGGGCCTGTCGCAAGGCGTCGTTGACTACGGACTTCATGGTCCGGTGCTCCCGGTGCACCGTCTGGTGGACCAAAGCCAGCACGTCGTCGTCCAGGGTGAGGGTCGTACGCATACAAGCATCATGATGTATTAGCTAACAGACATCAAGATGTTTCGCCTCGCCGCTCTGCTCACCGTCCCGGAGCCGGTACCCTGAGCCACGTGGATGAGTCGGCCAGGCGGCCGCGTCGGGGCGCCACCGCATACCTCGGTATGTCGGTGACGGACCCGCCGAGGAACGTCCGGGCTCCACAGGGCAAGGTGGTGGCCAACAGCCACCCGGGGCGACCCGCGGGACAGTGCCACAGAAAATAGACCGCCACCGGGCAACCGGTGGTCAGGGTGAAACGGTGGTGTAAGAGACCACCAGCACGCCAGGTGACTGGCGTGGCTCGGCAAACCCCACCTGGAGCAAGACCAGACAGCACGCGTATGAGGGCGGCCCGTCCGAGCGTGCGGGTAGGTCGCTGGAGGCGGCTGGCAACAGTCGCCCGAGATGGATGGCCGTCCCCGTCGCAGTGCCGGCAACGGCGCGGCGGGACAGAACCCGGCGTATCGGCTGACTCATCCACACTACGCCTCTGACCTGCACTGATGTGCTCAGCCGCCCCTGTTAGTCCGCAGGGAGTCCGCAGGAATTCCCAGGACGGCGTCCACGGCATCGCGGGTACGGTCTTCACTGTCAGGCCATAGGTGGCTGTACGTGTCGAGCGTTTCCGCTGCTGTGGCGTGGCCGAGCCGAGACTGCACCACCTTGACCGACTCGCCGTGACGTATCAGCAGAGACGCATAGAAGTGCCTCAGCGAGTGCATCGTCACCTTGCTCTCGGTGCCCGAGGTCGCTCGCGCCTTGCCCCACCACTCAGCGAACGCGGAGCGTGACCACGGGTTGCCGCTGGGACGAGTGAAGACCAGTTGCGAGTCACCCGCTGGGAAGGTTCGAAGGTGGACAGCGAGCGCGTCAACGACGGTCTGGGGGAGGGGGATCGTTCGTACGCTGGCGTCTGTCTTTGGAGGCCCGAACGCGCCGCCATCAACGATCTGCCGGTCAACCCTCACGGTCCGGCGCAGGAAGTCCACCCGGTCCAATGTGACACCGAACACAACTCACCCTGCCGCATCCCCGCCCCAGCGGCCATGATGACCATGCACTGAAGTCTCTCCGGCATCGCGGCAACCATCGCCCGAACCGTCTCGGTGTCGACGACCTCGATCTGCCGCTGCTCAACCCTGGGCAGGTTCACACCCGGGCAGGGAGAGGCCACGATGCGCTTGTCGAGTACAGCTGCTTTGAAGATGGCACTCACGTAGCGCCACGTCACCCTTGTTGACGCGGGCGAAAGCGCCATGCCTTTGACCATCCCCTGCAGCTCGCTGGGCAGGATCGACTCAAGCCGCCTGCTCCCGATCACCGGATAGACATGCCTCTTGAGGTGGCCTTCGACCATGGCAGCGGTCCCCGGACGGTGGACCTGACCGACTCGCCATTGCTCGGCATACTCCCGGAAGGTGACCTTGCCGGCGTTCGGTTGGACGTAGGTGCCCGTGACGAGAGCCGTGGTTGTGGTGTCGAGCCACCGCTGAGCGTCGACCTTGCGGCCAAAGTGTCGAGAGTGTTCCTTGCCTGCTGCGTCCCGGTAGCGGGCGCGCCACTTGCCGTCGGCGCGCTTTTGGATGCTCGACATCGTCTTCCTCTGTTTGGGCCGAGGGCGAGGACGTCCCTAGTTGGGTGGAGGACGGTACAACGCCCGGTTGGGTTCATCGTCGCAGAGCCCTGCGGTTGCCGACCTCTCAGCGGCTGGAGTCCGGATCGTTGGTTTGCGTCTCCAGCCACAGCGCGACTTCGGTGCGCCAGTAGCGGACGCATCGACCGATGCGGAAGCTGGGGGGGTCCGCTGCCGAGGTGGCGCCAGTAGCGCAAGGTGGCCTCAGGGGAGTACATCACTCGGCGCCCCCGCGGTTCGCGCTCCAGAAGGCCAGCTTCAAGCATCAGGCCCAAGTGATGGGTGACCGTGGGCTGGCGCAGGCCCACGGCTTCCGTCAGGGTTCCGACACTGGCCTTGCCGTCCGACTGTGCGAGCAACACGCTGAGCAACTGCGAACGGGTGCTGTTGGCCAACACTTTGAGCGACCTCGCCAACACGACTGCATGCTCGCGCGTGAGTGACCCCGACGTCGTCGCCTCCGGGCGTGAGTCGTGAGCGAAATCAGACCCCTCAGGTTCACCCATAGAAGGAACTCTATCAATGCCCTGCTCTGGGCCACCGACGACCTTCACGGCTCAGCCTGCCCAGTGACGACCACTTTCGAACCGACAGCCCCAGGTTGAGTTTGTGCTCAGGCGCGCGTTCGGAAGTACGCTGGCACTCCTCTTTCAACCCGACCTGGCCGGCCAACTCACCAATCCTCATCCGCACCTCCGGCAACAACCTTACAGTCGGAAGGAAGGATAGCCGGTCGCCGCCATGTGCCCGCTAGTCCGATGTGGCTCTTTACGGGCTGGTCGGCCGACCAGAAGGGCGGCGCGGCGCAGTGGGCTCAGGGGCCGCGAAGAAATAGTGTGGGTTTCTCACGGTGTGTCGCGTGATGCGCTCAAAGTCACCAGAGCTGGTCACCCAGGAGATCTGGGGCCACCTGTGCTGCCACTACGCGATCCGCTGGCTGATGTTCGAAGCCGCCGAACACGCGGGCCACGACCCCGACCGCCTCTCCTTCGTCACCGCGCTAGGGATCTCCCGGCGCTCCATCGCCAACAGGGCGCTTTTTCCCCCTGAAGCACCCAACACCATCGCCCGGCTCTAGGCCCACGCCATCAGCGAACTGCTGCGCAGGCTCCTGCCGCGGCGACGACCCCGGGCCAACCCCCGCGTCGGCAAACGCAAATACACCAAGTGGCACGTCAAACGCTCCGCGCACCGCACCTGGCCCCAACCCGACCGGCTACCCGAGCACGCTGTCGTGATCTAATTGAACGGTATTGGTATTAGATCGGGACTGTAGACCACTTCTGTACCTGTCAGGCTGCGGGGTCGTCGAGGGCAGCGACCCGGCGGCGGAGCTGGCGGGGTCGGCGGTCAAGTTCGTGCCCCATGCGGGACGCACTCAGCAGCTGATTCCGTCCCCGGTGCCCATGATCTTGGTGACGTGGGGGCGCCTGCGTCCTTGGCCAGCCGGGCGCGCTCGCGCCCGCCGACCGAGCGGGCTACCCGACGTCGAAGCCGTACGTCGTCACGACTGGCTTGTGGTCCGACGGTGCGATGTCACCGTGGAAGAAGTCGACCACCTCGGTGGTGAGCGCCCGGATGCGGCCGCGATGGAACTGGAAGTCGATGACCCACGGTGCCGTCGGCTGCGGCCATGTCGGCACGGTGGGCCAGGTCGGCGGCGGCACGATGCCCAGAGCGGAGTAGGAGTCACTTAACCCCGCCGCGTGCAATAGTCGCAGCACGTGCCAGGACTCGTTCAGGTCACCCATGAACAGCACGGGCTCGCCGGGGGCGCCGAGTTCAGCAAGGGCTGCGCCGGCCGCCTCGGACTGGGCGATGCGGGGATTGACGTGCTCTTCGAGCTCGCAGCGCGTTCCGGGGAAGCAGAAGTGCGCGGTGCTCACGAGGATCGTGGCGCCGTCGCGGTCGGCCAGGCGTACCCAGAACAGCCGGCGGTCGCGGTGGACCTCGTCCACTCCGATGCCGATGTCGAGCGCGCCGTGCTCGACCTCGGTGAACAGTCCGGCGTCCCACCAGATCGAGCTCTCGTGGCTCCAGCCCCGTTCGTCGTCCTCGACCCGGTGATCACCCGGGAGCTCGCTGTCGATGACATCGCGGGTGGCAGGCCGTAGCTCCTGCACGGCGTACACGTCGGGACGCCGGGTCCGCAGCAGCGCCCGCAGAGCGGGCTCGCGCTCCGGCCAACGATTGTCCGCCCAGAGGTTGTGGGTCATCACGACTATGCGCACGGGACCACCGTCCTCGCCGCGTCCGAGCCTCGAGCGCCGAGCCCGAGCGGAGCCGGACGGGACACCGGGAACGACTGTCCGCGTCGGGGGAGCACGAGAGGCGATCCGGTCCGCGGGAAGAGCTGCGGGTATGCGCTGTGCACGGCCACCACGGCTCTGGGTCGGACGGCCTCGACGAACCAGGCGAGGTCGTCCGGCGTGGCATGCCCGCCCGAGTCAAGCCAGACGAAGTCCAGCCCGGGCGCCTGCACCCACGCCGCGAGCGAGGTCCACTCCGCCGCCCGCGGGCCGAGCGGCTCCCCGTTGCAGTGCACGAGCAGGTCACCGGGACCGGCCCCGACCGCCAGCGCCACCCAGCGATCAGGCACCTGGAGCTCGACCAGGAACCCGTTGCGGTCGCTGCGCAGGTCCTCGATCCCGACCTGGGTCTCACCGCTCTTACTGGGGGCGTCGCCGACGGCCAGCACCGCGAGGGGTTTGCCCTCGCCGTTCGGGCCGGGGCCGCTGAGCCCGTGTCGCGCCGCCGACCTCCACAGCGCAAGGGTCTGCGGCCGCAGGACGAGCGTTCGCCCGTTGGCTGCGGCGACGTCGCGCAACGCGGCGAGGCGCTGCAGGTTGCGCGGGTAGGGGGTGACGAAGGCGAGACCGTTGGTCCCGGTGAGCAGCCGGTCGACACGTTCGGTCAGCTCCGTCTCCGACAGCGGTCGGACCGGGCTCGCATCGGGCCGCAACGTGGTGCCCTCGGTGACCAGCACATCCACCTCGGCCGCTCGCTCGGCGAAGGCGGTCATGCGCTCGGGCGCATGGCCGTGCGCGCGCCAGTCCCCGGTCCAGGCGATCCGGCGGTCCCCCGCTGCCAGGACGAAGCCCGCCGCTCCGGGGACGTCGTGGTCGACGGGCACAAGCTCCAGATCGAGGTCTCCGATGACGAGATGTTCCCCGTCGCGAAGGCCACGCACCCGGGCGGGGGTGCCAGGCAGGTGTCCGGTGTCGACCAGCCCCGCGTGCAGCGCAGCCCCGTCGGAGCTCATGGCCACCGGGATGTGGGGGCCCGCGAACGGGAGCAGACCGCAGTGGTCGTTGTGCACATGGCTGACGAAGACCCCGACGTGCTCCAGGTCGTCCACCAGCGGCATCCCGTCGAGCAGCCGGGCCTCGTGCCGCATCGGCTCGCAGGCTGCCCTGACGCCTCCACCGAAGTCCTCCAGCTGGGCAGGATCGTACAAACCCTCCACCAACGGGGCCATCCCGGCCCGCAGGTGCGCAGCAAGGCTCCCATCCTCAGGTGGCGGGCACGGCCAGGAGAACAGCGACCCGGCGGGGTTCGGCGTGGCACCGAAGTCGAAGCAGAGCGCAGAACTGCCCACACGGGCGAGGGCCTGCACCCCTCCGACGGTGGTGGTGCCGTTGAGGAAGGTCAGGGTCGGTTCGAGATCAGACGTCATCGGGGGATGTCCTCCAGTGCGGCGGCGAACGAGGCGAGGTCGGCGTACCGGGAGCTGGACCAGCGCTGGGCGGCGTCGATGCCCATCGGGTCGATGTGGACGGTCCGGCAGCCCTGCTCGGCAGGCGGAAGCAGGTCGTTCCACAGGTTGTCGCCGACGACCAGCACCTGGTCGGGGGAAGTCCCCCACAGGCGGTACGCCTCAGCGAGAAGCTCGGTGCAGCCGGTGGGCTTGCGTGCGTCGAAGCGGACCAGCGCGAACGGCTGGCGCAGGTCGAGCCGCTCCACCAGCGGTCTGCCCAACTCCTAGGGGGTGTTGGTGGCGAGCAGCAGTCGCCGGCCCGCGGCAAGGCGTTCCAGCACGTCGTCCAGGCACTCGAAGCGGGCGAGCTGGGTGGCCCGGTCGTTGACGAACCGGCGGGCGAGGACGAATGCCTCGTGCAGCACGGGCCGGCCGGCCCCTCGCCGGGCTGCCAGCGCCCCGAGGATCTGCCAGCGGTCTCCGAGATAGCGCAGCGGACCCTCGTGCTGGACGCGCCCCCGCAGGTCGTCGGGGACCGCGACCGGATGGCCCTGCCAGTCCGTGGCGGTCTCGGCGACCCACCGAGGGGCGTGCACGACGAGCCCGCGAGCCGGCTCGACGAAGCAACCGGGCAGCACAGCCGGGTGCGCCCCGGCGACCACGGCCTCGGCCTCGACCCGCAGCCCTTGCCCGCGGCCCTCAGGGATGGCCCTCTCCAGACCTGCCGCATAGTGGTCGGTGACCCGGGGGTCGTCATGGAGTGTGCCGTCGAGATCGAAGAGCACCACCGTGATGTCCCCGAGCCATGCCAGCGGGGACTTTGCTGACTGGGACTGTGATGAGGATGGCGCCGGTCGGCTGGTCCGCGTCGTCACGAGCGCCGTCAGCCCTGAGGTGTCGAGGCGAGCAGGCTACTCGCCTCGGCATCCATCCGTTCGGCTGCCTCCTGCGGTGTCAGGCGGCCGAGCACGACTTCCTCGACCACACCGGTGACCATGTCGTTGATCGCGTTGCCGGCCGCGGTGGGCGGCAGGATCTGTGCGTTCACGAAGACGTTCTCGAACGCCGCGAGCTTCTGCGGGTTCTCCTCGTAGTTGGTGCTGAGGAGCTCGGTGTCCAAAGCGCTCCGCACAGCCGGGGAGTAGCCGGTGCGTGCGGCGTAGATCGACTGCGCGTCGGTGTCGGCGAACCAACGCATGAAGAGCCAGGCGGCCAGGTGCTGCTCGGGGTCGCCGGAGTCGAGGATCACGTGGTTACCGCCCCACAGCTGGGTGATGGGCTCATCGGTCGGTTGAGGGGTGCTGGCGACCGACCATTCGAACCGGTCGCCGATCTGGTCGATCTTCGTCGAGGTGCGGGCGGTGGTGCCCATCTCCACCGCGGCGCGCCCGTTGGTGAACTCCTGCTCGGTGTCCGCGGCGGTGTAGGCCAGCTCCTCGGCGTAGAGCAGCGCCAGCAGCTCCATGGCCTCGATCGACTCCGCGGAGCCGTACTTGCTGGTTCCCGCCTCCGGGTCGTAGGGCGTGACGCCCATCGAGCGCAGGATGTTGTGGTAGATGCCGTCCTTGCCCGTGTCGAGGGCGACATAGGGCAGGCCGGTCGCCGCCTTCATCTGCCGGGCCTGCTCGAGCAGCTCCTGCCAGTCCGCCGGCGGGGCCTCGATCCCGGCCTGGGTGAACAGGTCGACGTTGTAGTACATGCCCATGCTGGAGTTGCCGTGCGGCCACGACAGGGTCTCGCCGTCGACGAGGTCGTCCAGCTCCTCCTGCGGCACGCCGTACTCGTCGTGGGCGAGGTACGGGTCCAGCGGCACGATCACGTCGCTGGCGGCGTACTCGAGCGTGTCGTTCTCGTAGGCCATGGCGATGTCGGGGGCGCCACCTCCGGCCAACGAGGCTCGGATGGCCTGGTTGAGCTCCTCGTAGGAGCCCCTGAAGGTCTCGTTGACGACGATCCCCCACTCGTTCGTCGCGTTGAACTCCTCGACCATCTCGGTGATCGCCTCGCCGTAGATGGTCGCCTGGATGTGCCAGAAGTCGACCTCTACCCCTTCGGGCAGCTCGATCGCATCGATGCCGGCGGCGTCTGTGTCTGCGCCTGCGGATGGCCGGCTCGCGTCACCGGAACCGGTGTCCGCACCTCCTCCGCCCACGCAGGCGCTGGCGAGCAGCGAGGTGGCGAGCAGCAGGACGGGCAGGCGGGTTCTTCTTGTGGTCAGGGCCATGTGAAGTGCACCTCCGGTGCGTTGGGGGGTCATGGGGATGGGCGGGACGGGGAACCGGTCAGCCCTTGACGCCGAATGACGCGAGGCCTTCGATGAAGCGGCGCTGGGCTAACAGGAAGACAGCGATCCCGGGCAGGGCGACCAACGTCGTGGCGGCCATGAGCAGGTGGTACAGCGATCCCTCGTCCCCGGAAAAGGACATCAGTCCTAACTGGACCGGCCGGATCGACTCGGTCTGGGTGGCGATCAGCGGCCACAGCAGCTCGTTCCATCGGGCGATGAGGCCGAACAGCACCACGGTGAGCACCGCAGGCATCGTCATGGGGATCAGGACGCGCCACAGGAAGGTCCAGTGGGAGCCGCCGTCGATCCGCACGGCGTCCCAGTAGTCGTGTGGCACCGCCATGAACGCCTGCCGCAGCAGGAAGACTGCGAAGGCGCTGGCCACGCCGGGAAGGATCATGCCGGCGTAGGTGTCGTACAGCCCGGCGCCGCCGGCGCCAGACAGGTCGTTGCCGCCGGCCAGCGGGATGTGGCGGATCAGCACGTAGTTGGGGACGACCTTCGCCTCGAAGGGGATCATCATCGTGGCCAGGACGAGCACGAACAGCGCGTTGCTGAAGCGGAACTGCATCCGTGCGAAGGCGTAGGCGGCGGTGATACCGGTGGCGAGCTGCAGGGCTGTGCCGAGGACCGCGACGACGAGGCTGTTCAGGAAGTAGCGCCCGAAACCGGACGGCGGTGCGGTCCATGCCTCGACGTAGTTGGACCACTGCGGGTCTGCTGGCAGCAGGGTGGGAGGCGACAGGCTGACCTCTTGGAAGGTCTTGAGCGAGCTCAGGACCATCCAGGCGAAGGGGAACAGCATCACGGCCGCACCGGTGCCCAGTGCCAGGTAGAGCACCACCCGGCTCATCCGACGGCGCCACCGGCCAGGGCCACGCCGCGCGGTGCGGCGCGCAGGGGAGCCATCCGGCGGCCGGCGCCGATGGGTCGGGGTGCCGACATCTGGCTGGACCGTGTGTGTCGTCATGACGTGCCGCCTTCGGGGTCTCGGGGAGATGTGTGCGAGCAGGGCGAGGCGGCGGCTCAGTCGTAGTGCACGCGTCGCTCGGCGAACCGGAACTGCACCAGCGTCACGACGAGCAGGAGAGCGAACAGCAGCATCGACAGCGCCGCGGCGTAGCCCACCGAGCCGGGACGTTCATAGAGGTGCCGGAAGATCAGGACCGGCAACGTGAGCGTCGTGTCCAACGGCGAGCCGGCACCGGCGCCGTAGCCGCCACCGCTAGTCAGGACGAAGACCTCGTTGAAGCTCTGGAACGAGCGGATGGTGGACACGACGAGCAGGAAGAACACCGTCGGCGACACCAGCGGCAGCGTGATCCGGGTGGCCATCTGCCAGGCGTTCGCGCCGTCCATCCGGAAGGCCTCCTGCACCTGCGGGTCGATGGCGATCAGCCCCGCCATGATGATGACCACGGCGAAGCCGAGCGTATTCCACACGCTGAAGGCGATGACGCACACCAGCGCCACGCTCGGGCCTGCGAGGACCTCGGGCAGGCTCTCCGGCCATCCCATGCCGAATGCACCCAGGAGCTTCGGCACCACCGGCTCCGGGTCGAGCAGCCACTGCTGGGCCGGCAGGCCGACCACCTCCAGCACCGCGTTCAGCACGCCGACCTGTGGGTTGAACAGCCAAGCGAAGGCCAGTCCCGCGGCCACCGTCGAGGTGATGTACGGGATGAAGTAGGCGGTGCGCAGCGCGGTCAGGAAGCGCACTCGTGCGTGCAGCATGTTCGCCACGGCGAACGCCAGGGCGATGGTCACCGGCACGGTGCCGAGCGCGTAGAACGCCGTCACGAGCAGGCTCTGCCCGACCTCGCCCCGTGCTCCACCGAAACCGGCCCCCATCTCAGCGGCGATGCGGCGGTAGTTGCCGAGGCCGATGAACTCCTCGGCCCGGATTCCCCAGTCCCACAGGCTGATCCAAGCCGCGAGGAAGATCGGGTAGACGTCGAACACCCCCAGCAGGACGAGCGTGGGCGCCAGGTACAGGGCTGGAAGCCAGACCCGCTCCACCCGCCTGCGACGCCGCCGAAACACCGCTACGTCCGTCGACATGGTCGTTTTCTCCCTCCTGTCCGGTGCGATGACAGCAACGTAGGGAGGCCAAGTGGCTCCGAGTCCAACGGCAGATGACCGGGCGACGAAAGATGGATGACCCCATCGATCGGTAGGTGGACCAGGGTCGCGGTCAGGGTCCACCGCCACGCCCCGATCGCCGCGGCCAGGGCATCGGCGTCAACCAGGGCGAAGACCCGCCGGAACGTCGACTCATCCGCAGCCCCAGCGGAGAGGGTATCGATGCGGATCGAGCCGGCATGGGCCTCGGCCCATTGCCCGATGGCGGCGAAGGAGCGGGCACCGCACAGCACCGCAGCTATCCCCAGGACCAGGCAACGGCATCAGCGCGTGACCCCGCGCCGGTCCCGCAGGTCCGGCACCGAGTCGAACAAGGCAGCTAGCCCCGGCAGATCCGAGCTCAGGTCAGCAGGACGGCCAGTGGTGGGGCAGGATGACATCGCGGGTGTGGTCCTTCGGCTCGATGGCGAGTGTGAGAACCACCATCAGAACCCCAAAGACCACACCCGTCACACGCGACACACCGACAGCATCCCCACAAATCCGCAGGTCACAGCGTCAACGACCGACTTTGTCGGGACCCTGCGCAGTGGCTCTCCGCGCACCCTGCGGCGATCCACGGCGCCGGGTGCGTAATCAGCCAGGGTCACCTCAGCCTTGGTGGCCCTTTGCCGCTCTTTCGGCGGCGTCCAGGTGTTGCTGGTCCGTAGCCGGCGCTCAGCCGCCAGCCACTCCTCGGCATCCAGGCGGGTGTCGAACGTGTACGGCGCCGAGTAGCGCTGCAGGTCGGGTCCGTCGTAGCTTGCCTGCACGCGGGGTGAGGGCCAGCGCACGAATCGCGCCGAACCCTCGGCGGACCGGTCGCTTCTTCGCCCGCCCCATCGCGGTTGCCTCTCTGTCGTATGCCGTGCAACATGCGTGCAACACCGGTGCCCTATCCCGTTGGTCTGTGTCCGCTTCTGACCCAAGGTTACAGTCCACATCGGCGCTGGTCAGGGCACCAATAGCGGCCTGACCAGGAATTTTCCTGTGACCCGTCCGACAGCTTCGAGTCCAGTCGGGGGAGCTCAGTACCACCCTTTTGACCAGCGGAAACGTTGATCGAGGGCCTTCTCGTGGGGTGAACGTGGGGAATGGCCTGGTGCTCCGTGAGCCATCATGACCAAGG
>NZ_JBPCKQ010000178.1:0-6102 GCF_051004135.1 Ornithinimicrobium sp.
CCGGGTAGGTGTTGTAGATCCCCAGGTAGTTGAGCACCAGGAACTTGGGGATCAGCAGCACGATGCCGGGCACGGCCATGACAGCCAGCAAGCTGGTGAACAGTGCGCCCCGGCCCGTGAACTTCAACCTTGCCAGCGCGTACCCCGCCAGCGAGCAGAAGAACACCCGCCCCGCGGTGACAAACAGCGTGACCACCAGCGTGTTCGTGAACCACAGCGGGAACGGCGTGTCGGCCAGCTCCCTCCAGGCCGCGGTCGTGAACGGGTTCGGGACCAGGGACAGCGGGCTGGCGGTGGAGGAGGCGTTGGTCTTGAAAGCAGTGGCCAGCTGGATGAAGAAGGGGTAGACGTAGAGCAGGGCGAACAGGATCAGCAAAGCGTAGAAGAAGATCTTCTTGCCGTTGCCCGTCTTGGTCCCCACGGCTTGCACCTCCGACTCAACCGGCTTGGTGGACTGCTGGGTCGAGGTGCTCATGTGGTCTGCGCCTTCCGCTGCTCCTGCTCGGTGATCCGGGTCCGTTGTTTACGCTGTCGCCGCTTCTGCTGCCGCGCGGCCTTGGCCTGGGCCGCGTCGTCCTTGTCGCGTAGGAGGTAACGCTGGGCCGTGGTGAGCACGAAGATCAGGGCGAACAGGATGAAGGCGATCGCCGCTCCCCGGGGGAAGTCGATGTTCGCGAAGGCCGCCTGGAAGGACAGGTAGGCCGGGGTCAGCGTGGTCTTGGCCGGCCCGCCCTGGGTCATCACATACATCTGGTCGAAGACCTGCCAGGTTCCGATGAACCCCAGGGTGGCCACCAGCAGGATCATGGGTCGCAGGTGCGGCACGGTCACGTTCATAAACCGCTGCCACCGGTTGGCGCCATCGACCATGGCCGCCTCCTCGACTTCGGCGGGCAGGTCCTGCAACGCCGCGAGGAACATCAGCATGAACGTCCCGGCCGTGGTCCAGACGACCTGCAGCATGATCGCGCTGAGGGCCACCGAGGGCCCGGCGAACCACTCCCACAGGGACAGCCCCAGCACCGAGGGGTTGGTGAGCCAGTCCGGTGGACTGGCGATGCTCCATACCCCCAGACCATCGCCGATCAGGTGGATCACGCCACGTGGGTCCTGGAACCAGTTCGGGCCGTTGATGCTGAAGAACGCCAGGATCTTGTTGATAGCGCCGGACCCAGCGAACAGGAACAAGAAGAGCGCCGAGATAGCCACCGAGGACACCACCGAGGGGAAGTAGAACGCGGTGCGGAAGAACGAGCGTCCCTTGAGGAACTTGTTGTTCAGCAACACCGCCAGGCTCAGGGCCAGCACCGTCTGCAGCGGCACGACCCCGAGGACGTAGTAGAACGTGTTGCGGAACGACGTCATCAAGTCCTGCCGGGCCAGCCCCGACTCGATCAGCAACTCGCCGTAGTTCTCCAACCCTACGAAGCTTGTCGCTCCGCCGAACGGGCTGCCCCGACCGGTCCAGTCGCTGAGCGAGACCCACAGCGCCATCGCGATCGGCACGACCAGGAACAGGCCGAGCACGATGATGGCCGGGGTGACGAACAACCATCCTGCGCCCTGCTGGCGCTGCGGGTCCCCGGCCTTCATTCGCCCAGCACCGCCCCGGCGTTCTGGTCGAAGCCCTCCATCAACTTGGTGATGTCGGCGTTGGCGATCCGCTCGAGCTCGGAGTTGAGGTCCGCCACGACCGGACCCATGTCCGGCGCGTTGATCGGGCCGTGCCCGTAGTCGGCACCGGCGATGAACGCCTCGTCCTCGGGGAAGGCCGCCTTGTAGTCATCGGCAGCCGCCTGCCGGCTGGGCATCACACCGAAGGCCTCGGCGAACTTCATCTGCTGCTCCGGCGTGGTCAGGTAGTTCACCAGATCCACCGCCTGGGCCTGGGCTTTGGAGGCGTCGGCCACCCCCCAGCACTGGGTGAACAGCAACGTGCCCTTGCCTTCGGAGCCCTCCGGCACCTGCGCCACGGTGTAGTCCACGTCCGGGTAGTCGGCGCTCATCGCGCCCGTGATCCAGTTGCCCTCCAAGGTCATCGCGGCACGCTCGGTGCCGAACGCCTCACCGCCCCAGCCCGCGTCGACGTCACCGGCGTAGGCGAACGACCCGGCGGCCATCTGCTCCTTGACGTACTCCAGGGCATTGACGACCGGCTCGCTGGTGCCGGTGGCCTCGGTCGCCTCCTCGTTGAGCCACCACCCACCGTTGCCGACCACAAATGCGCCGGCCCGGTCGATGCCGGGGGAGACGACCAGTCCCTTCTGGTCCGCAGTGGTCAGGGTCTCGGCGACCGTGGCCAACTCGTCGAAGTTGGTCGGGATGTCCTCGTCGGTCAACCCGGCGGCCTCCCAAGATGCGGTGTTGATCTGCAGCGCCAGAGTGGAGAAGTCCTTGGGAGCACACCACTGGGTGTCCTCGAAGGTGAAGGCGTCGCGCAACGACTCGTAGAAGTCGTCGTTCTCCGCCGCCTCGTACGCGTAGAGGTTGCCTGCCGCTGCCTGCTCGGCCACCTTCGCCGCGTCGAGGTAGAAGATGTCCGGCGGGCTTCCGCCGGCGAAGCCCTGGGCGAGCTGCTGGTCGATGTTCGAGGCGACGCGGACCTCCACTTCGTTGCCGGACTCGGAGGCCCACGCGGCGGCGGCCGCCTCGACGGCAGCGGTCTCGGCCTCGCCGGAGGAGGCGATCAGCATGACCAGGCTGGCCGGCCCCTCGGCGGAGGCGGGAGCCTCGTCCTCGCCGCCGCCGGCGGCGGTGTCCTCCTCGAAGCCTCCACCGCCGCAGGCGGCCAGGGCCAGGGTGCCGGTGAGTGCCACGGCAAGCAGCGTGGAGCGTCGACGCTGGGAGATTCTCATATCGTGCCTTCCTTGCTGGGGTCGGTGCTGTCACCGACCGTGATGGTGGGGATGAACAGGGCGCCCTCGGTGGGTGCCGGGTCGCCGGCCAGCTGGTGGTGCACCAGGGCCAGCAGACGGTCTGCGATCTCGCCCAGCGGTTGGGTGAGCGTGGTGATGCCGTGCAGCCGGGCGGAGGCCGAGCCGTCGAAGCCGGTGATCCCGAGATCACGGCCCGGGTGCCACCCCCGCTGCAGGGCGGCGTGCCGCACGCCGAGCGCGAGCACATCGGAAGCACACACGATCGCGTCACCGGGCTGCAGCTCCTCGAGCATCTCCTCGGCGCGGTGCACCGCCTCAGGCAGGCTCTGCAGAGCCGTTCCGAGGGGCCCGGCCGACACACCGTGCGCGCCGGTGGCTTCCTCCCAACCGCGTCTGCGCAGCGCGCCGACCCCGTGGGCAGAGGGCCAGCCGAGGTAGCCGATCCGCTGGTAGCCCCGTTCGACGAGGTGTGCCACGGCCAGCGCGGTGCCGGCACTGCCGTCGACGTCGGCCCACGACGTGACCGTGGGATCGTCGTAGACCCGGCCGAATGCCGCATAGGGAATGCCCTCTTGACGCAGCCACTCGGGACGCGGATCGCCGGGATGGGTGTCGCTGAGCACGAAAGCGTCGACCAGGTGCCGGCGCACCATGTCCTGGTAGCCCGCGAGGGTCGGGAAGGCGTCGCGGGAGGCGAAAGGGACCAGGTGACAGGCGTGCCCGGGCGCGGCGACAGTCAGGGCGACCAGGAACGGGTGCGCGACGTCGCTGGGGGTGTCGGTCAGTGCGTCGATCTCGATGCCGACGGCTCCGGCCCGCTGGTGGCGCAAGGTGCGCGCTGCGCTGGAAGCCTGGTAGTTGAGCCGATCGATCTCGGTCAGCACCCGCTGCAGCGTGTCAGGACGGACCCGGCCGGGCTGGTTGACCGCGTTGCTCACGGTTTGCCGCGAAACGCCCGCGGCGCACGCGACGTCCATGATCGTCGCTCGCGAGCGCACCTCAGTGCTCCGCGACCGGACCTCGCTGCTCGACATCGTCATCTTGACTCTCGGGCGGTGCTGCTGTTGCATGAATATGAACGTTCATTATAACGTTCATATCCACAGTGCTGACATAGTGACGCAACAGCAAAACCGGTGTCAAGAGCAGGGAGCGACGATGACCCAGCAGCCGTGGCTGCACGACCTGCACATCGCCGTCGACGGTCCGGCCACGGTGCTCACCCACGACGACGGCTCCATCCGGGACGGGGCCACCGGGTGGTATGTCGATGACCGCCGCCTACTGCGGGGGTTGGCCCTCACCCTCGACCAGGAGCGGCCGACCCCGATCGCCGCCTCGGCCACGGGTGCCACCGCGCGGTTCTGGGGCGCCGCCCGGCACCTGGGCGATCGCGGTCCCGATCCGACCGTCGAGGTCCACCAGCGTCTGAGCACCCGTGGCCACCAGCTCGCCGTGGAGGTCACGGTCACCTCCCGCGCCCGGGGTGACGTCGACACCAGGCTGTGTCTGGACCTCGCCGCCGACGGCACCGATCTGGCCGTGGTCAAAGGCGGGTCCGAGCCGGCCGGACCACCGCGCGTCGAGGTGGAGGACGTCATCTGGTGGTCCGACGAGCGGCACCGGACCACCGTGCGCCCGCAGCCCTCGCCGGCCATGAGCAAGCCGGTCGCCCCCGGCAGCATCCGGTTGACCTGGCCGCTGCGGGTCACGCAGGGCCAGCACGTCACGATCACCCTGCTGTTGGAGGCCACGCGCACCCGAGCGTCCGCCTTCGATGCCGACGCCGGGTCCGCTGACTGCGACTGGAACCGGCTGAGGGTCGACGGCGACGACGAGTGGCGCACCCTGGTCCGCACCAACCTGACCGATCTGCAGCACCTGCTGCAGCGGGACCCGATGGCCCACCAGGACGTCTTCGTCGCCGCGGGCACGCCGTGGTACCTCACACTCTTCGGCCGGGACGCCCTCTGGTCGGCGCGGATGATGCTGCCCTACTCGAGCCGGCTCGCCGAGGGCACCCTGCGGGCGCTGGCGCGGCGGCAGGCCGACACCCTGGACCCTGCGACGGCGGCCGAGCCGGGCAAGATCCCGCACGAGGTGCGGCGCACGACATACACCGAGGACGATCTGGTGCTCCCCTCGGTCTACTACGGCACGGTCGACGCCACTCCGCTGTGGATCGTGCTGCTGCACGAGGCGTGGCAGGCGGGTCTGCACGAGGCTGCGGTGCGGGAGCTGCTGCCGCACCTGCAGGCCGCCCTGCGCTGGATGAGCCAGGCGGTCGCCCAGTCCCCGGACGGGCTGCTGCGCTATCTGGACGCCGAGGGGCACGGCCTGAGCAACCAGGGCTGGAAGGACTCGGGTGACTCGATGCGGCACGCGGACGGGTCCGTCGCGAGGGCGCCGATTGCTCTCATCGAGGCGCAGGCGTATGCCGTGCAGGCCGCCCACGGTGCGACGGAGCTGCTCGAGGCGCTCGGGGAGTCCGCTGAAGATTGGCACGCGTGGGCGAGCGCCTTGGCCCGGCGGGTCCGGGACCACTTCTGGGTGGAGGACGGCCATGGCCGCTACCTCGCGATGGCGTTGGACGCCGACGGTCATCCGGTGGACGGCGTCGGCAGCAACATGGGACACGCCCTCGGGACGGGCCTGCTCACCACCTCGGAGGAGGCGCTCGTCGCTGAACGGCTGATGCGCCCCGACATGCTGCGGGAGTTCGGCATCGCCACGCTGTCCTGCGACAACCCGGCCTACAACCCGACCGGCTACCACACCGGCTCGGTCTGGACCCACGACAGCGCGATCATCCTGCGGGGGCTCACGCTGGCCGGCTTCGCCAAGGAGGCCGACCGGGTGCACGACGCCCTGGTGCGGCTGAGCACCCGCAGTCGGCACCGCTTCCCCGAGCTCATCGGCGGTGACGCGGTGGGGAGCCAACCGGTGCCCTACCCCGCGTCCTGCCGGCCGCAGGCCTGGGCAGCAGCGAGCGCCGCCGTGCTGCTGCAGCACCACACCTCCCGCTAGTTTTGCTAGGGGAGCTGCGGCCCACTTCTGCTGTTTTCAAGGGAAGACGCGGAGGAACAGCCCGGCGCCGACCGATGTGCGCGCGGACGCCCCCGGCGCGGGAGCGGGGGGCGCGCACGTCGGTCGGCTCATGGGACTCGTGACACCTTTCATCGCCGACTCATTACCTGACCACCTGTCCCGGGACGCCCCTCGGGGA
>NZ_JBPCKQ010000179.1:0-4199 GCF_051004135.1 Ornithinimicrobium sp.
CCCCCCCCCCCCCTCTCCCCCCCCCCCCCCCCCCCCTCTTCTTGTTTTTTTTTTTTTTGGGTCGGCCCCCCCCCCCCCCCAGGACTCGCCGCAGCGCTTGAGGTGCGCGAAACGTCCGGGTGAGGAACTCCAGATCGCTGGACCGCGACCTTGACCATGCCCTCGGCTGCAGGATCTGTCGGTTTGCAGATGACAGCCTTGAGGCTCAGCACCCCACGGAACCCCTGGCTTCCACCGTGAGCTCGGGGCAGCACGTCGCCGAGGGCGAGCACTGGGTACCATTGGACGATCCCGCGCCCGGACCTCGCGCTCGATGCCTTCAGAAGGGTCAGGGCCTGAGCCGGTCCGAATGGTCGTCATCCAACAGCCGGCACTCAGCCGAGGAGTTCCCGCGCACGACCGCGCACCTGCATCGCATCTCCCGCACGGCCTGGATCACACTCGACGGCGGCGTCGCCGCACCCGCCAACGCCCGGCGCGCCATGCGGCAGCTGCGCACCGCGCAGCGGCGCCTGCCGCACGACATCGACCTGGTCTGCATCGACCTCACCGGGCTGCGCGAGATCACGGTCGACATGGCCGCCTTCATCGCCGTCGACCGGCGCCTGCTTGCCGCGCTCGGTCTGACGCTCGTCGCGGTCCTTCGAGGTGACGCGCCGGCCGATTCCAGCGCCGAGGCCATCCTGACAGCGCTGCCGGTCGTCGACCACGGAGATCGCGACGAGGCGGGACTGGTGCAGACGGTTGAGGACGCACGAGCCAACGTCGATGGGTGGGTCACCATGCCCACCGCTGGCAGCGGCGGCTCGGCCACGGCCCGCACGACGGCTTCCACGAAGGGAACCGCCGCCTGAGCTGGGCGAGTGAGGCCTGGATAGGGCCCTCTGAAGTTCCGATGTGGGTGGTCGCCACAACTCGGCGCGCCCCTCACCCTCGCTGAATAGGCATTCGGCGCCGGGCCATTGTTGCCCGGCGGGCTCGCCTTCACCAGTCCGGCGCCGTGCGCATCCGGATGGTGCCTTCTTGACGTCATGACGGCAGTGGCGGAGACTGGGGGTATGGGCCGCAAAAAGACCACCGTGTATGTGGATGCTGATGTGTTGACCGCGACGAAGGTGCTCGCCGCCGCGCGGCAGGGCAGCGAGAGCCAGGTGGTGGAGGATGCGCTGCGCGCCTATCTGGGCACCGCCGAGGCCCAGGCCGCAGGTGAAGACCTGCGCGCGCTGATGGAGCGGCTGGCCCAAAGCGCCGACCGCGACGAAACAGGTCTTGGAGACGAGGCTGCCATGGACCTCGCCGTGGACGAGGTCGCAGCTGTGCGCGCCGCCGGCCGTGCTGGCTCGACCCGATAGGTGGCGACCCGAGCGGTGGCCGACACCAACGTCTTGGTCGCGGCCGCCATCACCGCACGCGGGGTGTGTGGCCGTCTGTTGACCGCCGCCATCGACGGCCGGTGGACGCTGGTGGTGTCACCGCTGCTGGCCGCCGAGCTGGAGACGGTGCTCGGCCGGGACAAGTTCCGCAGCTGGTTGAGCCACGACGACGCCCGCCGGTTCGTGGCCGACGTCCGGATCCTCGCCGACGTCGTGCCGGACCCGCCCGCCACCGCACACCGGGTGACCGCCGATCCCGATGACGAGTTCCTCGTCGCATTGGCTGCCGGCGCCGACGTGGTGGCGCTGGTCTCGGGTGACCCCCACCTCACCGAGGTGGTCCAGCTGGACCCGCCGGTGCTGACATCTGCGGACTTCCTGGCCAGCCTCAGCCCGTGAACCGCACCGCGGTCATCTGACACCGCCTGAGCCTGCGGCCGGGCGAATTCATCACGAGCTTCAACCCATGGAGAACCTATGCAGGTGAACGCGTATGCGCAGGTGGGCACTCACCGCGACGACAGGGGCGCGCCCCGGTTGGACGGTCGTCGGGCAGGCACCCGGCAGGGCGCAGGGGCCCGCCGGGCTCCCGCGCAGAGTGGTCGTGCCGCCGGCTTCGCGGGCGACGGCCATCGCGTCGAACCAGGTCGACCAGTGCACGTCGAGGTGTCCCTCGACTCGGAGTTCGTAGTAGGGCGCGTGGTCGTCGGTTCATCGCAAACCCGCCAGCGCTGTGTGGATGCGAGATCGGCGTACGCGGCGCGTGGTGGGGCGGCGGATCGCCCATTCGGCGACGGCGGCGTTGATGACCCACCCCGAGCTGAATGACCGCACCCAGGCCAGCATCAGGCTTTCTTGTCGGGTCCGGCGCAGTTCGGGCAGGGCTTTCTCGCGTGCCGGACCGCGTCCTCGACGAGGCTGTGGGAGGCGAACCATTAACTGGCCCGCTGGTGCAGGCTCGGCACGCGTGCGGGGTCTTCGGCGCGCAGGCGTGCTCGCAGCACGTCGGCGAACAGATGGTGGTAGCAGTACCACAAACGCTCCGTGTCGAGCGGGACCAGGAACAGATGCCGCGCTCAAGCTCCGCCAGCACTCGGGTGCCGTCCGTGCGGCCGGTGACAGCGTCCCACAAGGGACCCGTCAGTCGGTCGAGGACGGCGGTGCCGAGCAGGAAGTCACGGAGCCGGGTGGGCTGCCGGATCAGCACCTCATCGACGAGGTAGTCGAGGACGAACCGGTTACCGCCGGTGAACGCCTCGATGAAGCCGGCCCTGCTCGAGCCGGTCCAGGAGCAGGCTGATGAGCAGGAACGGCGCGTGATCTTTGAGGGCGAAGGTGTTGCAGTTCGTCGACGGTGACACGCCGGGTGTTCCAGTAGACCCACGTTGTTGACCGTCGCGTCGATCCGTCGCGCCGCTCGAGTACGTCTGCGGCCAGTCGTCGGACCTCAAACTGGGAGGACAGGTCGGCGACGAACACGTCCACCCGCTGGCCACCGGCCGCGTGGGTCTTGCGGGCCGCGTCATCGGCGCGCACGCGGTCCCTGCCGGTGATCGCGACCCGAGCACCCAGGCTGGCCGGGCCCACGGCGCTCGCCCTGCCGATCCCAGAGGTGGCGCCAGTGCCCAGCACCGTCCGTCCGGCCATGAGCTTCACAGCGTGAGAACGACCTTCCCGCGTACGTCTCCGGCTTCGAGGTGCCGCATCGCCTCCGGGACGCATTCCAGCGGGTAGGTGCGGTCGATGCTGGGGATCAGCGTGCCGGCCTCGATGAGTGTGGTGAGCCGCTCCTGGTCGCTGGCGCGTTCCTTGCTGGCGAGCATGGTCATCCGCTGCCGCACGAACGGCGAGACGAGCGGTGCTCGCAGCGACCGGCCGAACCCTCCGGTCCATCTGCCCCCTTCTTCGCCGCCGACGATGACAAGGGTGCCCGCTGGCGTGAGCGCGCTCCGGAGGCGAGAGAGCGAGGCGTTGCCCGCAAGGTCAAGGATGAGGTCGTACCTGGTGGGGCCGTCGGCGAAGTCCTGGCGGGTGTAGTCGACGACATGGTCGGCACCGAGGTTCCTCACCCAGTCGAGCTTCGCGGTGCTGCAGACGCCGGTGACCTCGGCGCCGAATGCCTTGGCCAGCTGCACCGCGTAGCTGCCGACACCGCCTGAAGCGCCGATGACGAGCACTCGCTGGCCCGGTTCGACCTGGCCGACATCGGTCAGCGCCTGCAGTGCCGTGCCTGCGGAGATCGGGACGGCGGCGGCCTGGGCGAACGTGAGGTTCCACGGTTTGCGGGCCAGCTTGTCCTCGCGGACCGCGGCGTACTCGGCGAAGGAACCGCGGGAGATGCCGAACACCTCGTCGCCGGTCGAGAACCGCGTCACCGCCGACCCGACTGCGACGACCGTGCCGGCGACGTCGAGTCCGGGCACCCGGTTTTTGGGTGCGCGGAATCCGAATCCGAGAACGCGGAGGAGGTACGGCTGTCCGGCCATCATGTGCCAGGTGCCCCGGTCGAGACCAGCCGCTCGGACATGGACGAGGACCTCGTCCGCAGCGATCTCGGGTCGCGCGATCCGCGCGAGCCGCAGGACGTCGGTCGAGCCGTATGAGTCCTGGACGATCGCGCGCATGGTCGAGCTCGCAGCTCCATTGGTGTTGGTGTCGGTCATGTTGTTCCCTTTCTGAGGAGTCGGCGGGGCAGGTCACGGCACGGCGAGCCGACGGCTACTTGACCTCGGCTCTTGTCACGACCCCGAGCCCGATCACCAGGGGGATGAGCAGCCAGCTGGCGGCGGTGACGGCGATGTGGGCCCACTGCTCGCCGGTCAGGGC
>NZ_JBPCKQ010000180.1:0-15731 GCF_051004135.1 Ornithinimicrobium sp.
CGGGGCTACGGGTCGAGGATGTGGACGACCGGTGCTGCCTCGCATCTGGGGGCAATGCATAGTCCACGCTGAACAGCCCACCGGCCGGACCGGAACGGGACCGTGCAACGCACCGCAAAATAGGGGACGGCCCCGGCTGGGGGGTAGCCGGGGCCGTCGACGCTCGGAACCTGGGGGGGTGGCCCCGAACGCCCGCGCTCAACCCCTAAGGGGAACGCTGTACAGATAAGTATGCACGGCGACCCGGGCATCTGCAAACACTGAGACGGGCGCGTCGGACCACCCCCATCCGACCCGCGAGCGCCACACCTCCGAGGCTCCCGCGACGGTTGCGCGGCGGCGGCGAACGAGGGATCAGAGCGTGCTCTCATTAGCCGTCGGGTTGGGTCAAGCCCAGCCAGACCGGTCCATCAGTGGACTGCCCGCGCGTGGGTCCTCGAACTACCGCCGCCGGAGGCTCCCGACGAGTCGGAAACCTCACCCATAGGTCTACACCCGCGTCCCGTTCGGCACAAGTGGTGCAGGCATATGTCCTGTTCAGGACCCCGCACACCGCCGATCGGCAGGGTCTATCCGGTGCGCCCGGCGAGCACGGCGTCCGCCACCCGATGCCCCTCCGAGGCCCCTGCCACGACCGCCTCCGCGCAGTGCAGCAACCACAGCCGGACCCCGTCCGGGCTACCACTCTCGTATGCGGTCAGCGCCCCCCGGTAGTCCGCTCCGACCTTCGCTGCGTGACCGCTCTCCGGGACCAGCACCCCCGTGGGGTCCAGACCGCCGGCCCTCAGCACAACGCGCTCCATCGCCCGCGCGACCAGTCCGTTGCCCGCCACGAACGGCCGCAGCGTCACGATCTCGGCATGCACGACCGAGGCCACCAGCAGCGCCGGCGATCGGCCGGCGGGGACGCCCCGCACCAGGTCCATCACCGCAGCCAATCGGCCCTCCACCTCCTCCGGGTCCGGCGCCCGACCCAGCTCGACCCACTCCCGGCACGTCTCCTCACCACACCGGGGTCGACCCACCTGCGTGACGCCGAGCAGCGGTGCCCCGGCAGCCAGGTGCAGGCGGGTCAGCACCTGCAGCGGCGCCGACAACGTGGCGGCATGGACCTGCTCGGTGGCCGCGGTGACCTGCACCGCGGCCCGCAACATGCGCCATACCGGGTCCGGGTCCGTCGGCCACTGCCGAGCCCCGCGCACCAGGTCGCGGACCACGGGCACGCTCCCCTGCGACCCGGCGGGCTCGGCGCCTTCCAGCAGCGCTGTCGCCGCCGCTCCCCGGACCCGCGACTCCGCAGCCGCCTCGGCGGTCCGTCGTCGCAGCGCCGGGTGCCAACGTAGCTCGGTGCAGGCATCGCGAGCCCGCTGCACCGCCTCCGCCACGTCGGGCAGCGCCGCGAGGGCAGCCAGCGGGTCGGCGTCGCGGGGCGGGGGCAGAGCGCCGGTCACGGACGCCACCCTATGCACGACGGGTTGCCGCGAGCGCAGAGAGTAGGTTGAGTAGGACCAAAGGTCGACGACGATCAGGAGGCACCGTGTCCGACGAGAATCTGTCCAACCTGCTCCAGGAGGAGCGCACCTTCCCTCCGCCCGAGGAGTTCAGCGCCCAGGCCAACGGCACCCAGGAGCTGTATGACGCAGCCGCCCGGGACCGGGAGGGCTTCTGGGCCGACCAGGCCCGCGATCTGCTGACCTGGGACAAGGACTTCTCCCAGACCCTGGACTGGTCACAGGCGCCGGTCGCCCAGTGGTTCGTCGGGGGTGAGCTCAACGCCTGCGTCAACGCCGTGGACCGGCACGTCGAGGCGGGTCACGGCGACCGGGTGGCGATCCATTTCGTCGGCGAGCCGGGTGACACCCGCGACATCACGTATGCCGAGCTGCATGAGCAGGTGCAGCGTGCGGCCAACGCGTTGCTCGAGCTCGGAGTGCAGGCCGGCGACCGGGTGGCGATCTATCTGCCGATGGTGCCCGAGGCGGCCGTGGCGATGCTGGCCTGCGCGCGCATCGGGGCCCCGCACTCCGTGGTCTTCGGTGGCTTCTCCGCCGACTCGCTGAGGGCCCGGATCGCCGACGCCGAGACCAAGGTCGTGATCACCGCCGACGGCGGCTACCGCAAAGGCAAGCCGTCCTCGCTCAAACCCGCCGTCGATGCGGCGATCAGCGGCGAGAGCACCGTCGAGCATGTCCTGGTGGTGCAGCGCACGGAGCAGGAGGTGGAGTGGGACGAGGATCGCGACGTCTGGTGGCACGAGGCGCTGGCGTCCGCGGCGGCCGAGCACGAGGCCCAGGCCTTCGACTCCGAGCACCCGCTGTTCATCCTCTACACCTCCGGCACGACCGGCAAACCCAAGGGCATCTTCCACACCACGGGTGGCTACCTGACCCAGGCGGCGTTCACCAGCAAGTACGTGCACGACATACACCCCGACACCGACGTCTACTGGTGCAGCGCCGACGTCGGCTGGGTGACCGGCCACTCCTACATCGTCTACGGCCCGATGGCGCTGGGGGTGACGCAGGTGATGTACGAAGGCACTCCGGACACGCCGCACAAGGGACGGTGGTGGGAGATCGTGGAGCAGCTGAAGGTGACGATCTTCTACACCGCGCCCACCGCGATCAGGGCCTGTATGAAGTGGGGCGAGGACATCCCCGACGGTTTCGACCTCTCCTCGCTGCGCCTGCTCGGCTCGGTGGGCGAGCCGATCAACCCCGAGGCGTGGATGTGGTACCGCGAGGTCATCGGTGCCGGAAGCGCCCCGATCGTCGACACCTGGTGGCAGACCGAGACGGGCGCGATCATGATCAGCCCGCTGCCCGGGGTCACCGCCACCCGCCCGGGCTCCGCGCAGCTAGCCATCCCCGGCATCGCGGTCGACGTCGTCGACGAGGCCGGTGCCTCGGTGCCCGACGGCTCCGGCGGCTACCTGGTGGTCACCGAGCCCTGGCCGGCCATGTTGCGCGGCATCTGGGGCGACCCGCAGCGGTATGCCGACACCTACTGGTCGCGCTACGAGGACATGTACTTCGCCGGCGACGGCGCCAAGAAGGACGACGACGGCAACATCTGGGTGCTGGGACGGGTCGACGACGTGATGAACGTCTCCGGGCACCGGCTCTCGACCACCGAGATCGAGTCGGCGCTCGTGTCACACCCCAAGGTCGCCGAGGCCGCGGTCGTCGGAGCCACCGATGACATGACCGGTCAGGCCGTGTGTGCGTTCGTCATCCTGCGCTCCGAAGCAGTGGAGGCGACCGAAGACGACGACGAGGCGGCGGAGGCGCTGACCACCGAGCTGCGCAACCACGTCGGGACCCAGATCGGGGCCATCGCCAAGCCCCGCCAGGTGATGGTGGTCGCTGAGCTGCCCAAGACCCGATCGGGCAAGATCATGCGGCGACTGCTGCGCGATGTGGCCGAGGACCGAGACGTCGGCGACGTCACCACCCTCGCCGATTCGACCGTGATGGACAAGATCAAGGCAGGGATGTCGGAAGGATAGGATTTGACAGCGCTTTCATGCAGAAGTTTTGCCAAATCTTGACCCAACGTGGCTCGCCGCGTCTGCTCTGACCAGGCATGATGGACCCATCGGCACGGAGCCGCGCGATAAGCGCATGGCCCACTGGCTGTCACGGGACCAGTGCAGTGCCGCACGGTGCCCACCCGGCACAAGCAGGGGGTGTCGGGTGGGCACCAACAACGTCCCGGAGGCAACCGACCCGGTCGGTCGATTCGCGTGCCTCGCACGAAAGGTGTGGCACGCTCTGCGGGCGCCGAGCGCACCAGTTACAGTCCTCCCATGGCTACCAGCACCGAGTCGACCTCGTCAGGCACCGACCCCAGGGGGCAGGCACCCGAGCGCAGCATCGGCCAGCTCGTCTCCGACGTCTCCGCCGACGCGTCGGCGATCGTCCGCAGTGAGATTGAGCTCGCCAAGGTCGAGATCAAGAACGACGTCACCCACGGAGCCAAGGGCGCCGGCATGTTCGCGGGCGCGGCCGTCCTGGGGGCCTACGGCTTCGGTCTGCTCCTGCTCGGCCTGGCATGGGTCATCGCCATCTTCTTGCCGGTCTGGGCCGGCCTGCTGATCGTGGCGGCAGTCCTCTTCGTGATCGCCGCCGTGCTGGGCCTGATCGGCAAGGGCCAGATCAGCAAGGTGCAGGGCAAGCCGGTCAAGACCATCGACAACGCCCAACAGACCGTCGCGGCCGTCAAGCCCTCGAAGTAGGCGGCCCGCGGCCACCCCGGTGCGCCGCTGCGAGCCGCATGCGCGCCCCCGGCCAACTCGGCAGGTCGCTCAAGATCCAGACAAACGCCCACGTTCCCGAGCATCGTCGAAGCGACACAACATCGCTCTCTAGCGCGATGTTCTGCACCCCAGGCGATGCTTCTGGGTGGTGGGCGATGCTCCGGGTGGGCGACGTTGTTTGTGGACGTTATAGGAGCCCCCGAACGGCAATCGCGAAGGCTCAGCCGGGCAGATCGCGCACGTCGCCGGCATCCCACTCGCGGCTGATCCCGGCCAGCAGCAGGACCCTGTCGAGCAGCCCGGCAGTGAAGCCCCAGATCAGCACACCCTGCGTAGTGAACGCCGGCCCGACGTAGCCGGAGGGGTGCCGCGCCCGGTGCCGGTGCGCCGGGTCGAGCAGATCGTCCACCGGCACCGACAGCACCTGAGCCACCTCGGCCGGCTGGCGCACCCACACCGGGCCCCGCTCGCGCCACCAGGCCAGCACCGGGGTCACGTCGTAGCCGCTGACCGGGATGTGCAGCGCGGGCAGCGTGGCGACCACCTCGACGCCCGCGCGGTCCAGCCCGACCTCCTCCTGCGCCTCCCGCAGCGCCGTGTCCACCAGGTCGACGTCGACGGACTCTCGACCACCACCCGGGAAGGACACCTGGCCCGCGTGGGAGCGCAACGCCGGTGACCGCTCGGTCAGCAGGACCTCGGTGCGCCCGTCGGCGCCGGGGCCGAAGAGCAGCAACACCGCCGACTCCCGCCGGCCACCCCCCGCCGGGGGCACGAAGGCGCTGAACCACTCCCCCGGCACGTCCTGCACCTGCGCGATGAGGTGGTCCATCCACGCCGGTCTGCTCATCGTGCCGGCGCGGTGCGCACCAGCGCGGCGGCCGCCTCGGGGTCGGTCTCCCCGACGCCGTAGGAGGGACACCAGAGCGCCACCGGGCAGGCTCCGCAAGCGGGCTTGCGGGCGTGGCAGGTGCGCCTTCCGTGGAAGATCAAGACGTGGGACAGGTGCGTCCACTCCCGCCGCGGGATTAGCCCACCGACGGCGTGCTCAACCTTGACTGGGTCCTCCAGGTCCGTCCAGCCCAGGCGCCGCACCAGCCGGCCGACGTGGGTGTCGACCGTGATGCCGGGGACGCCGAAGGCGTTGCCCAGCACGACGTTGGCGGTCTTGCGACCCACCCCGGGTAGAGTGACCAGATCGGCGAGCTGAGCGGGCACCGCGCCGTCGAACTGCTCGACGAGGGCGGCGCTCAGCTTGAGCAGCGACTCGGTCTTGGCGCGGAAGAAGCCCGTCGGTTGGATGATGGCCTCGACGTCCTCCCGCGCCGCGGCCGCCATCGTCGGGGCATCCGGGTAGCGCGCGAACAGCGTGGGCGTGACCGTGTTGACCCGCACATCCGTGGTCTGGGCGGACAGCACGGTCGCGACCAGCAGCTCGAAGGCGCTGCCGAAGTCGAGCTCGCAGTGCGCGTCGGGGTAGCGCAGCGCCAGCTCGCGGTAGGTCCGGCGGGCCCGGCGGGTGCGGGCGAGCGGCGACTCGTCAGCCACGTCGACGGCACGGGCGCGACCGGCGGGTCGGCGGGGGCGCGGGGTCGTGGTCACAGAGGGCAGCCTACGACCGGCCCGTGTCACCGCTGCCCCGGTCGCCGCTTTGGTGGCAGGATGAAGGTCGTGGACCCACAGATCGTGATGCAGGCACCCCTGTTCGCGGCGCTCGACCAGGAGACCGCCGACCGGCTGATCTCTTCGATGTCGCCACACTCGCTGCCCCGCGGCGAGCGGCTGTTCCGCGAGGGCGACCAGGGAGACTCGCTCTACGTCATCACCGCCGGCAAGGTGAAGCTCGGCCGCGCCAGCACCGATGGACGGGAGAGCCTGATGTCGGTGCTGGGTCCCGGCGAGATGTTCGGCGAGCTCAGCCTCTTCGACCCCGGCCCCCGGTTGAGCAGCGCGGTCGCCGTGTCCGACACCTCGTTGATCGGGTTGGACAACGACCGGTTGCGCAGGTTCCTCGACGACCACCCGGCCGTGGCCATGCAGATGTTGGCCGGGTTGGCCCGGCGGTTGCGCCGCACCAACCAGGGCATGTCGGACCTGGTCTTCACCGACGTCCCCGGCCGGGTCGCCAAGGCGCTGCTCGACCTCGCCGCCCGCTTCGGCCGCGTGCAGTCCGACGGGGTGCGGGTCGAGCACGACCTGACGCAGGAGGAGCTGGCCCAGCTGGTCGGCGCCTCCCGCGAGATCGTCAACAAGGCCCTTGCCGACTTCGCCGGGCGTGGCTGGCTGGCCCTCGGCGCCAAGTCGGTGACCCTGCTCGACCCCGACCGACTGCGCCGCCGGGCACGCTAGCCGGCCGTCGACGTGAGCGGTCCCGCTCGTCCGGCTTCCGGGCACGTCCGCGCGGGATTGCGTACATCGCGCCGTCGACGAACACGGCGCAATGCACACAATGCCGCGCAATACGTCCTAGATGTGCTGACCAGCGGGGCCGAGGCCGAGGTAGGCCAGCTGGGCCAGCACGCTGAGCCGGGCCGCCGGCCACACCGACCGCGGCACGTCGGCATACACGCGGCGCACCACGGCGTCGGCGAGATCGCCGTCGCCGCTGCCCCCACCGCTGCCCTCCACCGCTGAGCGCACCTCCTCCGCGGCCACCCGCACCTGCTCGAGGCGCTCACGGCGGTGCTGCTGGTAGAACCGCACCACCCCGGCAGCATCGGGCACCACCGGCCCGTGGCCCGGCGCCAGACTGCTCACCTGCTCGGAGCCGGTGAGCCGGGAGAGCCGCTCCAACGACGCGAGGTATGCCGCGAGCTCGCCGTCGGGGTAGGCGACCACCGTCGTCCCCCGGCCGAGCACGGTGTCGCCGGTGAGCAGCACCTGCTCGGAAGTGAGCAGGAAGCTCACCGAGTCCAGGGTGTGCCCGGGTGTGGGCACGACCAGGATCTCCAGCCCGCCGACAGCCAGCACGTCGCCCGGGCCGAGGTCGTCGTGACCGCGCCCGATCGCGCGCACCGGCGCCCCGGTCAGCTCAGCAAACCGCGGCGCTGCCTCCGCGTGGTCGGCGTGCCCGTGCGTCAGCAGGGTCAGCGCCACCCGGGCCCCACGCCGGTCGACGTCGGCGAGCACCGCATGCAGGTGCGCCTCGTGCAACGGCCCGGGGTCGACGACCACGACCTCCTCGCTGCCGGGCTCGGCCAGGATCCAGGTGTTGGTGCCCTCCAGCGTCATCGGCGAGGGGTTGGGGCACAGCCGGCACCAGGCGCGCTGCCCCCACGCCCCGCCCTGCCATTGCGCGGTGCCGTCCTGCCTGCTCACGGCGTCCACGACGATGCCCCACCTTCCGGACGGTCGGGGGGTATGCCGTGTCCCAGGGCGTCGACCGGCGCCCGCATCCACACGGCTGCGTCGTGCTCGACCGGCCACGGCTGCACGGCGTGCACCCGTGGCCGCTGGACCAGCACCTGCGACACGCCCGGCGAGGCGGCCAGCTGCTCGGCGAGCACCTGCGTCGGCGGCAGCATCGCCTCGACACCGTCCCGGCGCTCGGTCAGGGCATCGGTTGCGGCCACCCACCGGGAGCGGACCGACTCGGTGGTGCGACCGTCGGCGACCTGGCCGGGCGGCATACGGGCGGCGAAGAACGCCGTGTCGTAGCGCCGCGGCTCACACGCCGGGGTGATCCACCGGCCGACGGCGGTCAGCAGGTCCGCCCGTAGCGACAGGCCGTTCCGGCTGAGCAGCTCGGCCAGCGACACACGGCGATCCAGCAGCGCGCCCCGCTCGTCCTGCCAGCCGGACGCGGCCAGGCCCTGGACCGGTCCCCCGCCCCCAGGGCCGGCGAGCAGCACGCCGCACTCCTCGAACAGCTCGCGCACCGCGGCCAGGACCACCTGCCGAGCCGACGCCCGCGGCATACCCAACAGCTCGGCCCACACCGACGGGCCCGGCCCCACCCAGGAGACGTCGACCTCGGCGTCGCGCGGGTCGACCCCGCCACCGGGGTAGGCGAGCACGTCGGGGGCGAAGGCCATCGTGCTCGCGCGCCGCTGCATGAACACCTCGACTCCCCGGGCGCCGTCGCGCAGCAGCAGCACACTGGCCGAGAGCCGGGCGGGGGTCGGCCCTTGATCACCCTCGGGACGGTCCAGCCACGCCCGCGCGGAGGCCAGCAGCGGCTCGGGCATCGGGAAGTCGCGGTAGGCGGTGGGCCCGGTGCCCATCTCAGTCGCGGACGGCGACGGTGATCTCCACCTCGACGGGGGTGTCCATCGGCAGCACCGCCACGCCGACGGCTGAGCGGGCGTGCACCCCGGCGTCGCCGAACGCCGCACCGAGCAGCTCGCTGGCCCCGTTGACCACGCCGGGTTGACCGGTGAAGGAGGGGTCACTGGCGACGAAGCCGACCACCTTGACCACCCGGGTCACCCGGTCCAGGTCGCCGACCACGGACTTCACCGCGGCGATCGCGTTGAGTGCACACAGCCCGGCCAGTCGCTTGGCCTCGGCCGGGTCCACGAGGTCCTCGGCACCCTCGCCCACCTTGCCGGTGGCCGGCAGCGCACCGTCGATGAACGGCAGCTGACCGGAGGTGAAGACCAACTCGCCCTGCTGCATCGCCGGCACGTAGGCGGCGACGGGCGTGGCGACCTCGGGCACGCTCATGCCGAGACCGGCCAGCCGCTGCTCCACGGCGCTGGCCGGATCACTCACGACGTCGGGCGCTTCAGGTAGGCGACCAGGCTGTTGCCGTCGGGACCGGGGACGACCTGGACGAGCTCCCACCCGTCGGAGCCCCACTGGTCCAGGATCTGCTTGGTTGCGTGGATGATCAGCGGCACGGTTGCGTACTCCCAGTTAGCCATGTGCCGACTCTAGCCCCGCCGCCGAGATCAACGCAGCGGGTCCAGCGGTTGTCGCAGAGCACGCAGGTGAGGTGGACTGGGGTGATGGCGGAGTCGCGCGAGGTGCTGACCAGGTCGGCTCGGGCCCCCGACCGGGTCGAGGCGTTCGGGGAGCACGAGCACCAGGTCTACGACGTCTACGAGCCGCCGACGGCGGCCTCGGGGACGTGTGTGGTGTTGGTCCACGGCGGGTTCTGGCGGGCGGAGCACGACCGCAGACACCTCTACCCCATGGCTGCCGCGTTGGCCGAGCAGGGCCACCGCGTGGTGCTGGTGGAGTACCGCCGCACGGGTATGCCGGGGGGCGGGTGGCCGACGACGGGGCTCGACGTGGCCACAGCGGTGCAGACCGTGCGGGACCGCGAATGCCGTCCCGGCTTGCCGGTCGTGCTGGTCGGGCACTCGGCCGGGGGGCACCTGGCGCTCTGGCTGCTGCACCAGCCGGCCGGCGCAGGGGTGGCCGGGGCCGTCTCGCTCGCCGGGTGCCTCGACCTGGCGCTCGTGCGTCACCTCGGGCTCGGTGACGAGGCGGTGGCCGACCTGATGCACGGCATACCGGACTCGCGGCAGGACATCCACCGGGCCGCCGACCCGGCCCGGCTGGGACCGGCGCCTGCGCCGGTGACGGCCCTGCACGGCGACGCCGACCAGATCGTGCCGGTGGCGGTGTCCCGGTCCTGGTGGGAGCAGGCAGCGCGGCCCGGCCGGGACCGGCTCAGCGTGCTGGACGACGTGGGTCACTTCGCTCTGGTCGACCCCGCGCACCGGGCGTTCGGCCCGACGAGCGCGGCCGTCATTCACCTGGCGTCCAGATTCGCCACGTAGCATGGGTCTCATGCGCTTTGCCACGACCCTGGCCAGGGTGACATCGCTGTTGGGGGCCTTCATCGCCATTGCGGTGCTGATGGGACTCATCGGCGCCGGTCTGCTGCTGCCCGTCGTCGGGTCGGCGGGCACCGCTGCCCGTGAGGGCGTCGGGATGTTCGAGGAGCTGCCCGGCAATCTCGACTCCAACCCGCTGGCCCAGCAGTCCCGCATCCTGACCGCCGACGGCAAGCTGATCTCCACCCCCGCCCAGGAGAACCGGATCATCGTCGGCCTGGACCAGGTCGCTCCGGTGATGCAGCAGGCGCAGATCGCCATCGAGGACGAGCGCTACCGTGACCACGGTGGCGTCGACCCCAAGGCGCTGGGCCGTGCGTTCGTGAGCAACGCCACCACCGAGGACACCCAGGGCGGCTCCACGCTGACCCAGCAGTACGTCAAGCTGACGCTGAAGGAGGAGGCCCGCCGCACCGAGGACACCGAGGCGCTGCGGGCGCTCGACGCCCGCAGCGGCATCGAGGGCTACGTCCGCAAGCTGCGCGAGCTCAAGTACGCCATCACCCTGGAGGAGCGGCTCACCAAGGACCAGATCCTGGAGGGCTACCTCAACCTGGCCTACTACGGCGACCGCGCCTACGGTGTCGAGGCGGCCGCCCGGCACTACTTCGGGGTCAAGGCCATCAACCTCAACCTGCAGGAGGCCGCCACCCTGGCCGGCATCGTCCGCGCCCCGAGCGCCACCGACCCCATCAACAATCCCGAGGCATCCCTGGCCCGGCGCAACGTCGTGCTCGACAAGATGCACGAGCAGGGGACGATCTCCGACAAGGCGTGGCGGCAGGCGAGCGCCTCGCCGATCACCCTCAAGGTCACCGACAGCCAGCGCTCCTGCCTGAACTCCAAGTACCCCTACTTCTGCGACTACGTCACCCAGTGGCTGCTGCAGAGCGACAGCCTCGGCGCCACCAAGGAAGAGCGGTTGAACACGCTGACCACCGGAGGGCTGACGATCGAGACCACCCTGATGCCCGAGCTCGCCCAGCAGATCAACGAAACCACCTCGACCAACGTGCCGCCGGGCAACCCCTACAAGCTGGCCTCGGCCGCCGCCATGGTGGAGCCCGGCACCGGCAAGGTCCTGGCCATCGGGCAGAGCTCGACCTACGCGCTGGAGCCGTCTGACGACCGATTCAGTGCCACGTCGGTCAACTGGAGTGTCGACGAGCGCTACGGAGGGAGCACAGGCTTCCAGATCGGGTCGGTGGCCAAAGCGTTCACCCTGGTCACCGCCCTGGAGCAGGGCGTCCCCGTGGAGACCACACTGAGCGTCCGCAAGCCGGGAACGGTCGACTCCAACGGCACGTGGATCGACAACCCCGCGGACCGGGAGACCCCGGAGGGCAAGACCCACCCCGCAGGCATCTTCTTCAAGGACGACTTCGACCCCAAGTGCACGGTTGGTGAGGACTACTGGAGCGTCCGCAACGCCGAGGACAAGAACCACCAGCCGACCATAAAGCTGCGCGAGGCCACGGCGTCCTCGGTCAACACCGCCTTCGCCACCCTGGCCAGCCAGGTGGGCACCTGTGACATCCGCGACACGATGGCCCGGCTGGGGCTCAACAGCGGAGACGGAGACGAGTTCGGCGCCGGCCGGGCCAACGTCCCCGCGGCCTATGTGCTGGGTGCGGACGACGCCACCCCGTTGACCGTCGCCAGCGCCTACGCCACCATCGCCTCCGGCGGGACGTACTGCCCCCCCGTGCCGGTCACCAAGATCACCGACACCGAGGGCAAGGAGCTCCCGCTCAACACGCCGAAGTGCAAGCAGGTCATCAAGCCCGACGTGGCCGCCGGCGTCGCCGAGCTGATGCAGGGGGTTGTCGACCTGCAAGGCTCGGGCTTCCGGGCGGTGCTCGACAGCGGGCAGCCGGCCGGCGGCAAGACCGGCACGTCCGACGGGTCCACCCACACCTGGTTCGCCGGTTACACCCCGCAGGTCTCCACCGCGGTCTGGATCGGCTATCCCAACGGTCGCAACTTCGAGGGCAGCCTCAACGACATCACCGTCGGCGAGACCTTCATCGAGGGTCAGCTCTACGGCTCCAAGCTCGCTGCCCCCATGTGGAAGGAGCTGATGAGCACCGCCTTGAAGGGCAAGCCGGTAGAGAAGTTCGAGAAGCCGTCCAACAAGGTGCTCAGTGGCGAGAAGGTGCTCGTGCCCGCGGTGAAGGGCCTGAGCCTGTCCGCGGCGCAGGACCGGCTTTCGGATGCGGGGCTGACAGGGACGCCGGTGCGCATCGGCTCCTCACAACCCAAGGGCACGGTCCTGCGCACCTCTCCCTCGGCCTTCTCCAGCGTCAGGTCCGGGACTCCGGTCAAGCTCTTCGTCCCCCGGGAGCGCTGAGACGCAGCGGGTCGACCAGCGGCGGTGACGGACCGGTGAGTCTGCGGAGGGCAGCCCTATCCGCCGCCCAGGGCCCGCTTGACCGCGGCGGCCACCCGGCCCCCGTCTGCCCGGCCGGCCACCTGGGGCTGCAGCGTCTTCATCACCAGGCCCATTGCCGGCATACCGCTCGCCCCGGTCTCGGCCACCGCTGCCTGCGCCATCCGGTCCAGCTCGGCGTCGTCGAACTGGGCGGGCAGGTAGCCCTGCAGCACGGCCAGCTCGGCCTCCTCACGCTCGGCCAGCTCGGGTCGGCCGGCGTCGGCGTAGGCACTCGCAGCCTCCCGCCGGCGCTTGGCCTCCTTGCCCAGGACCGCGACCACGTCGACGTCGCTCAGCTCACGGTGCGCCTTGCCGGCGACCTCGGCGTTGGTGATCGCCGTCAGGGCCATCCTCAGGGTGGCCGAGCGCACCCGGTCCTGCGCGCGGATCGCGTCGTGCAGGTCGTGCTGCAGGGTGGCCTTGAGGTCGGGCTCGGTGCTCATGGTGCTCAGTGTGTCACCGGGTGACCGGCCGACGCCGCTGCTTTTGGCATGATCGCCCCATGCACCCGGTATGGCGTCTCGCGGCCCCCGTCCTCGGCGCGGGGGCAGGGGTGCTGGCCTGGAGTGTGCTGGTCGAGCCACGCGCCTTCGCGTTGCGCCGCTTCGAGGTCCCGGTCCTGCCTGCGGGCTCGGCGCCGCTGCGGATCCTGCACGTCAGCGATCTGCACCTGACCCCCGGCCAGGCCTACCGCGCGGACTGGCTCCGCGGTCTGGATGCGCTGGAGCCGGATCTGGTGGTCAGCACCGGGGACAACCTGGCGCATCCTGACGCCGTGCTCCCGGTGCTGCAGGCCTACGGGCCACTGCTGTGCCGGCCCGGTGCCTTCGTCCTGGGCTCCAACGACTACTTCGCCCCCAAGGCCAAGAATCCGCTGCGTTATCTCGACGACAGCCACCCGCGCGGGGCGGCGCTGACCACGCAGCGGCTGCCGACCCAGGACCTCGTCGACGGCTTCACGGCCGCAGGGTGGTCCGACCTGACCAACGCGCGCACCCGTCGCAGCGTGACGGGGCTGGACCTGGAGCTGGTGGGCGTCGACGACCCGCACCTGGGCCAAGACCGCTACGACCTGGCGCGGGCCCCCGCGGCACCGGATGCGGACCTGACGATCGGGGTTACCCATGCGCCCTACCAGCGGGTGCTCGACGCGATGACCGGCGACGGCGCTGCGCTGGTGCTCGCGGGGCACACCCACGGTGGCCAGGTGTGCCTGCCCGGCCACGGCGCGCTGGTGACCAACTGCGACATGGACACCGGCCGGGCCAAGGGGCTCTCCCGTTGGTGGCCCGGGGCCGGGCATGCGGGCCGCGGCGGCGCGGCGCCGCAGGACTTGGCATACCTGCACGTCTCTGCCGGACTCGGCGCCTCGCCCTACTCGCCGATGCGGTTGGCCTGCCGTCCGGAGGCCACGCTGTTGACGCTACGCCCCCGGCCGATCTCGGGTCTGCCCAGCACCGCCTGAGGCGGATCGGGCCGCCCCCGAGCCGATTCGGTCGGCCCCTGGCCGGTGGGCTATCCTTGCCGACGCTGCGCGCCCCGATGGGTGCGTGCCACGGGGTGTGGCGCAGCTTGGTAGCGCGCTTCGTTCGGGACGAAGAGGTCGCAGGTTCAAATCCTGTCACCCCGACCATCGAATAACTTCCCTGACCTGCGAAAAGACGGTCAGGGCTGGTTTTCTGTATCCCATTGGGGCATAACTGGGGCATAACCGGGAGGGCTGCAGACAGCGTGCCCCCGCGAGGCAACCCAAGAGGGATGTGCTGGGACAAGGTGTGGCTAGCGTTGCAGGAACCGGCGCGGTGCAAACCGTTTGCACCTAGCGCTCAGGAGCCGAGAGCCGTGTGTCCCATGTGGATCAATCCGGAGGGGGACTTGCCCACCTGGGACACACGCCCTTGTGATCGTCGTTGGGGTGTGACCGCAGGTCAACGAGTCAGCCACCGTCTGCGCTAGCGCGTGAGTCATCCGCTGGCACTTGAGGCTACGAGTGTCCTGGGCGATAGTCGGTTCCGGACGGTGAGACGGACGCTGGCCGTTTCGCCCAAGAACAGCCCGCTGGGTGAGGGAAGGGGGACGTGGGCCACCCACAACCCCTGGGCGTCGTCCTCGTCGGTCAACACGGCACTATCGGGCGGTTCGTAGTCGCGAAGGGGTGAGGAGACTTGTGAGGCCCAGGTCGCCCACGCCCGCGGGGCGGAGCGTCCGGCGGTGGGTGGTTCCACGTCGACGACGAGCATGTCGTCGAAGTCGGCGGACTGCTCGATGTGGTCGTCGAAGGAGAAGATGCCCCCGCGTTCGCGCAGGGACAGGACCTTCAGTTGGAGCATGTAGCGCATCTTCGCCGTGTCCGGGCGGCTCTCACGCGAGGACAGGAAGGTCGTGACCAGGGGCGTGGGTCGATCCGCGGTATCGGTGCTTTTGGGCCACTCCAGCTGAATCGGACAGTGGTGGGCAGCCAACTGCTCGTGCATGACGATAGGCAGTCCACGCACCGACAGCCTGGTCTCGGCCTGCCAGGTCACCTCGGGGTCCGGTTCCCCGGGGAGGCGGTAGCCCACCAGGTCAGCGGTAATCTGCAGGTCCCCGAACAGGAACCGCCTCAGGTTCTGATACCCCTCTTCGGAGTTCACCAAGCCATACCGTCCGGAGTGGCTGCGATGCACGAAGGCGAAGTTGGCTTCCGGGATGTAGGCGGACTCGATCTGGACCAGTCCGTCGCTTTTGGGTCCTACCGCCTTCGCCGACAATCCACCAGCCACGTCGTAGTCCGAGGGGTTGGTGCCGACCAGGCAGCACACGCGGTCCCCGGGGAAGGCTTCTGCTGGTATCGAGTTGGCCACCCAACCGGACGGTGGAGCGTCCAGACGATCACGCTCAGGGGTCAGGTAGTCATACATCTGCCGGGGACCGAAGATGTTGCCTCCCTGGATGTTGAAGGTGTCGCGCATTCTCTCCAACAAGCCGAAGCCCACGTCGAAGTGAATACCTCCATGGGGCGTGCCGTAGGTGAAGAACCGGTCGATATGGTTCAGCGCATGATCACCCCGGTCGGGCAACACCTTCTGGATCAGGCAGCGACAGATGAGACCACCCATCGAATGGGCCACCAGGTAGACGCGCGGTGAGCCGGTACGGTCCTTGACCTGCTCTATCAGCTCGAAGAGGGCGAGGGCTGCCGACTCCAGATCGAACTCTTGGTACTGGCCAGGCTCGCCACCCTCGTCCTCGCGGTGCGCCTCAGTGGTCAGACTAA
>NZ_JBPCKQ010000181.1:0-23785 GCF_051004135.1 Ornithinimicrobium sp.
CCCCAGGGGTGCCGGCCGCTGCTGTCAGGCTCGGTGAAGGCGTGCCTGCCCGAGGGTCAGGCGAACCAGACCACCAGCACAGCCGTCAGCACCAACATCAGGATGGTCAGCAGCCGGTAGTTGACCAGCACCGGGGTGTCCTTCAGGGCCACGGTCTCCTCGTGCCAGTACTCGTTCTTCCAGGTCAGCTCGTCGGTCTTCTCCAAGTCCGGGGTCTTGCCCACGATGCTGACGATGACGAGCATCGCGACCGAGACCGCGAAGCCGATCCCTGCGGCATACAGGAACTGGATGGTCGGCTCCTCCGGCAGCACCTGAGTGAAGACGAACGCCACCAGGCCCAGCGGCTGGATGATCACCAGGGTGAGGAATGCGGCCAGACCGTTGACCCGCTTCCAGGCGATGCCCAGGAGGAACACGGCCACCACCGGCGGCACCAGGAACGACAGCACCGACTGCAGGTAGTTGTAGAGGGTGTCGAACTGGGCGATGAACGGCGCCCAGACGATGGCCACGACCAGGGCCACGACGGTGGAGACCCGCCCGACGAGGACGAGGCTACGATCACTGGTGTCGGGCCGGTATGTCTTGACAAAGTCCATCGTGACGATGGTGGAGGCCGAGTTCAGGATCGAGTCCACGGTCGAGGTGATGGCCGCAATGACGGCGGCCAGGATGATTCCGCGCACACCCACCGGCACCAGGTCGAAGACCAGCGTCGGGAACACCGTGTCGGGGTTCTCCAGCTCCTCGTAGAGGGTGAGCGCCATGACGCCCGGCATGATGAACAGGAACAGGAAGGTCAGCTTGATGAAGCCGGCCAGCAGTGCGCCCCAGCGTCCGTGATCCAGGCTCTTGGCGCCCAGGGTCCGCTGCACCACGAGCTGGTTGGTCGTCCAGTAGTACAACCCGATGATGAGCACACCCGTGAGGAGCCCAGGCCACGGCAGCGCGTCGTTGTCCGCAGGCAGGATCAGACTCATCTTCTCGTCGCCGGCGGTCTCGTAGAGCGCGTCCCACGAGGGGATCGCGCGCCAGGTGGCGATGAAGACGATGAGACCACCGATGATGGTGACCGTCGCCTGGATGCTGTCGGAGATCATCACCGCACCCAGACCGCCCACGACCGTGTAGATCGCCGCCAAAATGGCCAGGGCGGCCACGGCGACGATGATCGGGACCTCGGGGTAGAGGGTGCGGATCACCACGGCGCCCGCGAACAGCGCTGCGGCCATGTCGATGAACATGTTGGCGAAGAGGTTGAAGGCGGCGAACGCCATCCGGGACCGGCGGTCGAAGCGCTTCTCGAGGAACTCCGGGAGCGTGAACACCCCGGAGCGCAGGTAGAACGGCAGGATGAAGAAGATGAACACGGCCAGGATGACGGGGGTCATCCACTCGTAGGCGAAGATCGAGATGCCCTGGTTGTAGGCGCCGCCGGCCAGACCCACGAAGGTCGCACCCGACATGTTGGTGGCCACCAGCGACAGGCCGACGAAGGGCCAGATGAAGTTGCGCCCGCCGAGGAAGTAGTCCTCGGTCTCGCTGGTCTCCTTGCCGGACTCCTTGGCCGCGGCGTGCGCCTTCTTCTTGGCTCGGGACCCGGCGACCAGCGGGATGATCCGGCTGGCGACCAGATAGACGAGGATCACCGTCAGGTCGAGTGCGCCGACCTCGAAGTCCGGGATCTCGCGCGTCTGCATGGGGAGTGTCATCATCACTTGTCCTTCCTCACCACGAGAACCGGGCAGGGCGCGTGTCGCACCACGCCCTCGGCGTCATTGCCCAGCAGGACGCGCTTGAAGGCGTTGAGCCCCCGGCTGCCCAGCACGATCAGGTCGGCCCCGATCTCGTCACGCAGCCGCAGGATCTCATCGGTCGCCCGGCCCATCCTCAGATAGCTCTGGGTGGGGGTCATCTGCGCTGCCTCGAACTTCGCCACCTGCTCGTCAAGCACGACCTGGCTGGCCGCCCGGAGGCGCTCACGCTGGTCCCTGTTCATGGCGTCCGGATTGGTCCACGCCGACACGAGCCCGACGTGCACGACGTGCAGCTCTGCTGAGGTGTGCCCCAGCAGGTCGACCGTATGGTGAAGCGCTAGATCGGACTCCACTGAGCCGTCCGCGGCAAACAGGATCCGGTGCGGGAACTGCGACATGAACTCTCCTTTGAGCGTGGACTTGACGCCGCGGAACACACTCGCACAGAACGATCGAACCGGCGACTTGTAGCGGTCCCGCTCGCGGTGGGGTGACTGTGTGCAGTACGCACGACATACAGTCGGACTATGTCCAAGGTGACGTGGCAGGAGGTGGCTGCTGGGGTATTCGTCCGTCGTCATCCCGAGCTGGAGCTCAATTGCGGTCTGGTGGTGGGGGACCGCCGCGCACTGGTCGTCGACACCCGCAGCACGATGGCGCGCGGGGAGGAGCTCGCCGCAGCGGTGCGTGAGGTCACGCACTTGGAGCCGGTCGTGGTCAACACGCACGCCCACTACGACCACTGTTTCGGCAACGCGGCGTTCAGGGACTCCCAGATCTACGCCCACGCGGGCGCCGCCGACGACCTGCGCGCCACGGCGGAGCACCAGCGGGAGCAGGTGATGGCACACCTGCTGCTCACCGGGCGTCCCGAGCTCGCCGAGCAGACCCAGCAGACCGAGATCGTGGTGCCCTTCTATCTCATCGACTCCGACACCGAGATCGATCTCGGTGGCCGCACGGTCCACCTGCTCTACGGCGGTCGGGCGCACACCGACCACGACCTTGCGGTCGCGGTGCCGGACGCCGGGGTCGTCTTCTGGGGTGATCTGGTGGAGCAGGGCGCCGACCCGGCCATGGAGGACGCCTTCCCGCTGGAATGGGCGCAGACCCTCGGGTCGCTGATGGACCGGCCCCAGGTGCACGGGGCGCAGATCGCGGTCCCCGGTCATGGCGAGGTGGTGGACGCCGACTTCGTGCTGACCCAGGCGGAGATGCTGGAGCGGCTGGCGCGCACCCTGGAGGAGGCCCGCCGACGCGGCGTGCGCGACCTCGACGCCCTAGCGGCCGAGTGCCGGGGGTTGGGTCTGCAGGAGGCCACCGTGCGCGACGCCGCGATGCGGGTGCTGGAGGCAGCGAGCTGAGCGGCGGCGGGTCGAGGCGACCGGCATTTGCACTCGCAGGGGTCGAGTGCTAATCATTGGTCTAGCACTCTCGGCATGAGAGTGACAGATAGGACCATCGACCGGCCTGTTGAGGGCCCACTGCCCGGGGCGACGTGAGCCCCGGTGGAGCGGGTTCGTCCGTCGCGGGCGACAGGACGGTCGCCACCCCGTTCAGCGTGTGGGAGGAACCACCCGAATGGCCAAGATCATTGCATTCGACGAGGAGGCGCGCCGCGGCTTGGAGAGGGGTATGAACACCCTCGCCGATGCCGTCAAGGTGACCCTCGGCCCCCGAGGCCGCAACGTCGTCCTGGAGAAGAAATGGGGTGCGCCCACCATCACCAACGACGGTGTGAGCATCGCCAAGGAGATCGAGCTGGAGGACCCCTACGAGAAGATCGGCGCCGAGCTGGTCAAGGAGGTCGCCAAGAAGACCGACGACGTCGCCGGTGACGGCACGACGACGGCCACCGTGCTGGCCCAGGCCATGGTGCGCGAGGGTCTGCGCAACGTCGCCGCCGGCGCCAACCCGATGTCGCTCAAGCGCGGCATCGAGAAGGCCGTCGATGCGGTCACCACCGAGCTGCTGGGCATGGCCAAGGACGTGGAGACCAAGGAGCAGATCGCGCAGAGCGCGTCCATCTCCGCGGCCGACACCGAGATCGGCGAGATGATCGCCGAGGCCATGGACAAGGTCGGCAACGAAGGTGTCATCACCGTCGAGGAGTCCAACACCTTCGGCCTGGAGCTGGAGCTCACCGAGGGTATGCGGTTCGACAAGGGCTACATCTCGCCCTACTTCGTCACCGACACCGACCGCATGGAGACCGTCCTGGAGGACGCCTACGTGCTCATCGTCAACTCCAAGATCGGCGCGATCAAGGACATGCTCCCGGTGCTGGAGAAGGTCATGCAGTCCGGCAAGCCGCTGATGATCATCTCCGAGGACGTCGAGGGCGAGGCCCTGGCGACCCTGGTGGTCAACAAGATCCGCGGCAACTTCAAGTCCGTGGCCGTCAAGGCTCCCGGCTTCGGTGACCGCCGCAAGGCCATGCTCGGCGACATCGCCATCCTGACCGGTGGTCAGGTCATCTCCGAGGAGGTCGGGCTCAAGCTCGACACCGCGGACCTGGACCTGCTGGGCAAGGCCCGCAAGGTGGTCGTCACCAAGGACGAGACGACCATCGTCGAGGGTGCCGGCGACGCCGACCAGATCGCCGGCCGGGTCTCCCAGATCCGCAAGGAGATCGAGAACAGCGACTCCGACTACGACAAGGAGAAGCTGCAGGAGCGGCTGGCCAAGCTGGCCGGTGGCGTCGCTGTCATCAAGGCCGGCGCCGCGACCGAGGTCGAGCTCAAGGAGCGCAAGCACCGCATCGAGGACGCCGTGCGCAACGCCAAGGCGGCCGTCGAGGAGGGCATCGTCGCCGGTGGCGGTGTGGCGCTCATCCAGGCCGCGTCGGCCTTCGACGGTCTCAACCTGACCGGCGACGAGGCCACCGGAGCCAACATCGTCAAGGTGGCCGTCGAGGCGCCGCTGAAGCAGATCGCGATCAACGGCGGTCTGGAGGGCGGCGTCGTGGCCGAGAAGGTGCGCCACCTCACCCCCGGACACGGCCTCAACGCGGCCACCGGCGAGTACGGCGACATGCTCGGCTTCGGTGTCGCCGACCCGGTCAAGGTGACCCGCTCGGCGCTGCAGAACGCCGCGTCCATCGCTGCACTGTTCTTGACCACCGAGGCGGTCATCGCCGACAAGCCGGAGAAGGCACCGGCCATGCCCGGCGGTGGCGACGGCGGCATGGGTGGCATGGGCGGCATGGACTTCTAGATCCGGTCCGCACGCCTGCCGAACGCTCAGCGGGGCGGTCTCCCTCCGGGGAGGCCGCCCCGCTGTGGGCTGCGCTGCGCAGGGGGCCGGGTCACTGCGGGGTGAAACGCATCCGGTTGGTCTGCTCCACCAGCTCGTAGTCGTCACCCGCCGTCTTGAGGGTCGTCGAGATCTGCTGCAGCGAGACGCGCACCCGCTCCTGGGTGGCGCTCCAGTCCTGGGTCACCGCGGCGAAGCTGCCGGCCGCGGACCCGTGCCAGCAGTCCTGCAGGGCGTTGAGCTTGGCCATCATCGCGCGCACCTCGCTCTCGATCGAGCCGGCGATGCGCTGGATGTCACCCGACGCTGCTGCGATGCGCGCGGTGTCGACGCTGAATGTGGTGCTCATGGGGCCTCCCGGTGTCGTCCTGTGGGCAGTGGCCGGACGGCCAACCCGTGCCCCGACGCTAGGGCGCCGGACGCCCAGCCCGCAGAAGTTGTCCACAACCCTCCATGACCACCCCGCGGTCGGTGCCGGCCGCTACGCTCACCCCTGTGGCCATCTGGATCGACGTGCCGACCTGGCCGGCGCACGGACGGCTCTGGTCGCACGTCATCAGCGACACCTCACTGACCGAGCTGCACGCCTTCGCCGACCGTGCCGGCATCCCCCGCCGCTCGTTCGAGGGGGACCATTACGACGTCCCCGCCGAGCGGCATACCGACGTGGTCGCCGCAGGCGCTGTGCTCACCCACGGCACCGACCTGGCTCGCCGGCTGCGGGACAGCGGTCTGCGGTTCCGCAAACGCAAGGGTGAGCGACCGCTGGGCCGGTATGCCGACGCGCTGGTCGCCGTGGGCGGGCCGCACCGCCTCGACGTGATCGCCTCCCCGTTGGAGCCCCCCGCGCGGTCGGGCGCGTCGGTCGTGCTGATCACCGACGGCGGCCACATCGTCCTGGTACGCAACCTGACCCGGCCCGGCTGGGCGCCGCCGGGCGGCAAGCGCGAGGAGGGCGAGAGTGTGCGGGTCGCCGCTGTCCGGGAGATCGCCGAGGAGACCGGTCTGCGGCTCGACCAGGCCGCCCTGATCCCTGTCGGCTACGAGCGGATCACCATCGCGCCGGGTCAGCAGGTCCCGCCCTGGGACGAGGGGGACAACCACATCGCCGTCTTCGCCGCGCACGTCGCGCAGCGGCCGCCGGTCTGCGCGCAGGACGGGGACGACGACGTGGTGGAAGCGCAGTGGGTCACCTGGGAGGAGGCCAAGGTCCGGTGTGGTGACCAACCGTGGTGGTCACTGGTCGAGCACTTCCTCGGCTCGCTCACTCGCTGACCTGTGCCGAGGAGAGCATGGCCAGCGCTGCCAGCTCCCGGGACACGTTGGCCCTGGCCCGCGCCTCCCAACTCCCGATGGCGTGCGGACAGCGATAGAGCCAGGGCCGTTGCATCAGGCTCCGCAGGATCGCCGCGCGCGCGTGGGCGAAGGCGGTGTCCGGCACGTGCGCGTACTCCTGGCGCACCTGCTCGGCATACTGCTCGTAGCGTGCGCGCGGGGCGGACAGGATCCACAGGTCGGCGTCGTGGAAGGCGTCCAGCACGCCCTGCCGGGCGGGTGAGGCCTCGATGTCGGCGTCGTGCTCGACCGTCATCAGCACCAGCGCCTCGACGGCGTCGACCACGTCGTCGTCGACGCCGAGGCGGTGCAGGTGGTCTCGAGCCAGGGTCGCGCTGCGGTGCTCGTTGCTGCCCGCGGCGGCCCGCGGGTCGTAGGCCAGGTCGTGGTACCACGCCGCGAGCCGCGCGATCCGGGCGTCATCCACGCTCAGGTCACCCGCGGTCACCAGGTCGTCGAGGGCTCGCACCATCTCGCTGAGATGCTCCAGCGTGTGATATCGGCGATGCGGGGTGCTCCACCCGGCGACCAGCAGATCGAGCTCGGCACCCCACAGGTCCGGACCCGCCTCGGGCGTCAGGACGGCCAGGTCGACCCCCCAGCGCTCGGTCAGGCTGCGCGCCGGCTCAGCCACAGCTCACGGAGTCGGTCGTCGCCCTTGCCCAGCGGGGTCTGCACCACTCGCGTGTCGTTGAGCACCACAGCCAGCCGGGAGACGAACTCGCCCGGGGGCTGCGCGCTGACGTCGTGGACCAGGCCCCAGGGGATGGTGGCGGTGTGCGAGAGGCCGGTGCGCAGCTCCATCCCCTCCTCGTCGACCACGACGGCCTGCCGGTGGGCGCGGTAGGCGGCCCCGAGCCCGAACAGCGCCCAGACGATGCCGAACGGCCACACCCACCAGCTGCCGTTGTCGATGATGCTGCTCAGCAGCCACAGCACAGCCAGCACCGCCTGGGCTCCCCAGGCCACCAGGGCGACGCGGGTCGTGCCGGGTCGCAGGCGGGTGCGCTGCATCGGTGCTCCTTGCCGAACGGGGTCCTTCGAGGCTACGGCACCTGGCTGAACGGCCGCGCAGCCGCACCTGAGGGCGGGCTGCGCGGCCGTGGGGGGATGGCGTGACCGGCGCTCAGCCGAAGGGCAGCGCGTCCCGGGTGCTCTGGCCGATGTCGGAGGCCAGGCCCCTGGCGGAGGAGCTGACGCTCCTGGCCGTGGACTTCGCAGCTCCGAGTGCGCCCTGGGTCGCCAAGGTGATCCCGGCACCGACCATCCAGATGTCCTTGGCGAAGGCCAGACCGTCCTGGGTCGGTCGGATGCCGTCGTCCATGGTCATGCCGGGCAGCTTGAGGTACATCCCGAACAGTGCCCCGCCGAACGCGGCCAGCCCGGTGCCGGCGACGGTGGAGGGGACCATGGGGGCCAGCAGTGCCGTGCCCAGGGCGATCTCGCCGTAGGCCAGCAGCTCGGCGAAGTCCTTGGGCTTCATGTCCTCCAGGAAGGGGTAGGCGGTGGAGGCCGTGCCGTGCAGGGTCTGCGCGGTCTCCTCGTCGGCGCCGAGCTTGCCCAGGCCGGAGTTGAGGATGAACGCGCCGGTGGCCAGGCGCAGCGGAATGTGCGTGGGGTGCATGTGCATCTCCTCGTGGATGACGTTCGGTCGGCGGGGCCAACTGCGCCCGCACCCTGATCATCTCCATCTCAGGCCGCAGATGCCACTTCGGGCAGGTCAGGGAGTGTCGCCGGGCCGCAGAACGCAGCATCCCGGCTCGGGCTCCCCCGGGTCACCGGTGGGACGGGTCCGCCCGGAGCGGTTCGGGCAACGGCTCGGCGTGCAGCACGGTGAGCCCGGAGACGGCGCGGGTCAGCACGACATACAGCCGGCGCAGCCCGGTGCGCTCGTCCGGCTCGGCGGCGACGATGGCGGCCGGTTCGACCACGATGACCTGGTCGAACTCCAGCCCCTTGGCCAGCGTGGCGGGCACCACCTGGACCCGAGGCGGGGAGCCGGGCAGCTCCTCGTCGTGGGTGTCACCCAGCCGCAGGTATGCCGTGTCGCTCGCCTGGAGTGCCGCGGTCACGGCGGGGACGTCACGCTCCGCCACGATCACCCCGATCGTCCCGGGGTGCACCGACACCCTCGTGATCTCCGGTGCCACCGCCGTGATCGCCTCGGGCACCGCGTGCACATCGAGGCGCCCCGGGTCGTCGCGCACCGACCGGGGCACGCTCAGTGCCGGCGCGATCGTCGGCAGCAGCCGGGCGGCGTAGTCGAGCACGGCTCTCGGCACCCGGAAGCCGCGGTCCAGCGCTTCCAGGTGCGCGTCCACGGCACCCAGGTGGGTCAGCGACTCCTCCCACGAGGTCGTCGACCACGGCGTCGTGCCCTGGGCGATGTCGCCGAGCACGGTCATCGACCCGGTCGAGGCCCGGCGACCGACCGCACGCAGCTGCATGGGCGACAGGTCCTGCGCCTCGTCCAGCACGATGTGGCCCAGGCTCGGGGTGCGCTGGACCAGGTCGGTCAGCTCGTCGAGCAGCACGGCATCGGCGGGCGTCCACCGGGCGCTGCCGGGACTCCTGGGTGTCCGCTGCCATATCAGCGCCCGCTGCTCGTCCTCGCTGAGCAGGTCGCCGGCCGCGGCCGCCAAGGTCTGCGGCGACGACCACAGCCCGCACAGCACGCGGGGCGGGTCGACGGGGGGCCAGATGTTCTTGGCGTGGGCCCGCACCGGGGCGCTGCGGGCGATCGCGTCCTGCACCCGGTCGTCCGGGCTGTCGCCGCTGCGCTCCATCCGCAGCAGCACCGCGTGGGCGAGCCGCCGCGGCAGCATCGCCTGTGCCGCGGCATACCGCACCGAGCGGGCGCACAGCTCCTCCACGATCTCGGTCACCTCGTAGGCCGGGACCCGCCAGGTCCGCGACCCCCTCGGCAGCACCAGCGGCTCGGTCACCGCACCCACGCCCGCCCAGACGGCGCGGCGCAGCACCTGGGCCATCCGCGCGTCGCCCTTGAGCACCGCCACCGTGGGCGGGTCCTGAGCGCGCACCTGCACCGCTGCGGTCAGCTCATCGATCGTGGTGTGTCGCACGCTGACCTCGCCGAGGGAGGGCAGCACCGCGCCGACGTGTTCCAGGAATGTGCGGCTGGGCCCGATGACCAGCACTCCGCTACGGGCGAGCCGCTCGCGGTAGGCGTAGAGCAGCCACGCCGCCCGGTGCAGCCCGACCGCCGTCTTGCCGGTGCCCGGCGCGCCCTGCACGCAGACCGTCCGGCTCACCTCGGAGCGCACGATCTCGTCCTGCTCCGGCTGGATGGTGGCCACGATGTCGCGCATCGGTCCGGAGCGCGGGCGCTCAATCTCGGTGGCCAGAATTTTGCTGTGCCCGGTCGCGTCGCCGGCCTGGGGAGCGGTGAGGTGCTCGTCCTCGTATGCCGTGAGCTCACCGCCCTCGACACCGAACCGTCGGCGCAGCCGGACCCCCATCGGCGCGGCCGGGGAGGCGCGGTAGAACGCGGTGGACACCTGGGCCCGCCAGTCCACGACCACCGGGTCTCCGGCGCCCTCGGAGACATGCCGACGCCCGACATACCACCGGGTCGGCCCGTCGCCCTCGCCGTCGCGCGTCGCCATGTCCAGCCGCCCGAAGAACAGGCTCGTGGACCGGTCGTCGCTCAGCGCGGCGGCCCGGAGCCGTAGCAACCCGGCGAGGTGCTCCTCGGCGATCTGGTCACCGCCGCGGGCCTCGAGCGACAGGGTGTGCTCGCGCATCCGAGCCAGCTCGGCGCGGGCGTGGGTGAGGTAGGCCTGCTCGGCCATCAGCTCGTGAGCAGGGTCGATCGACATGAGGGCGCACCTCGGGAGCGGGTATGTCGTGGGGGGCCCGCGATCCTACCGCACCCCTCGATTGCTCAGCCCTCGTCGGGGCGGGTGTCCAACGTGACGGTGAACTCTTGGCGCTCGCCCCCACGGACGACCCCGACGGTGACCTCGTCGCCGATCCCGCGCTCACGCACCTGACCGACCAGGGCCTCGGCGCTGGGGACCCGCTCGCCGTCGATGTCGACGATCAGGTCGCCGTCCTGCATGCCCGCACCCGCGGCCGGTGAGCCACCCTCGACCTGCGTCACCGCAGCCCCGGTCAGCGTGGCGCCGTCGACGGTGGCCTCGTCGTCCTGCAGACCGACGCCGAGGAACGCGTGCTCCGCGGAGCCGGTCTGGATCAGCTGCCCGACGATGTTGTCGACCGAGCTCATCGGGATGGCGAAGCCGATGCCGATGCTCCCGCCCTGGCCGGTGGGACCGGTGGACAGCGAGGCGATGGCCGAGTTGATGCCGATCAGCCGCCCGGAGGCGTCGACGAGGGCACCGCCGGAGTTGCCGGGGTTGATCGCGGCGCTGGTCTGGATGGCGTTGGTGACCACTGCCGTGGGTGCGCCCTGGGCGCCCTGTTCGGTGGACTGCGTGCTCACCGGGCGGTCCAGCGCGCTGATGATGCCGGTGGTGACGGTGCCGGACAGGCCCAGCGGGTTGCCGATCGCCATGACCGGGGCGGCCACGGCCAGGTCGTCGACGGCACCGTGCTCGATCGGGCTGAGGTCGCCCGGACCGTCGTCGAGGCTCAGCACTGCCAGGTCGGTGGCCGGGTCGGACCCGGTGACCTGTGCGGCATACGAGCGACCGTCCGCCAGCGTGACCCGCACCTCCTGGGCGCCCTGCACGACGTGCGCGTTGGTGACGATGTGCCCGTCGCTGTCCCAGACCACCCCGGAGCCGGCCCCGGCACCCTGGGACGAGGCCACCTCGATGGACACCACGCTTGGGCCGACCCGGTCGGCGACGCTGCTCCACTCTTCGCTGGAGGTGAAGGAGGCGGGCTCGGCCGGCGTGGAGCCGGCCTGCCCACCCGGCTCCACCACGGTCGGGCCCGGGTCCTGCGCCGCCGTGGTCACGGCATACGTGCCCCCGGAGGCGAGCAGGGCGGCGAGCAGACCGACGGCCGTGATGTCGGCCAGCCGGGTGTGTCGGGTGCTGGCGCGGGGTGCCATGGATGCCTCCTGGGGCGGTGCAGCGGTATGCCGTGGATCACGGGCACCCTCTTAGGAGACACCATCGTCCTCGGGCGGGCCTGGGGGAGGGCTGTGAGTCTGCTGGACGGGGTCAGCGGGGCGAGAAGCCCACCGGTGCCGGGGCCTTGAGGCCCGAGGAGGCGCGGCTGCGCACCGGCAGCTCCAACCGGAAGGTCGCGCCGCCGCCAGGGGTCGGCTGGTGCCGCACCGTGCCGCCGTGGCGGGCCACGATGGTGGCGACGATGGCCAGACCGAGGCCGGTGCCGCCGCGCTCGCGGCTGCGGGAGGCGTCGGCGCGGTAGAACCGCTCGAACACCCGCTCGGCGGTGCCCGGGTCGATCCCGGCTCCGTGGTCGCGCACCTCGACGACGCACTGTGCCGCCTGGACGCCGACACACACCTCGATGGGCGTGCCGTCGGGGGTGTGCGCGACGGCGTTGGCCACGAGGTTGGTCAGCACCTGCCGCAGTGCGCCGTCGTCCCCCACGGTGAGCGGGCCGCCGCTGCCGCCCGGCAGTGGTTGCATCCGGACCGAGCGGTCCGGGGCCCGCACCCGGGCGTCCTGCACCACGTCGGCGACCAGGACGGTGAGGTCGACCGGCTCGTGCTCGAGTCCCGGCGCGGTGTCCCAGCGGGTGAGCAGGAGCAGGTCCTCCACCAGGCGGGTCATCCGGGTGGCTTCGTTCTCGATGCGGGTCATCGCCCCGGCCACGTCCTTGGGGTCGGTGACCGCCCCGGCACGGTAGAGCTCGGCATACCCCCGGACCGTCGCGAGCGGGGTGCGCAGCTCGTGGCTCGCGTCGGCGACGAACTGGCGCATCCGCCGCTCGGAGGCCTCACGCACCGCGAAGCCCTGCTCGATGCGGGCGAGCATGGCGTTGAGCGAGTGCGACAGCGAGGCCACCTCGTCGTCGGCGCCCGGGTCGGGTACGCGCCGGGTCAGGTCGCCGGCAGCGATGCCGGCGGCGGTGTCCTCGATCCGGGACAGCGGCCGGAAGGCCCGGCGCACGGCCAGCCACCCGAGCAGCGCCACCGCGGCCAGCGTCACCAGTCCCACGACAGAGGTGAGCACCCACAGCTGGTTGACGGTGTTGTCCACGGGGGCCAGGGGCAGCGCAATGGCGATCGTCCCGTCCCCCGTGGAGAGTCGTTGGGCCAGCACCCGCCACGAAGATCCCTGGTCGGAGGTGACGGTGAAGGCGCCGTCACCCAGCCGCCGATCATCCCAGCCGATCGGACCCAACGCAGGGCGGTCCTCCCCGATCATGGGTGTGGCCAACGGGATCGCGGTCGTCTCGGCGTCCCGGAGGGTGATCACCACGAAGTAGTTCTGTCGCGGGACGTTGGGACGTTGGACGCTGTTCTCCGTCAGGCTGGTGACGGCGGCGTCGCTGATCGCCGGGAGGTACTGCTGCAGCTCGGCGTCGACCCGGTCGGTGAGGTAGCCGCGCAACAGCATCGTGGTCACGCTCGTGGTGATCAGGTAGGCCACCAGGACCATCAGGACGACCACGGCCACCAGCCGCTTGGTCAACGACAGGGCGTGCAGATGGCGGTATGCCGACCTCTTCAGAGCACGGATCCGGCTCATCCGATCGATCCTACGGGTTGTGCGGTCCTGCGCCGCGGGGGGCGCGCAAGACGTAGCCGACGCCGCGCTTGGTGTGGATCAGCGGCTCGCCCACGGTGTCGATCTTGCGCCGCAGGTAGGAGATGTAGGACTCGACGATGCCCATCTCGCCGCGGAAGTCGTAGTCCCAGACGTGGTCCAGGATCTGGGTCTTGGACAGCACCCGGCCGGGGTTGAGCATCAGGTAGCGCAACAGCTTGAACTCGGTGGGGGAGACGTCGATCACCTGACCGGCCCGGCGGACCTCGTGGCTGTCCTCGTCGAGCTCCAGGTCGGCCACCCGCATCACGGTGTCCTCCTCGGGCTCCACCTCGTGGGTGCGGCGCAGCACGGCGCGAATGCGGGCCACGACCTCCTCGAGGCTGAACGGCTTGGTGACGTAGTCGTCGCCGCCGACGGTCAGCCCCTTGACCTTGTCGTCCAAGGAGTCCCGGGCGGTCAGGAAGACCACCGGCAGCTCGCGCCCCCGCTCGCGCAGGCGTCGGGTCACCGTGAAGCCGTCCATGTCGGGGAGCATCACGTCGAGCACTGCCAGGTCCGGGTCGTGCTCGTCGGCCAGGCGCAGCGCCGTCGCACCGTCGGGCGCGGTGTGCACGGAGAAGCCGGCGAACTTCAGGCTGGTGGCGAGCAGGTCGCGGATGTTGGGCTCGTCCTCCACGACCAGCAGGGTGGCCTCTGGTGATGCGTTCATACTCCCAGTGTCCACCCTTGACTGGGAATTTCCTGAATGTCCGCTGATCGAGGGCGTCGGTCCTGTCGAGGATCCGGTGAGCCGGAGACGTCAGTGCGGCAGCGGGGGGTCCGGATCCTCGGCGCCCTCCGGCGGCTCACGGCGCACCAGGTCGTCCCAGTCGGCGTCAATGAGGTCCTCCGGGCCGTTGACCACGAGCACCGCGCCGGACTGCTCCAGCTCCTGGACTCCGTAGCCGCCGGAGCGGACCACCACGCACGGCGCACCCATCCGGGCGGCCGAGGCCACGTCATACGGCGTGTCTCCGACCAGCACCGCGCCGGTGCCGGAGACCCCGTCCAGGGCCACCTGCAGGATGCTGGGCTGCGGCTTGGACTCCTGCGCGTCCTCGGAGGTGGTGACCGTGCCCAGGACCCCCTCGGGAAGGTCGAGCAGCTCGATGACGTGGTCGGTGAACGGCTTCTTGCCTGAGGAGGCCAGCGCGACCTTCAGGCCCCGCTCGTGCAGCGCCAGCACGAAGTCGCGCGCCCCCTGCAGCAGGTGGATCTCCGGCAGCATCTGCTCGTACTCCTGCGCCCACTGCTCGCGCAGCGTGTCGCCGAGGTCGTCCTCCACCCCCTGACCGGCCACCATCGGCACCAGCTTGTCGCCGCCCATCCCGATGCACCGGTGGATGTGCCACAACGGGGGTGCGAGATCGTGCTTGGCGAAGGCCCGGGACCAGGCCAGGGCGTGGTGGTATGTCGTGTCGGCCAAGGTGCCGTCGACGTCGAGCAGGACGGTGTCGCGTGCAGAAGTCACCGGGTCTGTCTACCTCACCCGCCGGCCGGTGTCACATCCAGCTGGTCGAGGTCGTCGGCGTCGACGATGCGGTAGGCGTAGCCCTGCTCGGCGAGGAAGCGCTGGCGGTGCGCGGCGAACTCGGCGTCGACGGTGTCGCGGGACACGACGGTGTAGAAGTGCGCGGTCCGGCCATCACCCTTGGGACGCAGCACCCGGCCGAGGCGCTGGGCCTCCTCCTGCCGGGAGCCGAACGTGCCCGACACCTGGATTGCCACCGAGGCCTCGGGCAGGTCGATGGAGAAGTTGGCCACCTTGCTGACCACGAGCAGGTCGATCTCGCCTTCGCGGAACGCCCCGAACAGCTCCTGCCGCTCGGTGACGCTGGTCTCGCCGGTGATCAGCGGAGCCCCCAGCTTGTCGGACAGCTGCGCCAGCTGATCCAGGTACTGACCGATCACCAGGGTCGGCTGCCCTCGATGGGTCTGGACGAGCTGCTCGACGACCGCCGTCTTGGCTGCGGCGCAGGAGGCGGACCGGTAGCGCTCGTCGGGCTCGGCCACGGCATACGCCATCCGGACGGCGTCGGGCAGGCTGACCCGCACCTCGACACAGTCGGCGGGCGCGATGTAGCCCTGGGTCTCGATGTCCTTCCACGGCGCGTCGAAGCGCTTGGGGCCGATCAGGGAGAACACGTCGGACTCCCGGCCGTCCTCGCGCACCAGGGTCGCGGTCAGCCCTAGCCGGCGGCGGGCCTGCAGGTCGGCGGTCATCCGGAAGATCGGGGCCGGCAGCAGGTGCACCTCGTCGTAGACGATCAGCCCCCAGTCGCGGGCGTCGAGCAGGTCCAGGTGGGGATAGATGCCTTTGCGTTTCAGCGTGAGCACCTGGTAGGTCGCAATGGTCACCGGGCGGACCTGCTTGCGGGCCCCGGAGTACTCACCGATCTCGTCCTCGGTGAGTGAGGTGCGGGCGAGCAGCTCCTCGCGCCACTGCCGGGCCGCGACGGTGTTGGTGACCAGGATCAGCGTGGTGGTGCCCGAGCGGGCCATCGCGGCAGCGCCGACCAGGGTCTTGCCGGCGCCACAGGGCAGCACCACGACGCCGGACCCGCCGTGCCAGAAGCCCTCGACCGCCTGCTCCTGGTAGGGGCGCAGTGACCAGCCGTCCTGCGCCAGGGCTATCGGGTGCTTCTCGCCGTCGACATACCCGGCCAGGTCCTCGGCGGGCCAGCCGACCTTGAGCAGCTCCTGCTTGAGGTGGCCGCGCTCGGAGGGGTGGACGGTGACCGTGTCGGCGTCGATGCGGTCCCCGACGAGGGGGCGGATCCGCTTGTGCCGCAGCACCTCGGCGAGCACGGCGCGGTCGGTGGTGCGCAGCACCAGCATGGACGCAGCGGTCACCCCCTCAGCACCTGCGTCGTCGCCGGATGGGCGCTCGAGCCGGTCCAGCGTGAGCCGCCCGTAGCGGGCCATCGTCTCCGCGACGTCGACCAGCAACGCGTGCGGCACGGGGTAGCGGCTGTGCGACACGAGAGCATCGACCACCTGCTCGGCGTCGTGGCCCGCGGCGCGTGCGTTCCACAGGCCCAGCGGGGTCACCCGGTAGGTGTGGATGTGCTCCGGTGCCCGCTCCAGCTCGGCGAACGGCGCCACCGCACGGCGGGCCGCCTCGGCGTCGGGGTGGTCGACCTCGAGCAGAAGGGTCTTGTCGGACTGGACGATCAGTGAGCCGGTCATCGGGCAGGCAACGATACCGGTCGCCCCCGCCATTCCCGGCCGCCGACCGTTGCGCGCGCGCCCGGACCATTCGCGGGGCAGGGTGGAGCGCACAACGGTCAGCGCAGGAGCTCGAAGCGGACTCCCATGGCCCGGTAGGTCGCCTGGGCCCTCTGGTCGGTGCTGATGAGAGTCCGGTCGTGATGCAGGGCTGCTGCGGCGACCAGGGCGTCGTAGACGGCACCACCGGTGATCGAGCGCTCGACCAGAGCATCGAGGAATGCAACCGTCCCCCTGCCGTCGAACGGCAGCACCTCTGGGAAGTTGACCTGGATCAACCGGGCTGCAGCCTCGGGGCTCAGTCTGCGTGGGGGAGGCATCCGGGTGAGCACCGAGTACGTCTCGAATCGCGCGTGACCGGCCAGCCCGAGGTGTGCACCCCGGAGGCGTTCGATGAGTCCGGCCTGCACCGGATGGTCACTCGTGACCGAGGCGATGGCCGCGCTCGTGTCGAGCGCGAGGTTCTCAGCGTTGGTCGGCAAGGCGCAGGGCGCGGACATCGGCGGTGCTCAGCGGGTCGCCGCCTTCGGGCAGCATCAGGAAGCCGTCGCGCTCGACCAGCTGATCTGTGGTCAGCGGCTGCACCTGTAGGGCGGCTCCCACGACGTTGATCTCCACTGCGCCAGGGGACAAGCCGATCTCATCGCGCAGAGCCTTCGGGATGACGACTCGCCCCGCCTTGTCGATGGTCGTCTGCATACCATGAACGTACCATGCTATTGGCCGGGCCAGTGGTAGCCCCTGAGGCGACGTACTCACTCGCGCGATAACCCATCGTCGAAGCGACCAAAGATCGGTAGGGTCAGCGCTCACTCCGCATCGCAAGGAGGTCCTGGCGTGCCCAGACGGAAGCTCACGAAGCGGCTCATCAGCTGGGCCTCCATCCTGGACCCCCAGACAGAGCGGCAGGCCACGCTGGCCTCAATGCTGCCCTTCGTCTTTCCGCACATCGCGCTGATGCCTGACGCACACGTGGGCAAGGGCGCGACTGTCGGCTCGGTCATCCCCACCCAGGGCGCGATCATCCCGGCGGCCGTGGGTGTCGACATCGGCTGCGGCATGGACGCCGTGCGCACGCAGTTCACCGGTGCCCGGCTCCGTGCCAGCGGGTCGCTCGGCTCGCTGCGCCAGTCCGTCGAGCGGGCCGTGCCGTTGTCGGCCGGCGTCTACAACACTGCCCTCACCGCGACCGCCGCGAGATGGGTGGAGTCGCTGGAGGAGCTGGCGGACCAGGCCGAGTTCGAGCCCGATGACATCGTCGGAAACTGGCGGCTGCAGCTAGGCTCGCTGGGCTCGGGCAACCACTTCATCGAGATCTCGGTCGACGAGCAGGACCGGGTCTGGACCTTCCTGCACTCCGGGTCCCGCGGTGTCGGCAACCGCATCGCCGCCCGGCACATCGAGGTCGCCCAGCGGCTGTGCCGGCAGTGGTGGATCGACCTGCCCGACCCCGACCTGGCCTACCTGGTCGAGGGCACGCAGGAGTTCTGGGCCTACATCCGGCAGCTCCGCTGGGCTCAGCAGTTTGCCCGGCTCAACCGGGCCGAGATGATGGACCGGGTGCTGGATGCCGTCTCCGTGTTCGTCGGCGAGACCATCCAGCGGGAGCAGGAGGTGTCCTGCCATCACAACTACACCGAGCAGGAGATGCACTGGGGCCGCGAGGTCTGGGTGTCGCGCAAGGGCGCGATTGATGCCGCCGAGGGCGTGTGGGGACTCATCCCCGGATCGATGGGGACGCGGTCGTATGTCGTGCAGGGCAAGGGCGACGCCGTGTCGTTGCGCAGTGCTCCGCACGGGGCGGGCCGGCAGCACTCTCGCTCCTCGGCACGGCGGACGTTCACCCAGGCGGAGCTCGCCCAGGCGATGAGCGGGATCGAGTGGTCCGGCTCTGCGAGGTTCCTGGACGAGATACCGGCCGCCTACAAGCCGATCGACGTGGTGTTGGACGACGCTGCCGACCTGGTCGTGATCCGCCATACCCTCTCCCAGATCGTGAACGTCAAGGGCGACTGAGGCAGCCGAGTCCGGTCGAGACAGCCGCACAGCATTGCGCGGCATTGCATGCATTGCGCCGTGTCCGTCCACGGCGCGATGTATCTGATCCCGCGCAGTGCGCCCGGTCGGCTAGCATGATCACAGCAGTACGCGCTCCGGGGTCGGTGCAACTCCGAACCGGCGGTGACAGTCCGCGACCCGACCGCATCCAGCGGCCGGTTGACCTGGTGGAACTCCAGGACCGACGGTGAAAGTCCGGATGGTAGGCAGCGCGGGATCCGCACCAGCGGGTCCAGGTCACGGCTGACGTGACCGGCGGTGCCTGTGGCGTCGTCGGAGCACCCTCGTTCGTGACCGTGCCGGACCATCGGTGTCCGCCCCGGAGCTCGACCGACGAGCGAGCAGTAGGGCGATGAGCACGATGAGGTCAGGGTGATGAGCGCCCAGCCGCACCACCCCGTGGGCAGCCCGGGGGGCACCCGCACGACAAGTGGTCGCGTCGCCGACCGCGACACCACGATGCTTCGGCTGGCCGTCGACCGCGCGCTGCGCGGACCCGAGGTGGACCCCAACCCCAGGGTCGGCGCCGTGATCGTCGCGGCCGACGGACAGGTCGCAGGCGCGGGTCATCACCGCGGTGCCGGCAGTCCGCACGCCGAGGTCGTCGCCCTCCGGCAGGCCGGTGACCTCGCCGCCGGCGGCACGGCATACGTCAGCCTGGAGCCGTGCGCCCACCACGGGCGGACCCCGCCGTGCACCACCGCGCTCACCGATGCAGGCATCGCCCGGCTGGTGTATGCCGTCGCTGACCCCGACCCGCGCGCCGCCGGTGGCGCTCAACTCCTGGCAGAGAAGGGCGTCGAGGTGCAGCACCTGGCGATGCCGGAGGCGACCGAGGTGCTGCGGCACTGGACCTTCGCGGTGGCGCAGGATCGGCCGTTCGTGACCTGGAAGACGGCCACCACGCTCGACGGCCGGGTCGCCGCCGCCGATGGCAGCAGCGCCTGGATCACTTCGTCGCAGGCGCGGGAGGACGTGCACGACCTGCGGGCCCGGTGCGGCGCGATCGTGGTCGGCACCGGCACCGCCCTGGCCGACGACCCGTCGCTGACCGCTCGACTCCCCGACGGCACGTTGCGCGACCAGCAGCCCCTGCGGGTGGTCGTGGGGGAGCGCGAGCTGGGCGACACCGCCCAGCTGCGCGACGACGCCGCGCCCACCGTGCACCTCACCGACCGGGACCCGCGCAGCGTGCTGAGCGAGCTGCATACCCGGTGCATCCGGCGGGTGCTGCTCGAAGGCGGCCCCACGCTGGCCGCGGCATGGTGGCGGGCCGGGGTGGTCGACGAGGTCGTGGCCTACCTCGCGCCCGCCCTGCTCGGCACCGGCCCCGGGGCGGTCGCAGACCTGGGCATCACCACCATGGCCGGCATCGCCCGGCTGCACATCGACGACGTGACGCGGGTCGGGCCCGACGTCCGGATCACCGCACACCCCGTCCGCGCGCAGGAAGAGGAGTAGAGATGTTCACCGGAATAGTGGAGGAGCTCGGCGAGGTGGTCGACATCACCGAGCACGCCGAGTCCTCCGTGCTGCGCATCCGCGGGCCCCTGGTCACCGGCGACGCCGGTCACGGCGACTCGATCGCAGTCAACGGCGTCTGCCTGACGCTCACCGCGTGGGGCGACGGCGAGTTCAGCACCGACGTGATGGCCGAGACGCTGCGCGCCTCCGCGGTCGGCGACCTGCGCCTCGGCTCCCCGGTCAACCTGGAGCGCGCGCTGCGCAGTGACGGGCGGTTCGGCGGGCACGTTGTGCAGGGCCACGTCGACACCACCACCGAGGTCGTGTCGCGCGAGCCGGGCGACCGGTGGGAGGCGGTGACCTTCGCCCTCCCGCGCTCCATCGCCCGGTATGTCGTGCACAAGGGCTCGATCACCCTCGACGGGGTCTCGCTGACCGTGTCGGCGCTGAGCGACCAGACGTTCGCGGTGTCGCTGATCCCGACCACGCTGGAGCTGACCACGCTGGGCCGGCGAGCGGTCGGCGACCGGGTCAACGTGGAGGTCGACGTGCTCGCGAAGTACGTCGAGCGGCTGCTGAGCAGGGGGGCCAGCGATGTCTGAGCTGCCCATGACGTCTGAGCTGATCGCCGACGCCCTGCAGGCGCTGCGCGACGGACGGCCTGTGCTGGTGCTGGACGACCTCGACCGGGAGAACGAGGGTGATGTGATCCTTGCCGCGCAGACCATCACGCCGGCGTGGATGGGGTGGACGATCCGGCACAGCTCGGGCTACGTCTGTGTCCCCATGCCCGATGAGTGGGCCGACCGGCTGGAGCTGCCGCCGATGGTGGCGCTCAACGAGGACCCGCGGCGGACGGCATACACAGTCACCGTCGACGCCGCCTCGGGGATCGGCACCGGGATCAGCGCCACCGACCGCGCGCACACGGTCGCGCTGCTGGGTTCGCCGGGGACCACCGCGGCCGACCTGATCCGCCCCGGTCACCTGGTGCCGCTGCGGGCCCGGCCCGGCGGGGTGCTGGAGCGCGTCGGGCACACCGAGACGGCCGTCGACCTGTGCCGACTGGCCGGGCTGAGCCCCGTCGCGGCCATCGGCGAGCTGGTCGACGACGAGGGTGAGATGCTGCGCGGCGAGGCGGTGCGGGTGCTGGGTAAGGAACACGGGCTGCCGGTGCTGACCGTGGCCGACGTGGTCGCGCATCGGCGCGAGATCGAGGACAGGATGGGCTCATGAGTGGCAGCGGCGCACCCCAGGTGCGGGTCGACGGCACCGGGATGCGGGTGGCCGTGGTCTCCGCGTCGTGGCATGACGAGGTGATGGTGGGGCTGCGTGCCGGAGCCGACCGGGCGCTCGCGCAGGCCGGGGTCGACCTGGTCGACTGGGTGCGGGTGCCGGGCAGCTTCGAGCTGCCGGTGGCCTGCGCGCGGCTGGCCCGCGACGCGAGGTATGACGCGCTGGTCGCCCTGGGCGTGGTGGTCCGCGGCGGCACCCCGCACTTCGACTACGTGTGCCAGGCAGCCACGCAAGGGTTGACCGACGTGACGGTGAGCACCGGCATACCGATCGGTTTCGGGGTGCTGACCTGCGACGACGAGCAACAGGCTCTTGACCGGGCCGGCCTGGAGGGGTCGCAGGAGGACAAGGGTCACGAGGCTGCCACCGCGGCGTTGGCCACCGCGCTGGTGCTGCGCGGCTACTGACCTCTCCCGCTCACAGCGGGATGACGATGACCTCGTCCTGCGTGGCGAGCAGGGCCTCGAGCTGCTCGCCCTCGAGGCTCGCGGAGAAGGCGACGACATCGGCCGCCGGCGCCTCACCTCGGGCTTCGAAGGTCGACGCGCCGTCCGTGCTCACCATGATCCGGCCGTCCACGCTGAGGCCGACCACGGTGTCGGGGTCCGCCCAGTCGGCGTAGACCATCAGCGGGGCATCGGTCACGACCTCCCACGTGTCCCCCTGGTCGGGGCTGCGCTGCAGACCGCTCTCCGTCGTGATCAGCGCGACCTGTCCGTCGGGGGACAGCGCGACATCGGCGATCGGCTCGGGAAGGGTTGCCTCATCCCAGGTCGTGCCGTCCTGCGTGCGCCGCAGCGCCCCGTCATAGCCGATCACCGCGGATGGACTGGCCGTGAGGGAGTGGAAGTCGGACTCCCCGCCTCGTGAGACCTCCGCCCAGGTCCGCCCGGCGTCGACTGAGCGGATCAGCCCCATCGGCTCGGCGAGCTCGACGTCCGGACCGGGGTGCCCCGACGCCACGAACTCGCCGGGCCCGGCGACGGCGAAGCCCATGAAGTCCATCACCGGGCTGACCAGCTCGGGCTCCGCGGTGGCGTAGGAGAACAAGCCTTCGTGCGTCCCGACATACAGCGTGCCGTCGGCCGGGTCGCGCGCGAGGCCGTGCACGTGGCTGCCGGCGGCGGGTATGTCGTGACGGCGGCTTCGTCATCCGGAGACCCGCCCCCCGCCTGGGCCGAAGCGTCCGGCGAGCCGGTCTGGGCGGATGCAACGGTGCCTGCGCTGTCGGGCGTGTCGTCGGCACCGCAGGCCGCCACCACCGTGGCCGTGAGCATGGCGATGCCGAGCATCTTGAGGCGGGTAGGGCGAATCACCCCACTACCGTATGTACGTTTGCCCGGTCCGTCGGATCGGGGCATCAGTCGTGGTGCGTCATCGATCGCTGCGAACGGATCACAGGTTGACGGTGATGTCTGCGTCGGCGCGCAGCTTCTCCAGGATGGCGTCGATGGCCTCGGACTCCTGCTGCTGAGTCAGCTGCTGGGTGAGCTGCGGCTTGACCTCCTCGAACGCCGGCAGTCCGGAGCCGCCGCCGGACTCCGCTCCGGACTCGGCTCCGCCACCGGCCTGCTGCTGGGCCAGGGAGTCATAGAGCTCGCGCAGCTCCTGCTCGGTCGGCTCCTTGATCGCCGCCTCCTGGGTGATGAACTGGTCGACCTTGAGCTGGTCGCTCACCGCGGCCCGGGCCTCTTCCTCGGTGAAGCCCTGCTCCTCGAGCACGGTCAGGAACTCCTCGACCGTGGCCACGCCGTTGCCCGCAGCCAGCTCTTCGAGGGTGGCGTCGACCTCTTTGGTGCTGGGGTCGATCTTGGCCTTGTCCGCGGCCTGGATCAGCAGCACGTTGCCCACCATGTTGTCGACGGTCTGCTGCTTGAGCTGGTCCTGGTCGACCTCCTGCCCGGTGGCCTGGGACTGGGCCGCCATCTGCTGGAACTGGCCCTCGTAGGCATTGACGAAGTCCTCGCGGGGGATCTCCTCCCCGTTGACGTCCGCCACGACCTCGGGCACGCCGGCGAGGTCGGGCTCGGGTGCAGCTGCCGCGCCCGGTGCGCCGGGACCCGCGCTGGTCTCCGCGGCCGCGTCGCTGGTCTGTGTCTGTGCGGCGTCGTCGCCCGAGGAGTCGGACCCCCCGCACGCGGCAAGGCCGGTCAGCGCGACGGCTGCCGCCAGGCTGACGAGCACGTTCTTGGTGTTCTTGGGCATGCTGCTCCCTCGATGTCGGAAGTCCGGGACGCTAACACGCGTCGGTCGGTGCTCCATACAGTCTGTTGCCAGCGAACACTCAGGGTATGGCGGATGGCAGGGTATGCAGTATGTCGCTGCCGATGGTGGAGCCGCGGGCCGGGATGCCGGAGCGGATCACGATCTATGAGGTGGGCCCCCGGGACGGGCTGCAGAACGAGTCCTCGGTGGTGCCGACCGAGGTCAAGGCTGACTTCATACGTCGCCTCGTGGCCGCCGGTCTGGAGACCGTGGAGGTCACGTCCTTCGTCCCGCAGCGCTGGGTGCCCCAGCTCGGCGACGCCGCGGAGCTCATCGAAGTGCTCGGCCCCGCGGGGCTGGGCCGCCGGCGGCCAGTGCTGGTGTCCAACAAGCGTGGACTGGAACGGGCCCCGGAGGACGGAGTGTCGTCGGTCGGGGGGTTCGGCAACGCCCCCAAAACACTCTCCCACA
>NZ_JBPCKQ010000182.1:0-18919 GCF_051004135.1 Ornithinimicrobium sp.
GGGGAAAGTCGAAACATCGGTAGCCACCGCGCGCCCAGCCGAGTCAGCAGCACCAGCACGGCGCTGAACCGCACCGCCGAGGCCAAGGCAGTCGCCGCCACCTAAGGTGGCCTGCTCGCCGGATCGATAGTTCCGTCCACCGCCGGACGATCTGCACACACGCACAAGCCCCCCACCCGCTCGGGTGGGGCCCTTGCGCGTCGGTGGGTGCCGGGTCGGTCAACCGACGCGGCCGTAGCCGCTGACGCCCGAGAACACCGGGCGCAGCTGCGAGGGGATGCCCGGCTTGCCCGAGTCGTACATCATGCCGTTGCCGGCGTAGATACCGATGTGGTATGCGGGGTAACCGTAGAACACCAGGTCTCCCGGCTGCGGCGTGCTCACCGGGGTGGCCATCTGCTGCTGCGCGGACGCCGTGCGGGGCAGGTTGATCCCGACCTGGGCGAAGACGTAGGACGTGTAGCCGGAGCAGTCGAAGCCGGTGGAAGGGCTGCTGCCCGCCCACTGGTACATGATGCCGGTGTACTGCGCGGCGACGCTGAGGACACCACCGGTGGGGGCAGGCGTCGACGGCGCGGGTGCCTCGGCGCGCTCCTGCGACCGGCTGGCGCTGCTGGACTCACGCTCGGAGGAGGAGGACTCGCCCGACGTGCTGTCGGAGCTGGAGTCGGAGGAGCTGCTGGAGTAGTCGCTCGAGGAAGACGAGGACTCCGAGGAGCTCGCGGATTCCGAGGAGCTCATGGACTCCGAGGAGGCGGACTCGGTCTGCTCGATGGGCTCCGCCGGTGCGACGGGCTCCGGCTCGACCACGGGCTCCGGCTCCGGCTCGACCACGGGCTCCGGCTCGACCGCGGGCGCCGGCTCCGGGGTGAAGCCCTCGAAGCCGTCGGTGCCGAAGGAGAGGCCCTCAGCGGCCTTCGATGTCGACTTGGGAGCCGGGGCGGCCACCGCGGGGCGGTCCTTGGGGGCCAGGACCGTGGGCAGCTCGACGGCCAGCAGATCGACGGCCGACTCCGTGCCTGCCTGCCGGTCGGCCTGGACGGCGGCGACGTCGTCCACGACGCCGCGGGGGTCGGCGGTGGCCGGAACGATCGAGGCGGCGAGCAGGCCACCTGAGGTGGCGGCGACGGCCGTGGCCTTGGCGGTGCGGGTCAGCGCCGTGCTGGTGCTGCTGACTCGGCTGGGCGCGCGGTGGCGACCGATGGTGCGATGGGACACAGTGAACCTCTCCATGGGCCTACGGGGTGAGCTGTCGGGCTCGGGCTGGAGGTCGCCCGGACGAGGCTTGGTCGATGCCTGCTCGTCTGAGCCCCGAGGTGTCGAGGTCGACACCGCTCGTGGGTCCCCCGCTCCTGTCACGCGGGTAGTGCTGGTCCCCGCTGTGCTGACAGGATGAGGCGCCGCAGCTGGGTGATCCGCCAGGGGAGCGGAACGAGGACGAGACTACACACGCCCGAAGAGGGATGTCACGTTTCGATAAAGGTCGCCTTAGCAGCATTCGGCGCCTTCAGCGACTGCAACCCCGTTGACCAGTGAAGACGCCGACCATCTTCGGCGCGCAGGGCGGTGTCCGTGATCAGTCTCACATCACGAAATGATATCGACGCCCTTCTCGGACTCGACCACCAGCCCGGGGTAGCCCTACTCCGTAGGCAGGACGAACAGGTGCGCCGCCACGTCCTGGGGCAGCGAGACCCGATCGCCCGACCCGCCCTGCACGACGACCCGGTCGCCGTCGGCCTGCACCCGCAGCGAGGCTCCCGGCGTGACGCCGGTGCTCAGCAGCAGATCCAGCACCTCGGGCTCGACCTGGGCCGGTTCACCGATGCGCACCAGGGCGACCTCGGTGGGCTCCGCGGCGACCACCTCGTTCAGCGCGGTGCCCCCGGCGGGGACCAGCGGAGCATCGATCCCGAGCTCGCTCAAGCCGGGGATGGGGTTGCCGTAGGGAGATCGCTCACGGTCGGCGATCAGCTCCAGGATCCGCTGCTCCACGCGCTCGCTCATCACGTGCTCCCACCGGCACGCCTCGTCGTGGACATAGGCGGGATCCAGGCCGATGACGTCCACGAGAAGCCGCTCGGCGAGACGATGCTTGCGCATCACCCGCATCGCCGTCACCTCACCGAGATCGGTCAGGTGCAGGCGCCGGTCCTGCTCCAGGTGCAGCAGGCCGTCCCGCTCCATCCGCGACACGGTCTGGGACACCGTCGGCCCGGAGTGTCCCAGCCGCTCGGCGATCCGGGCCCGCATCGGCACCACGCCGTCCTCGACCAGCTCGTAGATGCTCTTCAGATACATCTCGGTGGTGTCGATGAGGTCACTCATGCAGGGGTCCGTCCTCGTGGTCTCCGGTGGGCTGATTCTATGGTGGCGCACAGCAAGTCCACCTACCATCGCCTCCGTCCGCATCCTGCATACCGAAAGGCGCACCTCGATGGCTCGCCAGCAGCCCCCGTCCACCCGAGCCGCGAAGGTCGCGGGTGCGACGAAGGCATCCCGCTCCAAGCCAGGGCGTGGACTCAGTTTGATCTGGGTGGCCCTCGGCCTCGTCCTGGTGCTGATCGTGGGCGGTGTCGGCTGGGCGATCTCGCAGAGTCCGTCCCTGGATGTCGTCCGGTCCTACGACGACCTGGGCCGCGACCACGTCGGGGAGGCAGTGTCCTACGACCAGAGCCCGCCTGTCGGCGGTGACCACAACCCCGCGTGGTGGGACTGCGGCGTCTACGAAGAGCCGGTGCCGAACCATCACGCCGTGCACTCCCTGGAGCACGGGGCCGTGTGGTTGACCTACCAGCCCGACCTGGCGGCCGACCAAGTCGACACGCTGCGCGACCTGGCCGGCCAGGAGTTCATGCTGCTCTCCCCCGACCCGGACCAGGACTCCCCCGTCGTGGCCAGCGCCTGGGGCAACCAGCTGAAGCTGGACCGCGCCGACGACCCTCGCATCCCGCTGTTCATCAAGGAGTACCGCCAAGGCCCGCAGACCCCTGAGCCGGGCGCCGCGTGCACCGGCGGGACCACCACGGACCTGGTCACCGGTCGGTGAGCGCGGCGGGGGCAGGTCGGGGTCGGCCTCTGGTCCTGGTGCTGGGTGCCGCACTCGCCCTGGCCGTGACCGCACTCGTCGTCGGGCTGATGCTGCAGCGACCGCCGGCTGACGACAGCGTCGAGGCCGGCTTCGCCCGCGACATGAGCGAGCACCACGCCCAGGCGGTGGCCATGTCCATGGAGGTCATCCAGGACTCGGAGTCCAAAGACATCGACGTGCTGGCCTACGACATCGCCACCTCGCAGAGCAACCAGATCGGACGGATGCAGGGGTGGCTCGAGCAATGGGGCCTGGGCTCCGCCCGCAGCGGAGACCGGATGGAGTGGATGCCCGACTCGACGGACATGACTATGGAGACGGACGGCGACACGGCTATGGGGGGCACGATGTCGAGCGGGGAGCCGGGGTCGCCGGACTACCGAGCCATGCCGGGTATGGCGTCGCTCGCCGAGATGGACGAGCTCGGGGCCACCAGTGGTGAGCAGGCCGAGGTCCTCTTCCTCCAGATGATGATCACCCACCACGTGGCGGGGGTCGAGATGGCTCAGGCCGCGGTGGACGAGGCGGACGACCCGCAGGTCGTGCAGCTGGCGCAGGCCATGGTCGCCGGGCAGCAGTCGGAGATCGACCTGATGGTCTCGATGCTGGCCGACCGGGATGCCGAGCCGCGTGAGGACCTGGCCGACCTGGGTTAGAGCCCCGGGAGAACGGCGGTCCGGACGAGATCGGCAGACAGCACGGAGCCGGCGATGCCCTCGGCGATGCTGCCAGTCAGGGTTGGAGGCGAGTCAGCGACCAGGCAGTGGCCACGGACAGGTCGCCCCCGCCCGTGCGGTCCCACACCAGCCGGTCGTGCAGCCTGCTCGGACGCCCTGCCCAGAGCTCCACACGGTGGGGCTCCAGCCAGTAGCCGCCCCAGTGATCAGGCACGGGCACGTCGTCGGGGTTGCCGTGGTCGGGGAACCGCTCGGCGAACTCCGCGTGCCGGCGCTCCAGCTCGACGCGGGACCCCGCCGGTCGGGACTGCTCGGAGGCCCAGGCGCTGATCCGCGATCCGTAGGGGCGGGACCGGAAGTATCCCTCGACGTCCTGGCGGCCGATCGGCACCGCGATCCCGCGGAAACGGATGGCGCGGAACATCGAGGGCCACACCAGCGCCGCGGCGACCTTGTCGCTGGTCCGGATCTGCTGACCCTTGGCGGAGTCCAGGTTGGTCAGGAAGCCGGGCCCCCGCGGCTCCAGCATGCGCATCAGCACGGTCCGCACGTCCGGCTGCCCCTCGGCGTCCACCGTGGCGACGTGCAGCGCCATCGGCTCGGGCACGTCGCCGTGCTCGGCCTGCCGGGCGACCGCCTCGTCGACCCACGCGGTGATCTGCACCAGGGGCGTGCTGGCCACCTGGGACTCATCCAGACCCACGCCGTCGTAGTCGACCCGTGCCTGCAATGTCATACCGACATCGTGCCACCGGCGACCTATGGTGGAGTGGTCAGGGCCGATTCGAAGAGGAGGACCCCAGGTGGCGGGCAGAGGCAAGGCGGTGGGTGCGGTGGTCAAGTACGGTCCGCTGGTCTACGCCGCGGCGCAGCGTTACGGACCCCAGGTGATGGAGCAGGTGCGCGCCCAGCGCGCCCCGGCCGAGCGCTACGTGCAGGACAAGGTCGCCAAGGGCAACCAGCGCAAGAAGGCGATGGAGCACGCCGGGACGGTCGTCGAGGGCAGTGTGCTGCAGATCTTCCACCACAACCGCGCGCACTGGATCGTCTTCTCCGGTGAGGAGCCGATCGCGGTGCACCCGCCCACCGGAGCGCCGTATGACGTGCTGCTCAAGCACGCCGACCTGAGCACCCGGGTCAAGCCGGGCAGTGGCCGCCGATTTCCCAAGGTGCCGCGGCGCAGCAGTCCCGGCCGACCGGGCAGCCGACCCAGCTCCTCGCGCGCGAGCACCGGCCAGCGACCTGCCCAGTCCACGGTCCGCTACCACCCGACACCGCAACCGCCGGATGCCGCGGACGACGAGGATCACCCGACCGCGTGAGCCTGCTCAGCGGCCGACGGCGTAGCCCTGCATGCCCCGCGGGTTGGCCCCGGCGCTGAGCAGCCCGGTGCCCGGGTCGCGGGCCACCGCGCACATCCGGCCCAGCGTCCACGGGCCCTGCACCTGCACGTCGTGGCCACGGCGCCGCAGCTCGTCGATCGCGGCCTCCCCGATGCGCTCCTCGACCACGAGCACGCCCGGCTCGCTGCCTCGCGGATAGAACGACCCCGGGAAGCTGGTGGTGTGAAACATGGGCGCGTCGATGGCCTCCTGCAAACCCCACCCGCCGGCCAGGTGCCGCAGCAGGAACAGGCTCTGCCACTGGTCCTGCTGGTCCCCGCCCGGTGACCCGCAGGCCAGCACCGGCTCGCCGTCGCGCAGCACCAGGGTCGGGGTCAGCGTGGTGCGCGGTCGTCGCCCGGGCACCAGCGAGGAGGGCAGGCCAGGCTCCAGCCACATCATCTGCAGCCGACTGCCCAGCGGGAAGCCCAGCTCGGGCACGACGGGCGAGGACTGCAGCCAGCCGCCGCTCGGGGTGGCCGAGACCATGTTGCCCCATCGGTCGACGACGTCGACGTGGCAGGTGTCCCCCCGGGTGCTCCCGTCCCGGGATACCGTCGGCTCCCCCACCGTGGCATCGACCGGGTGCTCGACCTGGCTGGTGGCCAGGACCGCGATCTTCGGCGGCCGGCCGTCGGGGGACCCTGGTCGCAGGGTGCGGTCGGCTTCGGCACCGATGAGCGTGGCGCGCTGCGCGACATACGCCGGGTCGAGCAAGGCAGCGACATCGACCGGTGCGCTTCCACTGTCACCAAGCCACGCCTCCCGGTCGGCCATCGCCAGCTTCCACGCCTCGGCGATCCGGTGCATTCCCTCGGTGTCGTCGGGGCCGACGTCGCCACCGGCGGTGCTGCCGCCCGCCGTGCCGAGCGCGTCCAGCATCGCCAGCACCTGCAGCAGACCGGGCCCCTGACCCCAGGGGCCGGTCTTGGCCACCGTGTGACCGTGCCAGTCGAGGGTGACCGGGTCCTCCCAGGTGGCTCGGTATGCCGCGAGGTCGGCTCCGGTGATCACCCCCGGGAGGAGCTGCCCGCCGCTGTGCCGGTGCGGCCGCCGCGCGGCCCGGTCGACCGCCTCGGCCACGAAGCCCTGCGACCAGGCCCGGCGCACGCCTTCGATCTGCACCTCCCGGGCGCCCCCGCCGGCCTCGCCGTCGCGGACCAACGCTGCCAGGGTGTCGGCCCAGGCGGGGTTGCGGAACAGCGCTCCCGGCGTAGGCGCCGCACCCCCGCGCAGCCACACCTGGGCCGAGCTCGGCCAGTCCTGCTCGAACAGCTGCTGCACCCGCTGGACGGTGGTGCTGACCACCGCCAGCAGGGGGTGACCGTGCCGGGCGTAGTGCTCCGCGGGGGCCAGCACCTCGCGCGGCGTCATCGTGCCGTGGTCGCGCAGCAGCAGCATCCAGGCGTCGAACGCCCCGGGCACGGCCGCGGCCAGCATCCCCGAGCCCGGCACCATGCTCAGCCCGGCCTCGTCGAAGTGCTCAGGCGTCGCGCCGACCGGGGCCGGGCCCTGCCCGCACAGCACCTGCGGTGACCGGCCGGGGCCCGCCACGATCGCCGGCAGGTCGCCTCCCGGCCCGTTGAGATGCGGCTCGACGACATGCAGCACGAAGCCCGCGGTGACCGCGGCGTCGTAGGCGTTGCCCCCCAGCTCCAGGGTGCGCATCGCACTCTGCGAGGCGATCCAGTGCGTGCTGGACACCATGCCGTAGGTGCCGGTCAGGGTCGGGCGGGTCGTGAAGCTCATCGTCCTCCGATCAGGGCGGCCACCGCGATGACCAGAATCATCAGGGCCAGCGCGGCGAGCACGAGCCGGCGCCGGGTGCGGGCGTCCATCAGGCCACGGGCTCGGGCATCGCGTGCACGGGCCCGCGGACCAGGACCAGCGGGCGGGTCAGGCTGTGGCCGCGATGCACGTGCAGGTCGTCGGTGCGCATGAGGTAGATCGTCGCAGCCACCGCGGCCGTCCCGCACATGATGGTGGCGATCAGGATGGTCCAACGGGCACCGAAGGTGTCGCCGATCCAGCCGATCATCGGTGCGCCCAGCGGGGTGCCGCCGAAGAAGACCGCCATGTAGAGCGACATCACTCGGCTGCGCACCGCCGGCTCCACCGACAGTTGCACCATCGAGTTGGCGGTCACCATCACGGTCAACGCGAACAACCCGGTGGGGACCAGGAACACGACATACAGGGTCCACGAGGGAGCCAGGGCGGCGGCCAGGGTGCAGACGGTGAAGCCGCCCAGCGCGCCGAGCAGCCGTCGCCAGCGGGGACGCTCCTGCCGCGCCGCCAGCAGCGCGCCCCCGAGCGAGCCGATCGCCATGACCGAGCCGACCAGGCCGAAGTCCTTGACGCCCCGGTCGAAGACCTCGGTGGCCATCAGGGCGTTGGTGAGCTGGAAGTTCATCCCGAAGGTGCCGTGCACGAAGACCAGCACCATGATCAGCATGATGTCCGGGCGCCCGCGCACGTAGCGCACCCCCTCCCGGATCCGGCCCTTGCCGCGGCTGCGCGGCGCAGGGGTCAGCTCGGCGGGGTCGAGCGCGATCAGGGCGCACAGCACGGCCACGAACGTGGCGGCGTTGATCAGCAGCGTAGGACCGGTCCCGAACGCAGCGATCAGCAGGCCCGCGACACCCGGGCCGATCAGCCGGCCGCTGTTGAAGGACGCGCTGTTGAGGCCGACCGCGTTGGTCAGCTGCTCCGGCGGGACCATCTCGGAGACGAAGGCCTGCCGGGCGGGGGCGTCGATCGCGGCGGCCGCGCCCTGGGCGAACGCCAGGACATACATGTGCCACAGCTCCATCGCCCCGCCGAGGACCAGGACGCCCATCAGCACCGCGGTCAGCGCCATCATCGACTGGGTCACCAACATCACCCGGCGCTTGGCGAACCGGTCACCCAGGGCGCCGCCGAGCGGGGCGAGCAGCAGCATGGGCAGGAACTGCAGCCCGGTGACAATGCCCAGGGCCGAGGCGGAGTTGTCGGTGAGCTCGGTCAGCACCACCCAGTCCTGCGCGACCCGGCCCATCCAGGTGCCGGTGTTGGACACGAGGGCCCCGGCGGCGTAGACCCGATAGTTGCGCACCGAGAGGGCGGAGAACATCGCGCTCACCGGTCCACCACCTGCTCGAGCACCCCCGTCGCGCGGCGCAGCAGCGCCCGGTCGGCCGCGCTCAACCGCTCGAGCCGGACCGCCATCCAGGCGTCCCGCTGCGCCCGCTCCTGGGCCAGCACCCGCTCCCCCAACGGGCTCAGGGAGAGCACGACCACCCGGCCGTCCGCGCTGTCGGCGGTGCGCTGCACGAATCCCCGCTCCACCAGGGCGGCCACGGTCCGGCTCATGCTCGGCGCGGAGACCCGCTCCCGGTCGGCCAGCTCGCCGGCGCTGCAGGGGCGCTCGCTGAGCCGCACCAGCACGCTGAACTGGTGCGGGGCCAGCTGGGTGGTGGTCTCGAAGCGGACCCGCCGGGACACCCGCATACAGGCCATCCGCAGGTCATGGGCCAACGCGGCCACCGACGGGTCGGGTGGCGCCACAGGGTCCACGGGGGCGGGCTCGGCGGAGGTCGGGCGGGTCACAGTCGGCCCAACTACTTAGCCTAGGCAACTATTCCCGACGCGACCCCCCGTGAGCGTGCAGGTGCCGGGTCAGCCGCCCAGCCAACCCCGCACCGGGTCGATCGCGAAGTAGATGACGAACAGGGCGGCGACCAGCCACAGCAGCGGGTGGATCACGCCGGCCTTGCCCCGCACGACCTTGAGCACGACATAGCTCACGAAGCCCGCGCCGATGCCGGCGGTGATGGAGTAGGTGAACGGCATCAGCACGATCGTCAGGAAGGCCGGGAAGGCGATCTCCAGGTCGTCCCAGTCGATGCCGGAGACCTGCTGCATCATCAGGAAGCCCACCACGATCAGCGCCGGGGTCGCCGCCTCGTAGGGCACCACCGCGACCAGCGGCGACAAGAAGGTGGCGACCAGGAACAGCACCCCGGTGACCACGGAGGCCAGCCCGGTGCGGGCGCCCTCCCCCACCCCGGTGGCGGACTCGATGTATGCCGTGTTGCTGCTGACCGAGGCGGCTCCCCCGGCGGCGGCCGCCAGGGAGTCGACGACCAGGATGCGGCGGACGTTGGGCGGGTTGCCATCCTCATCGAGCAGACCGGCCCCCGCGCCGATGGCCACCATCGTGCCCATGGTGTCGAAGAAGTCGGCCAGCATCAGGGTGAAGACCAGCAGGAAGAAGGTGACCGCACCGATCGCGCCGACCGACCCGAGCAGGTTGAACTCACCCAGCAGCCCGAAATCGGGCGTCTGCACGATCGAGTCCGGCAGGGCGGGCACACCCAGCCCCCACCCGGTCGGGTTGACCACCTCACCGGTCTCGTCGGTCTGCGACCCGATGTCCAGTGCCGCCTCGAGCACGATCGCGAGCACCGTCGCGCCGACGATGCCGTAGAGGATCGCGCCCCGCACCCGTAGCGCGACCAGCGACAGGATGGTCAACAGCCCGATGACGAAGACCAAGGTGGGCCATCCCGCCAGGAAGCCCCCGATCCCGAGCTCCAACGGGACCGGCCCACCGGCCGGCTTGCGCACGATCCCGGCGTCGACCAGTCCGATGATGCTGATGAACAGTCCGATCCCCACGCTGATGGCGATCTTGAGCTGGGCCGGGATGGCGTGGAAGACGGCCTCGCGGAAACCGGTCAGCACCAAGACCAGGATGGTCAGGCCCTCCAGCACCACCAGACCCATGGCGTCCGCCCAGGTCACCCCGTCCAGGTTGGCGATGCCGTAGGCCACGAAGGCGTTGAGACCCAGACCGGTCGCCAGGGCCAGGGGGTAGTTGGCGACCAGCCCCATCACAATGCTCATCACCCCGGCCACCAGAGCCGTGACTGCGGCGATGGCCCCCAGGTCTCCGCCGGCGAGGAACTCACCGGTCCCGTCGGGGACGGTGCCGATGATCAGCGGGTTGAGCACCACGATGTAGGCCATGGTGAAGAAGGTGGCCAAGCCACCGCGGATCTCCCGCGGCACGGTCGAGCGGCGTTCGGAGATGTGGAAGTAGCGGTCCACCGCGGAGGTCGAGGTCGGTCGGGGCGAGGTTGCTGAGGATGCCATGCTGCCTGCCTGGTGATCGAAGGGTGTCTACAGTGACGGTTGTGCGTCGAGGATCCGATGACCCGGGCGAGCCACCGGCCGAGGTGGTGCCGCCCCGGATCGAGCTGCCGACGCGGATCGTGGTCTGGTCCGGCATGGCACTGTGGGCCGTGGCCCTCGTCGTGCTGCTGCTGCTGCCGGACCTGCGCAGCGGTGAGCGATCCTGGTGGTTGTGGGTGCCGGTCGCCGGCCTGTCCGTCGGCGCACTCGGTGCCCTCTACGTGCGGCGGGGCCGCGGCAACGCCGTCGAGGCCCGCCCACCGGACTGACCGGGCTCAGGACACCGCCACCCGAGCGCCGGCGCGGTCATCCCGACACGACCTCGTAGGCCAGGTCATCCAGCACCGGAGCCTCCACCCGGTCCGCCGGCCGGTGCTCGGCCTCGACCTCACTGTGCGCGCCGCAACCGTGGTCGAGACTGACGACCGAGCCGTCGCTGGGCGACCACTCGTTGGCGCAGACCCCGAAGAGCGTCCGCAGCGCCCCGGCCATCGGCAGGAAGAAGCCGCAGGACGAGCAGGACGCGGGCGCCTTGCGGGCGATATCTGCGGCGGGCCCGTGCGACCCGTCGTACCACCGCGTCGCAGCGCGCTCGCGACCCTCGCCCGAGAGCACCCGCGGACGCCCCAGCCCGAGCTCGACGAAGCCGACGGCGTCGACGTCCTCATCACCCGTGGCCTCGAAGCCGTGCTCCAACAGCGGGTCGTCCGCCACGAAAGGTGTGCGGTCGCCCGCGCCGATGTCACCCGGCGCCAGCCGCTCGGCATACGGCACCCACTCCTGCGACAGCAGCGCGGCCTCCCCGGGCACCAGGTGCGTCTCGCTGACCGTCGCCCGCCGGGCCCGCGGGGCGCGCGCCAGGGTGACCGCCCAGCGCCAACCCGGGTATGCCGTGGCGGTGCAGGCGAAGTAGTGGGTCACCAGCCGGTCGGCCTCGGCAAGCACGGCAAGGTGCTCCCCGACGGTGCCCGGCTCGGCCACCTCGGCGGCCGCGGCGCGGGCGACCTCGACCGCGCCGGTCAGCGTCGCGTCGGTCTTCGGGGTGGCCACGCTCAGCTCCCGGCGTCGAACTGGTCGGCGACGGCGCGCAGCGACTTGGCCAGCGGTGCAGCGAGGGTGCGGTCGGGGTAGTGCCCACGCCGCAGCGAGTTGGAGGACTGGTCCAGCAGCGTGATCAGGTCCTCGACGACGCCGGCCATCTCCTCGGCCGGCTTGCGGTCCCGGATGGCCATGGTGCGGGACACCGACGTGGGCGGCTCGAGCAGCCGCACGGACAGCGCCTGGTCACCGCGTCGGCCCTGCGCGATGTCGAACTCCACCCGGGCGCCGCGCTGCAGAGCGTCCACCCCGGCCGGGAGCGCGCTGGCGTGGACGTAGACGTCCTCACCCTCGTCGCTGGCGAGGAAGCCGAAGCCCTTGTCGTCATTGAAGAACCTGACCTTGCCGGTGGGCACTGCCTTCACCTCGTGTCGTCTGGATGTCGTGCGGCTGCATCTCGCAGCCGGTGTGCAGGGACAGGCTAGCGCCTCCGGAGCCGCACCGAGGGCGTCCGGCGGAGCAAGACTGCCGAGTCGGCAGGTGAGTCGGCAGGGTGGGCGCGCACGGGTGTCCCGGCACCGTGTGTGGTGACCGGGACACCCGGGTGATCACGGGGCGACCGCGACGCGGACCCGCCGTCGTCGAACGCTCAGGCGTTCGTCTTCTCCGGTGCGTGCTCGCCGGCGCCGTTGACCGATGCGTCCGAGCCGTTCCCGTTCATCGAGGTCCGGGTGTAGAACGGGTCGAACTCGTAGGCGGTCTCGCCGTGCGCGGCCTGGTCGACGCCGTCCTTCTCCACCTCGGGGGAGACCCGGAAGCCGATGGTCTTGGCGATGGCCAGCCCGATCACCGCGGTGAGCACCCCGGTGTAGATCATGGTGAAGCCCGCCGCCGCGACCTGCGCGCCCAGCTGGGCGAAGCCGCCGCCGTAGAACAGGCCGCCACCTTCGCCCTCGACGGGCAGCATCAGGAAGCCGATGGCGATGGTGCCGATGAGCCCGGCGACCAGGTGGACGCCGACGACATCGAGCGCGTCGTCATACCCGAACTTGTACTTCAGGCCAATCGCGAGCGCCGAGCCGGCTCCGGCCACGACGCCGAGGCCGATGGCGCCCACTGGGCTCAGGTTGGCACACGCCGGGGTGATGGCGACCAGACCGGCCACCACGCCGGAGGCGGAGCCGACCGAGGTCATCCGCTTGTCGCGGATCGCCTCGACCATCAGCCAGCCCAGCATCGCGGCGGCCGGCGCGACCATGGTGTTGATCCAGATCAGGCCGGCCTCCTCCGAGGTGCTCGCGGCACCGGCGTTGAAGCCGAACCAGCCGAACCACAGCAGCGCGGCGCCCAGCATGACCAGCGGGATGTTGTGCGGCTTGTGGAAGCCCATCTTCCCGAAGTCGGCACGCTGGCCGATGATGTAGACGAGCACCAGCGCGGCCAGGCCGGCGTTGATGTGCACCACGGTGCCCCCGGCGTAGTCGATGGCCGCACCGAAGGTCTGGCCGAAGGCGCCGTCCTCACCGAGCAGGCCGCCGCCCCAGACCATGAAGGCCAGCGGGCAGTAGACCAGGGTCACCCAGATGGGCACGAAGATCATCCAGGAGCCGAACTTGGTGCGGTCGGCCACCGCGCCGCTGATCAGCGCGACGGTGATGATGGCGAAGGTGGCCCCGAAGCCGGCGCCGATGAGGTCGCCGGTGCCCACCAGGTCGCTCATCCCGAACGAGGCGAAGGGGTCACCGAAGAGCCCACCCAGCTGGGCGTCGCCCCCGCTCATCGAGTAGCCCCAGAGGACCCAGACCACGGCGACCAGGCCGATGGACATGAAGCTCATCATCATCATGTTCAGGGAGGCCTTGGCACGGGTCAGGCCGCCGTAGAAGAAGGCGAGTCCGGGTGTCATCAGCAGCACGAGGGCGGCAGCGACGATCAGCCAGACATCGACGGAAGTCAGCTCCATGAGTCTCTCCAAGAGGTTGTATGGGGCACGACCAGGGCGTCGCACCACTGCCCAAGAGTCTGCGCGCGCAGTGTTACCGAACCGACCCCTGCATGTTTCGGTTCCGAAAGCGCGTGTTTCCGCTAGGTAAACTCTGGACGGGGCTCCCCGAGCAGTGCGCGACAGCGGGCCAGCCGCGCGAGCCACCAACCGGCCGTGCCCGGGTCGGCCCGGTGCTGCTCCATCAACTCCGCGCGCACGCCCGCGAGCGCCCGGTGCGCAGCGTCCAGCGTGAGCAGGCCCTGCGCCGGACGCAACGGCGCTCCGGTCACGTCCCCCTGCAGCAGGGCGACCGTGCCCAGCCCGCAGTCGTGTCGCAGGTCGGGCAGGGCGGCGGCCAGCGCCACCCCGGCGGCGATGCCGACCGAGGTGTCCAGCGCGCTGGAGACCACGGCCGGCAGCCCGCACTGCGCGACGATCCGCAACGCCGCCCGCACGCCGCCCAGCGGTGCCACCTTCACGACGACCAGGTCGGCCGCCTGCTCCCGGGCGATCCGGATCGGGTCCTGCGCGCGACGGATCGACTCGTCGGCAGCGATCGGCACCGACACGCCGTCGGCGGCCAACGTCCGGCGCAGCCGCGCCAGGTCCGGCACCTCGGCGACCGGCTGCTCGGCATACTCCAGGTCGTATGCCGACAGCCGGATCAGCGCGTCCCGCGCCTGGGTCAGGTCCCAGCCGGCGTTGGCGTCGACCCGCACCCGCGCGGCCGGGCCGAGATGGGCTCGGACGGCGGCCACCCGGTCCAGGTCGTCCATGAGGCCCTGACCCCGCTGGGCCACCTTGACCTTCGCCGTCGTGCAGCCCGGGAAGCGGGCCAGCACGCCCGGCACCTGTGCGGCCGGGACCGCCGGCACGGTCGCGTTGACCCCGACGGAGTCGCGGACGGGGGCCGGCCACCCGTACCAGCCGCCCTCGATCGCGGCGAGCAGCCACCGGGACGCCTCGGCGTCGGCATACTCGGTGAACGGGGCGAACTCGGCCCAGCCCAGGGGTCCGCGCAGCAGGACCGCCTCGCGGTGGGAGATCCCCCGGAACGGCAGGCTCAGCGGGATGCGCACCACGACCGCCGACGCCAGCAGCTCCTGGATGTCCGGCAGGACCACCGACGGGTCGACGTTCGGCAGGTCAGGGTGCGGCGTAGACCTCACCGGTCGCGAGAGGACAGCACGCAGAACTCGTTGCCCTCGGGGTCGGCCAACACCACCCAGGTGGCCACGGCTTCACCGTCGTCCTGACCGACGTCGACCCGAGTCGCGCCGAGGTCCAGCAGCCGCTGGATCTCGGCCGCCCGGTCCTGGGACGTGTGCGGCGCGAGGTCGATGTGCAGCCTGTTCTTCACGCTCTTGCCCTCCGGGACGGAGACGAAGACCATGCCCGGGCCCTGTCGCTCCCACGGGATCTCGTCCAGCATCTCCAAGGTCACCCAGGAGGGCAGGATCACGGCCTCGTCGTCTGCCTGGTGGACGATCTTCCAGTCCATGACCTGTGCCCACCACCACGCCTGGGCAGCCACGTCGTGGCAGTCGACGACGAGCGTGTACCACCGGAGAGCCATGGCCCTATCCTGACCGCCATGACCGATCCCGCCAACCCGCCCGCACGGCATACCGGACCAGGCGCGTCCGCAGTCTTCGACCCCGCGGCCTGGCAGGAGGTGCCCGGCTTCGAGCTGACCGATGTCACCTACCACCGGGCCCGGGAGCTCGGCGTCGTGCGGATCGCCTTCGACCGCCCGGAGGTGCGCAACGCCTTCCGCCCGCACACCGTCGACGAGCTCTACCGGGTGCTGGACCATGCCCGGATGAGCCCTGATGTCGGCGTGGTGCTGCTGACCGGCAACGGACCCAGCGCGAAGGACGGCGGCTGGGCCTTCTGCTCCGGCGGCGACCAGCGGATCCGCGGCCGCAGCGGCTACCAGTATGCCGAGGGCGAGACCGCCGACACCGTCGACCAGGCACGAGTGAAGGCGGCCGGCGGCCGGTTGCACATCCTGGAGGTGCAGCGCCTCATCCGCACCATGCCCAAGGTGGTCATCGCGGTCGTCGGCGGCTGGGCTGCGGGAGGCGGGCACTCGCTGCACGTCGTCTGTGACCTGACCATCGCCTCGCGAGAGCACGCGCGCTTCAAGCAGACCGACGCCGACGTCGGCAGCTTCGACGCCGGCTACGGCTCGGCATACCTGGCTCGCATGGTCGGCCAGAAGAGGGCCCGCGAGATCTTCTTCCTCGGCCGCACCTACGACGCCGAGCAGATGCAGGCCATGGGCGCGGTGAACCTGGTGGTCGACCACGCCGACATGGAGGCCGAGGCGCTCGCCGCCGCGAAGGAGATCCTGGGCAAGTCGCCGACCGCACAACGGATGCTCAAGTTCGCCTTCAACCTGGCCGACGACGGGCTGAGCGGCCAGCAGGTCTTCGCCGGCGAGGCGACCCGGCTGGCCTACATGACCGACGAGGCGGTCGAGGGCCGCGACGCCTTCCTGCAGCGGCGGCCACCGGACTGGGCGTCCTACCCCTGGTATTTCTGAGTCGCTCACGTAGGCGGTCAGCCCGCGCTTATGACACGATGCTGCCGTCTTGTCAACATCTTGGGGAGGACCCGATCTCATGCGACGCCTACTGACCACTGCCGTGGCCGTGCCCATCTTCGCCCTCGCCGCCTGCGGTGGTGAGGAGGACCCGCAGGTGCAGGAGCCCGGCGGCGACTCCAGCCCCACCAACGAGGCCGCGCAGACCTCCACGGAGGCGTCCGAGACGACCACCGAGGACATGGAGACCACCACCCAGGCCGAGCAGACGTCCACCCCGGACGACAGCAGCGCCACCTCCGCAGGCGGTCCGGCGATGGGCGGCGAAGAGGGGCAGGCGGCCGCAGACCGGACCGAGGAGTTTCTGATCGCGTTGGTCAACGCCGACCCCGCGCTGTGCGGCACCATCCTCAACCTGCAGGGCAACGCGCCGATGAACGAGGCACCCGCGGATCTCAAGCAGTGCGAGGAGCAGATCATCCCGCCGCTGGCCCAGCAGATGGACGGGATGCTGACCGAGGAGCAGGCCGGCACCATCAACGAGATCGAGATCACCGGCGCCCAGGTCGACGGGGAGACGGCCACGGTCACCCCAGACAACTTCAGCGGCTCCCTCGGTCAGGGTTTCGCCCAGGGGCTGGGCCGCGACATCGTGCTGCAGAACATCGGCGGCGAGTGGTATGTCGACTTCCAGCAGACCTTCCTCGGAAGCTGACCCCTGCGCCACCGTGGGAGACTGGAGGTCCATCCGGCCACCCCGGGAGGACCTTGATGCGGCACCTGCGGCTCCCTGCCCTCGCGGCGGTCGTGCTCGCCCTCACGGCGTGCGCCGACGCCGTAGGCCCCCGGGAGTCCGCCGACGCGGAGACCACTGCGCCGCGGGCTCCGGGCGAGGCCGCGCCGACCGGCAACACCGCCGCGGCGACCAGCCCGCAACCGGAGATCGGGGGCCCGGTGGCGAGCACCTCGACCTCCGCGCCGGATGAAGCCCGCGCCACGACGGATGTCTCCGCCGGTGGCGACGGTCCGGCGGCGGCGGAGCGGACCGAGGCGTTCCTGGCCGCCTTGGTGAGTGCTGACCCGGAGTTCTGCCGGCTGCTCGTCGGGCTCGACGGCAGCGCGCCGATGGCCGACTCCCCCGACGAGCTGGCCCTGTGCGAGCAGGAGGTCATCCCCCAGCTGGAGGCCCAGGTCAGCGAGCAGGACGCCGCGGTCTTCGAGGCGATCGAGATCGACGGTGCCACCGTCGAGGCAGACACCGCGCGGGTCACGGCGCAGAACGTCGGCGGCGTCTTCGCCGAGGGCTTCAGCGACGCCGACATCGTGCTGCAGCGCTTTGCCGGCGAGTGGTACGTCGACCTGCAGCGCAGCGACCTCGGCACCGCACCCTGAAGCGCCGGGGAGGTCGGGCTCGATGATGCACGCGCTGAGGACGCTGGATCCGCAGCTGCCGCCGGATCGGTGGTGGTCCGAGGTCCGCGGCGTGCTGGACGGGGGGCCACCCGTGCACCCCGGGCCTGCGACCCCGGCGGCGTTGGCCCACGACGACCCGGTCCTGGACGGCGCCGCGGTCGCGCTGGCCACCTCGGGCTCCACCGGCACACCCAAGGTCGTGGTGCTCGACGCCGCGGCTCTGCTGGCCTCCGCGACCGCGACGCTGGAGCGGCTCGGCGGACCCGGCCAGTGGCTGCAGACCTTGTCGCCCGCCCACGTCGCGGGGTGGCAGGTCTGGGTGCGCTCCGTGCTGGCCGACCGGCCCCCGGTCGTGCTGGATCGCGGCCCCGCCTTCGCTGTCCCTGCCTTCGTCGGGTCCGTCGCACGGATGCAGCGAGCCGGCCGACGGTATGTCGCGCTCGTCCCCACCCAGGTGCATCGCCTGCTGGCCGACCCCGCCGGGCTGGCCGCCCTGCAGAGCTTCGACGTGGTCCTGGTGGGCGGCGCGGCACTGCCCGAGGCTCAACGCTGCGAGCTGGACCGGCACGGGGTGCACGTGGTCACCACCTACGGTGGCACCGAGACCAGCGGCGGTTGCCTCTACGAGGGGCGGCCGCTGCGGGGCGTCCGGGCCGACGTGGACGAGCGGGGTCGGCTGCTGTTGGGCGGACCGATGCTGGCCCGCGGCTACCTCGGCGACGCGGCGCTGACGCGGGTGTCCTTCGTGCAGCGATCGGGAGTGCGCTGGTTCGTCAGCGCCGACGTCGGCGAGCAGCGCAGCGATCGTTCCTGGCGGATCCTGGGGCGGAGCGACGACGTCATCAGCACCGGGGCCCACAAGGTGCACCCGGCGCTGGTCGAGGACGCCCTCAGTGCGCAGCCGGGGATCGACCAGGCCGTAGTGCTCGGTGCCCGGGACCCCGAATGGGGACAACGCGTGGTCGCCCTTGTCGTCCTCGACCCCGCCGCCGGGAGGGCAGAGCTGGGCTCCCTGCGCGCCCAGCCGACCGGATCGGTCCGCGACCACCTGCGCGGCCGCATACCCGATCATGCCCTGCCCCGCGAGGTGCACCTGGTGAGCGCCCTGCCCCTGCTGCCCGGCGGCAAAGTCGACCGGGTCGCCGCCCTGCGGACCCTGCCGACCGCGGGTGGCACAATGGGAGTTTCCGACTCCCCCGACATCTGACCCCGAGGACCCGACCCTTGCTCCGGCTGCTGATCCCCATCCTGTTGATCGTCTTCACGGTCTACTGCGTGGTCGACGTGGTCAAGACCGACGAGGCGCGCGTACAGCATCTGCCCAAGGTCTTGTGGCTGGTCCTCGCATTGCTGTTCACCCCGGTCGGCGGCATCGCCTGGTTGCTCGCCGGGCGGGAGCGGGGCAGCCTCGGTCGGGGGGGCTCGCAGCGACCCCTGGGGCCACGCGGCCCCGACGACGACCCGGACTTCCTGCGGGGCATCTGAGCCCCGTGGCCACCCCCACCCAGTGGGCCGCGGCAACGCGGCCCCGGACCCCGGGCTCCGGCTCCCCCCCCCTGCCCCCCTTGAAAGCGTTAGGCCGTATCGGAGGACTCTTGTACGCCTCGACCT